>JBDKEH010000157.1:0-28756 GCA_039795345.1 Bacteroidota bacterium
AACGTACCGATCATAGGGCTCTTGATCGTAATAAGATTATCTGCTTTAGGTGCAGGAGCGGGTGCAGCAGGTGCAGCAGCCGAAGCCGGTGCTGGGGCAGGTGCCGCTACCGGAGCAGGAGAAGTATGGAAAACCTGTGGAGCAGGTGCCGCTACCGTTACGGCAGGCTCTTCTTTTTGCTTGATGGTTACCTTACCATCTTTGTCTTCTATACTGATTTCACCAATATTACTCTTATTGATGATCTTAATCAACTCGTGAATTTGCTTTAAATCCATAATGGCAATTTTTTGGGTAAAATCGGTTAGTTTGGGTCAAATCGGGGGGCAAAATAGCCTTTTTTTGATAAAAATTGGGGATTTCTTTGAATCCGGGGGATATTCTTTTTTTGAGTTGATGGTTGATAGTTGACAGTTGACAGAAAGAAGAATGTTGTATTCCTGTCAACTGTCAACTATCAACTATCAACTATGATCTGTCAACTAAAAAAGGCACCCTAAAGTGCCTTTTCTATCATCAACGAATTACATTATTCTTTTACGCGTTCCACATAATCTCCGGTCTTGGTATTAACACGGATCAACTCGCCGTCTTCCACAAACAGAGGCACCATTACTGTAGCACCTGTTTCAACGGTTGCAGCTTTGAGGGCACGGGTTGCTGTATCACCCCTTAAACCCGGTTCACAATAAGTGATCTTTAAAACGATTTTTTCAGGTAATTCAGCTCCAATAGGCTGATCAGTTTCGGTATTGATATAAACAAATACCTCAGAACCGTCTTTCAGAAACTGAGGAGCATCGATCATTTCTTCTGCCAGCGCAATTTGCTCAAACGTTTCATTATTCATTAGGTTGAAACCACTCTCGTCTTTGTACAAGAACTGGAATGCTTTTTTCTCCACGCGCACAGGGAAAATATTTTCTCCACTGTTCCATGTTTTTTCAATAGAACGTTTGTTATCCACGCCTTTCAGCTTAGCCCAAACTTTTGCTGCTGCTCGGGCGGTTTTATTCTCACCAAATTCTACCACTGAATATAAGCTGCCGTCGAGCTTTAAGATCATGCCACGGCTGATGTCTGATGTAGTTGCCATAAAAAGGTTTATTTCTGGCGCAAAAGTAGGGGTTTGGGGGGATTTATGATATCAGATCTCTGATGTCGGATCTTTTTTTCTTTATCATCCCTACGCATTCATCTGTCATACAGTATTGTTCATAGCTTTGAATAGTGTCAATCTTGCTCATATCTGATATAGATCTATGAAAAAAATATGCTTATCATCCTGCTTTCTCTTTTTCGTCATGGCTTTATCGGGACATGAATTCTGGTTGCAACCGGGTAAGTATTTCTATAATATTCGAGAAATAGCAGATATCAGCTTTAGGGTGGGTGAAAACTTTACCGGTGAAAATTGGAGCGGTAACAGAGATAAAATCAAAATGCTGACGCATATTTTACCGAATGGTTCTTCAGTAGACTTATCTAACAGAATTTCATTAACAAAAGGCGATTCTCTCAAATTACCCTTACAACAGGAAGGTACGCACATGATTCTTTTCAACAGTACCAATTCTTTTATTGACCTCGAACCTGAGAAGTTCAAAGCCTATTTAGAAGAAGATGGCTTGATGGATGCAATTATATATCGCTCAAAAAACGGTGAATCATTGAAAAATGGTAAAGAGTATTACCAGCGTTCAGTAAAAACCATCATACAAGTAGGGAATGAAAGAACAGATGTTTGCACAGCACCTACAGCTCTTCCGCTGGATATCATACCGGTGGAGAACCCATATACACCACCGGGATTACGACCCAAGCAAGATCTTCCCTCGGTTCGATTCAGAATTTTGTTCAAAGGAAAGCCCTTGGCCAATCATCTTGTTAAAACATGGTTCCGCAATGAATCAGGTAAAATCATCATGGAAAGCTACAAAACCAATCCACGTGGATTCATTAGCGCAAAACGGCATAGCGGGAAATTTATGGTAAGCGCTGTTTATATGGAGCGTAACAATACCGACACTGTAGCTGATTGGCAAAGCTATTGGGCAAGTGTAAATTTCGAATATTCGTCCTATTTTCCTGTCGATAGATAATGCGATCAAAGAACATTCTTTCAATCCATGATGGCGGCACTCCTTTTTCACTTATTTTTGCCGCAAATTTCAAATACCAGAAACCATTACCATGGCAGTATTAGTGAATAAAAACTCGAAGATCATTGTTCAGGGCTTTACCGGAACAGAAGGTACATTCCACGCTACCCAGATGATTGAATATGGTACCAATGTAGTTGGCGGTGTAACTCCCGGCAAAGGCGGTTCTACGCATTTGGATCGTCCGGTGTTTAACACAGTAGCAGATGCGGTTAAAATAGCCGGTGCGGATGTAAGTATCATTTTCGTTCCTCCTGCTTTTGCAGCAGATGCCATCATGGAAGCTACAGACGCGGGTATTGGCCTCATCGTTTGTATCACTGAAGGCATTCCTGTTCAGGATATGGTGAAAGTGAAGAACTACCTCTTAGGTAAAAACACCCGTTTGATCGGACCTAACTGTCCGGGTGTGATCACAGCCGGTGAAGCTAAAGTAGGTATCATGCCGGGCTTTATCTTCAAACCGGGTCGTATTGGCATCGTATCTAAAAGCGGTACTTTGACCTACGAAGCTGCTGATCAAGTAGTGAAAGCAGGATTGGGTATCAGTACCGCTATCGGAATTGGTGGAGACCCAATTATTGGTACGCCTACAAAAGACGCAGTTGAATTATTGATGAATGATCCTGAAACCGATGGTATCATTATGATCGGTGAGATCGGCGGAAGCATGGAAGCTGAAGCAGCTCGTTGGATCAAAGAAAATAAAACAAAACCGGTGGTTGGTTTCATTGCCGGACAAACAGCGCCTCCGGGTCGTCGTATGGGTCATGCCGGTGCCATTATTGGTGGTGCAGATGATACTGCCGCAGCTAAGATGAAGATCATGGCTGAGTGTGGTATTGATGTAGTAGCGAGTCCTGCCGATATCGGTAAAACAATGGCTGCTGCACTAAAAAAATAATCATCCATTCATTTGTTGATAGAAAAGCACCTGATTTCATTAGGTGCTTTTTATTTTATGGGCTGCTATAGCATAGAGCCATTATTACAAAATTGTTACGACATCAAAATACCCAAATTCAGGTATTGAACTCTCATGAAAAATTAAGAATTTGCAAGCGTTGGAAATCAATCCGCAAGGATCAACAACAACTACAAATTGGGGGTAAGCTTGTAGCAATTGCTGCAAGCTTCTTTTTTGCTCTAAACTTTTGTTAATCCACCCTCATTCCTGTGAATATTGCGTGATGTTTGCATCCCTATTAAATTGAACGTATTTTTCTACCAAATTTGGATGCATGATCTTAAGGAAATTCGCTTTTGTACTTCTATTCTTCATCACTATCAGTTCTGTTGCGCAACAAAGAGATACCAGTTTTTCAAGAGAATGGCTTCAAATAGATACATTGATCTTACACAATGGATTAACAAAAACAGCTTTAGCCCAGGTTAATCAATTGTATAATAAAGCTGTTGCTAAAAATTTACCTGCACAAAAGATCAAATGCCTGATCTATCGCTACTCCCTCGAAAGTATTGTCACTGAAAAGGGACCGGTAGAAATTGCAGGTGATTTACAAAAGGAAATTGAAAATAACAATGATCCGGTAATACAAAGTCTATATCGATTACTATTAAGCAAACAATTACAAAAATATCTTCAGGATAACAGGTGGGCGATTTATACCAGAAAGCCCGTATTGAACAATTCAAACCCTGATATCAATACCTGGACCATTGATGACTTTAGAAAGAATATTGATCGTCAGTTCAAATGGATATTGCAAAATATCTCTGACCTAGAAAAGATTTCTGTACATCAGTTTGATGCCATTCTGATCAAAGGCAATCACTCTTTTACACAACTAGATCTTGCCGACTTATGCTTAGTAGAAGCCATTGAGTTTTATCAATCTGAAGACTATTTCGTCAGTAGAACGAGTGACTTTTTCTCAATTCAACAAACGGCTGCATTAGGTGAACTAAACGAGTTCTTGCAAACAAAATTTATCGCTTCGAATGAAGATGCACATCATTTAATTACGCTGGAGTTATACCAACAGTTATTCAGAAAACATAGAACGGATAGTAACCCTGGTTGGCTTCTGAAGATGAATCTAGAGAGAATTGAATGGGTTTACGAACAAGCACGTTTTCCTGATAAAGATCGGCTTTATGAAAGTTCATTGAAAACCATAACATCAACATACCCAAATGAACCTGCTACTGCTGCCTATTGGTATGCTTTAGCGTATGCAATTAAAAGAAAAGGAAATAATTATCAACCATTTTTAGATACTACAAACAGATTTGCATTTACCCAAGCAAAAGAAATCATAATAGAAGCATTACCAAAATTTGATAAGACCTTACCAGCCGTTCAAAAGATGCGACAATTACTTTGGGAAATCAATGCTCCTACTTGGTCTGTAAAAACAGAACATGTCAATCTGATCAATAAAAAATTCCGAGCGCTCATCTCATACAAAAACGTCGACACCTTATACATTCGCATCCTTAAAACCAGAAACAGTGATCAAGAAGCTGAATCATGGAAGAATGAATTTTGGGAGAATATTGTGAAGATCACCCCTGTCAAAACAAGTACGCAAATCCTACCAAGAACCTCAGATCATCAATACCATGCAGTCGAAATAGCATTACCCGAGTTACCATCAGGCGAATATGAACTATTGTGCTCGAATAATCCTTTATTTAAAAATGATAGTGTTACAAAATTGAGTCATCAAAGATTCATCATTTCAAATATCAGTTATATTAAAAATAAGAATGACATTTTTGTTGTACATCGAGAAACGGGTAAACCCCTAGCTAATGTTTCTGTATCAATACTTGAGAATGTTTATAACAGAACACTCAAAAAATATCAATTGGAATTATTGGCTAAAAAGAAAACAGATAAAAACGGGTACCTGAGTTTTTTTGAGAAGAAAGGTTATGGAGCATACAAGTACATATTCGAAACTAAAAATGATCGACTTTCTTTTAGTAGAGCAGAATATGACAACTACTTCGAACCTATTACCAATAGCCTTACAGATGAGGACGAAATAGCTGCATACGAAAACAAATCAAAAAGAATTGTATTCTTTACTGACAGATCTATTTATCGTCCCGGACAAACTCTTTTTTTCAAAGGTATTGGCACTATGAATGATCATGCTACGAAGCTGAGCAAGATTATTAGTACAAAGGATTCTATTTGGGTGTACTTACAAAATGCTAATAAAAAGAAGATTGATTCCGCCCGCTATCAGTTAAATAAATTTGGATCATTTAGTGGTAGTTTTATTTTGCCTATGCAAGGGCTCACCGGCAATTATTTTATTTATACAAACCGAGGATATGGTAATTCTTCTACTTATTTTTCAGTAGAAGAATACAAACGACCTACCTTTTCAGTCACGCTCGAAAAACCTAAACAAGCTTATCAGCTCAATGATAGCATCACTATTACCGGTAGTGCCAAAGCATTTGCAGGAAATAATATCGACGGCGCTAAAGTTGTTTATTCAGTAACGAGAGATGTAAGATTTCGTTATTACAATTATTGGCAAAGACCAACGCCTTCTTATGATAGAAGAGAGATCAGTCAAGGAATTCTTACGACAGATGCAGCAGGGAATTTTCAGATCAAATTCAAAGCGAATGCTGATGATATTATTATTGATAAGGAAGCAACCCAACTATTTGACTTCTCCATCAATGCCACAGTAACAGATGCGAATGGTGAAACCAGAACAGCACAAACCAATATTACTGCAGGAACGACATCCCTTTTTCTTTCTTTGAATGTTCCGGAATGGGCTGATGCCAATCAGTTAAAAGATATTGCTGTCTCTGCAACCAATATCAGTAATGAAAAAGAACCTGTGATCGTACAATTAAAGATCACTTCACTTCAACACCCGAATAGACTGATCAAAAAAAGATTATGGGAAAGACCGGACCAGTTTGTGCTTACGCAAAAAGATTTTCTATCCTTATTCCCAAATGATGAATATGAAAATGAATCGAACCCATCTACCTGGTCAAGAGGCGCCCTATTCCAACAAACAAATATTGATACAAAGAATACAGATAAACTTACCTTAACAAACCCATTACCACCCGGACATTATGAAATAGAAGCAAGCTCCAAGGACAAAAATGGATTGATCGTAAAAGCTGTGACTTATCTTAAAGTGTTCAATAATGCAACACGCCAGTTACCCTCACCGGAATATAGTTTCACATTCACAAAAAAAGAAAATGTTGAACCGGGAGATACCGCTTTATTTATTCATGGTGTATCTGCCAATGACATATTTGTGATCAGGAAAACAGAACGTTCCAATAAAAAATCAACCCTTAACTATCAATACCGAAAAAAGGGGTTGACAAATATCAGTTTTAGCCCATCCGAGGCAGACAGAGGTGGCATGATGATCACAGAAGCATATGTGGTACACAATAGAATGTACACACAAACATATGGTGTAAATGTACCCTGGAGCAATAAGCAATTAGATATTGAATACAAATCTTATCGTAATAAAACGGAGCCCGGTAATAAAGAAAACTGGACCATTAAAGTCAAAGGTCTAAAAGGTGACAGTACAGACGCTGAAGTACTCACTGGAATGTATGATGCTTCTTTAGATCAATTCAAACCACACCAATGGAGAATACCTTCATTATGGCCAAACAATAGATGGAGCAATACTTTCAATGCAGGAAATAATTTTGGATTCCAACAATCAGTAGAAAAATTCATCAACACCCCAAATATAGAATACCAAGAAATTGAACTTGATAAGTTAGCCATGCATGCCGATGAGCTAATGGTACAAAATTTAAGATACTGGTCTCAATATCCCTTTGGTTCCCTTTCTTCACAAGCAAGAAAATTAATTGCAGAAAAGTTGGCGCACACATTGATCCATTCTTACCAAAATGATCGAAGAAATTTAATGGTTCAAAATAAAGCCATGAGTCCGGCATCGGGGGAGACTGTAAGTATGGAAAAAAAATCTATAGCGGCACCTGCAGATGCAATGTATGGAAATGTGGCAGGCATATCTGTAGAAAACGAAGCAATAAAAATCAGGGGTGCTAGTACCTCGAATATTTCTCCGGGCTCACTGTTATTAGTAGATGGAGCCATTGTTGCTGATATTTCAAATATCAATCCGGCTGATATTATTACTTTAGAAACGCTGGACCCCACTGAAGCTGTAAAGCGTTACGGACAGAAAGCTGAAAAAGGTGCCGTGATCCTCACCACAAAAAAAACACAAACACCGGTAGTAATTCGTAAAAACTTCAATGAAACAGCATTCTTTTATCCGCAATTATATGCTGACAGTGTTGGCAATTACAATATCAGTTTCACCATGCCTGAGGCTATCACTCAGTGGAAATGGATGACAGTAGCACATAATAAAGATCTTGCTTTTGGTAGTGCACAAGCCGATATCATTACACAAAAAACCTTAATGGTTCAAGCCAATGCTCCAAGGTTTATGCGTGAAGGAGATAAAATGGAGTTCAGCGCTAAAGTTTCCAATTTAAGTGATCAAGAACTTTCCGGACAAGTGATGTTGGAACTGATAGATGCAAATGCCGGCTCTTCTGTTGATGGCTGGTTCCAGAATGTTTTTCCGGTACAATATTTCACAGTACCTGCTAAACAAAGTTCCATCGTAAAATTCCCGATTCAAATTCCATTCAGTTTCAATCGTGCACTTACATGGAGATTGGTAGCCAAGGCAGGTAATTTTAGTGATGGTGAAGAAAATACACTTCCGGTACTCACCAACAGACAATTGGTGACTGAGAGTTTACCGATCATGATTATAAAAGATACTACACAAACATTCCGTTTTGATAAACTGATCAATGCCAATAGTCCAAGTCTGACCCATGAAGCATTAACTATCAGTTATAACGCCAACCCCATTTGGGAAGCTATACGTTCACTCCCTTATCTGATGGAATATCCTTATGAATGTGTGGAACAAACTTTTAATAGATTTTATGCCAATACACTCGCGCATTACATTATCAATAAAGATCCTAAGATCAAGAAGGTATTTGACGCTTGGCAAAAAGATACTGTTTCGATGAAAAGTAAACTCCAATTGAATCAATCCTTAAAACAGATCATGTTGGAAGAAACACCTTGGGTTTTTGAAGCAGAATCACAAGAACAAAAAAATAAGAACTTGGCATTGCTATTCGATGTCTTTCGTTTGAATCAACAATCGGAACAGCTGATCAACAAATTACAGGAAACGCAATTACCGGACGGCAGCTTCAGTTGGTTCAAAGGTGGATATTCAGATCGCTACATGACCAATTATATCATGACAGGTATTGGCAAACTCAAAAGATTAGGAGCTATAACACCGGATGTTGCCATTCGATTAAAGCCTGTAATTGATAACGCTATCAAGTTTCTTGATGCCACCATCACAAGAGATTATCGTGCCACAAAAGCAGCTAAGTCCGATTCCATAAAGCCCATGCTTTCAGGGTTTGAACTTCAATATTTGTATATGAGAAATTTCTTTAGAGATATTCAGCAAACAGGTGCCAATGATGCTTACAGCTATTACTATGAACTTGGTAAGAATAATATTCAAAAACAAAGTATTTACAACAAGGCTTTATTAGGATTGATCTATTTCAGAAACAATGAAAAGAGGTTTGTCAATGTCAATATTCTCAACCCTATACTCGAAAATGCAGTAGAAGACAAAGCGAAAGCAACCATCTACTGGAAAGATCGTTCAGGGTATTCATGGTTTACTTCTCAAGTAGAACATCAAAGCACAGTGATACAGTTCCTACAAGAGATTTTGAAAGATCAGAATTTTGTGGGTGGACAAAAAAATATTGATCATGCAAGAAACTGGCTCTTATTGAATAAACAATCCAATCATTGGAATACTACCATCGCAACAGCGGATGCAGCATATGCATTGATCATGACCGGTACAGATCTTTTGCATAACGATAAGAATATCACTATCCAATTAGGTAATTCAGTTTACAATAACCAAAACAGCACAAAAGAAGCCGGTACCGGTTATTTTCAGCAACGTTTGGAAGGAAGACTGGTAAATCCGGAGATGGGGAATATTCAAGTCACTGTACAAACAAAAGGAAATGCATCAAAGGAATCAATTTCATGGGGCGCAGTACATTGGCAATATTTTGAAGACATGGATAAGATCACTCCATCTTCAACACCTTTATCTATTACGAAAGAGTTATTCATCGAAAAGAATACCAATTCCGGTAAAGTATTGGAAGCGTTGAAAGAGAATGATGTGATGAAGCCGGGAGATAAAGTGATTGTAAGAATGATCATCAAAACCGACCGCGCTATGGAGTATCTCCACCTCAAAGATACAAGATCGGCAACCATGGAGCCGGTGAATGTATTGAGTGGATTCAAATGGCAGGACCGACTTGGATATTACGAAAGCACAAAAGATGCTAGCACTAATTTCTTTATTGGTCAAATGAATAAAGGGACCTATGTATTTGATTATCCGGTTTACATCACACATACAGGCGTATTTTCAACGGGTAATGCTAGTATTCAATGTATGTACGCACCGGAGTTCACAGCCAATTCAGGAGGAATGATACTGCGCGTGGAAGAATAAGTTTGATTTTTTGATCTTTGATTTCTTGATTTACTTTTTCGTCAAGAAATCAAAGATCAAAAATTCACAGATTACTTTATTAAAGGAATGCCTACCTGAAAAGTATAGAAGTCCAATCTTGAACGATACCATGCTCTTACATCTTTACCCTCAATGGATTTTTGGTACTGAGCCCTGAGACCAAACGAAAAATCTTTCAATCGATATCTTATTCCTACTGCCGTGAATAAGGAGCCCAATGATGGACGAGCCACAACACCTGACAGTGTATACTTACCGCCCAACTCTCCCAGACCTAATTGTGGCTCTACACTAAACTTTCCGATGTTATGCTCATAACCAATCAGTACAGGAATAGAACGAATTGAGTAGTCTTCAGAAGATCCGATTAGTTTTTTTAAACGAGCTCTACCAATCCCTGTTGTAAATGTAAGAGCCCCCGTTGAACTTGTAACAAAAGATGCTTTGGCATAAAGACCCCAACCACTTCCACTTTTACCATCAAAATTTACCAATCCGGCTTCAGGGAATAGGGTTAGCCTCCATTTTTTTGATTGTGCAGTTGCTGTCTGCGAACAGATCAATACTAATAATAAACCTATCCAAGCTTTGCTCATTGTATCAGTTTTGAATGATGACACGCATTGAATTGAAATCGATGCCTGATCTAATTTCTTTTTGTATCGACGGTTACTAGATATGATAAAAACATTCTTTGCAAAAGAATGGCTGTATTTAATGAACTTTGCAACACATTTTATCGAACTTATGGTTGTTGATTATATCATTGTTGGACAAGGTATTTGTGGCACGATGCTGAGTCATCGTTTATTGAAGCTGGGCAAGACTGTTGTTGTGATTGATGAAGCTCATCCATTCACTGCATCAAAAGTAGCCAGTGGGGTGATCAATCCGGTGACAGGGAGAAGAATTGTGAGAACTTGGGAAATTGAAAAGATCATGCCATTTGCGGTGGAAGTATATCGTGAGTTTGAAAAAGATTTGAATACATCTTTGATCCGTCAAACCAATATCCTTGACTTTCATCCAACTCCACAAATGATGTTGGCTTTCAAAGAAAGATTACCTGAAGAAAAAGAATACTTGCGTATACCTGATGAAGTTGAAGAACTAAGATCCTTTTTTCAGTTCGATTTTGGTGTTGGAGAGATCAACCCTTGCTGGTTGATTGATCTAAATCGCTTATTAAGCGAGTGGAGAAAACAACTACAAGAAAGAAACATACTGTTAGAGCAAAGATTTGATTGGAAGGATTGTACTGTCAAAGAATCAGAGGTACAATATCAACATATCAAAGCAAGTACGATCATTTGTTGTGAAGGAGCTGCCGGTTTCCACAATCCTTACTTCCATCTATTACCCTATGCACCCAATAAAGGTCAGGCCATCATTGCAGCCATCGAAGGATTACCCGCTATCAACATTTATAAACAAGGTATCAATCTGGTTCCATGGCAAGATGGTTTATGGTGGATTGGTTCCACCTATGAATGGGATTTTACCGATCTGAATCCATCAGAAATTTTCCGGACTAAAACAGAAGAACAATTAAAGCATTGGTTAAAATTACCTTACCGAATCGTAGATCATGTTGCATCAGAACGTCCGGCAAATATGGAAAGAAGACCTTTTGTAGGGCTGCATCCGGTACAGAAGTCTGTGGGACTGTTCAATGGCATGGGCACTAAAGGTTGTTCTTTGGCACCCTATTTCGCAGATGAGTTTGCGCGGTTCCTTGTAGATGGGAAAGAAATCACACCTGCGGCAAATGTGGCAAGATTTAGCCGCATTTTAAGTCGCTAATTGCTTACAAAAAATTAATATTGCAGCCATTATTACCATAAATACCAAAACCCATGGCTGAACCTGGCGGGAGCAAACAAGACTATATCATTCCTTTGCGTTATCGCAAAATGGAAAATTTGCATATCGTATTCTGGTTGTTTAAAGATGTTGCTTGGTGCCTAGGTTTTTCGATTCTTGGTATCACTATGATCTTTCCAACACTCATCATCGCCATCGTAATCAGTTGGAGAACCAGACATATTGTTTCTGAATTGTGCCATAATCTTGCAATCGCAGTTTGGATCAGTGCCAACTCTTATTGGATGATCACCGAGTTTGTAGGAATCGATGAGAAAATTCTTTTTGCTCATTACACTTATAAAGATCTCGCTCTTATTCCTTTTGTAACGGGTATTCTCATTCTGACCTTTTATTATTTGATCTGGAAACCCAAACATAAAGAGTCTTACTAATTCCGCTCATTATTGAGACGGGCATTGTCGACTCAGCAACTCTATATCAGGTTTTTATGCCTGCTATAGCAACTACCACTCATCAAGACCGGCTGCCGCCGATACAGTCATTTTGCCGCCAACGCACTCATTTTGCCGTTCATCACAGGTACTTTACCGTTTGTGAAAGCGCAAGTCCCGTTTATCCCTGTTTTTATACAAGGATGTTCACCCCCCATATACCTTTATGTCTTCAAAGTAAATGGAGCCTCGCTCCCATGTAATATGAACCACCACACCGAATTTCTGTTTGCTCGTTTCCGCCAGCGCGTGAAGCCACCAGAAGTTCATTTGAACTAAATCTTCCCGTTCACCATTTCCGGACAAAAACCTGAATGCAGGAACAAAGATGCATAGCTGCAGCTGTGCTGATGTATCCTTCATTTCAAGTTCCCAATGGTGCCGTCAGTGACGGTAAGGGTCGACGTATACCTTTTCCTAACCATTCTATGCTTATAAAAAATGAAACCATTAGTAGTGGTGATTGCCGGCAGCGCCCTGTTACTCCTCTGCCTTGGCAACCCCAAACATCAAAAGAGACAACAAACAGCCGCTAAAAGAGCGGCTATTGTTAACACACTTAAATCAGTCCGTAAATAAACGGATAATCACATGAAAACAATTCCACCTTAAATCTGTGAATCTGTGGCTAAATAGGCCACAGATTCACAGATTATACTCTTCGGAAAATATATCGTTGAATATAGTAGCCGTCATAATGTGTAGCTACGATGCGATTATTGTATACTACGATCTCATCAAAATACATATCGATGGAAGTTCGGTTATAACTATCGTAAACATTCACTTCCCAACTATCATGTAAGCGATCGTAATAGTTTCCATATTGATCGTAATAACCACCGCTAATCGTTCTGATACGCCAAGTTCCCCGCATAAGACTATAACCATCATCATACTCAGCATCTCCATTTCGGTAAAAGTCAAATACACCGTCTTCCAAGCCGGATCGAAAATAGTGCCAGCCAAATCCATTACTGCGTGAAGCCTCTGATAATACCCATGAACCTTCGATAGATCTTTGTTCCGGAACAATGACCATTTTTGAACAAGAAGAAAGTAGAAGTATAAGCGTAGAATAAAGTAAAAGACTTTTCATTTCCTATCATTTTCAGGGTTAAGAATGATGATTCACAGAACAACATTCAATTCTTTGACCAGAAAATGTCTTTGAAGAAAAAGAGAGAGGCTTTTACATTTTATTTAACGATCCCATTTCATGAAAGTGGCCATTATGGTAGTTGATAAACCAATCATTGCTATCACGGTGAATGACCAACGCAAGCCTGCTAGTTCTGCTATAAAACCAATCAAAGGTGGACCAATTAAAAATCCAAGAAATCCAATCGTAGATACAGCTGCCAATGCTACTCCCGGCGACATTGTTTTTGACTTTCCGGTAGCACTGTATACCAAAGGAACCACTGAAGAAACGCCAAATCCAACCAAGAAAAATCCAATCGTAGCAGGTATCAGTGTGGGGAATATAACTGCTACTGAAAGTCCGGAACAGATCACAACACCACTCATTTGCAACATGCGCTGTATTCCAAAACGCGTTACCAATCGGTCACCTACAAATCTTCCTGTTGCCATCGTACCCATGAATACCGAATAGCCCAATGTCACCAACTCTTGTGGTGCGTTGACCACTTTTTGGAAGTAAACACCGCTCCAATCAAACATGGTTCCTTCGCATACCAAACAACCAAATGCGATCAATCCTAACCTTAAGATGGTAGCATCGGGTTTGGCAAAGAGAGGTGGTTTTTCAGTTGATTTAGCGTCTTCTGTCAATATCTTTCCTTGTGCTAATAACACCACTACTAAACAACAAATACAAACGATTATGAAATGATGCAATGGCTCAATGCCTTGAGCGATCATAAAAGTACCAACAGCAGCACCTGAAAACCCTGCCAGACTCCAGATACCATGAAAAGTAGCCATGATGGAGCGTTGGTATAATGATTCAACTCCTACCGCTTGTGTGTTAGCAGAGATATTGTATAGATTCCCAAAAACTCCAAATACGAATAATACTCCGGCCAATTGCCAGGTAGCGGTTACCAAACCAATTAAGATCAATGTCAAAGGATAACCTATTGAGGCAATCGTCACCATGGTCTTACTACTAAAACGAGTGACTGCCCAACCGGACAGAGGTAGACTCAGCATCAACCCACAAGGCAAAGCGAGTAATACAGCGCCTAATCCTGCATCGCTTAAACCCAATTGTAATTTGATATCGGGTATCCGACTCGCCCAACTAGCGAAACAAATACCTGCCATAAAAAAGAAGACGGCTACAGAGATTCTGTTCACCTTTCGTGTTCGGCTTGCCTGCATTCCACAAAGATGCAGAAAAACAAAGGTTTTCCATCGCTAAATCCACTCGGGGCTTGGGGGTTTTGGAGTATATTTGCGGCCTTGTAAGACTATGGTCCATAGACCATGGTCCATGGACTTACTAAAAAAATCTCTATGTTCCGTACACATACTTGTGGAGAGTTAAGAACCGGTGATGCCGGCAAAGAAGTGACCCTGGCTGGCTGGGTACAAACCGTTCGTAAATTTGGCGCAATCACTTTCGTAGATCTGCGTGATCGTTATGGCATTACCCAATTGCTTTTTGGTGAAGAGCTCAATGCTGAATTAGATACTCAACCACTAGGAAGAGAATTTGTGATACAAGCCACAGGTACTGTTGCTGAAAGAAGCAATAAAAATCCTAACATTCCTACCGGAGATATTGAAATCAATATCAGTAGCTTTAAAATACTGAATAAAGCAGTTGTTCCTCCCTTCACCATTCAGGATGATACAGATGGCGGTGATGATCTGCGCATGAAATATCGCTTCCTTGATCTTCGTAGAAATGCAGTAAAGAAAAATCTGGAACTCCGCTATGCAGTAAATCGTGCTGCCCGTAATTATTTGCACGAAAATCATTTCATGGATATTGAAACGCCCTTCCTGATCAAATCTACCCCGGAAGGTGCTCGTGACTTTGTCGTACCATCCAGAATGAACCCGGGTCAGTTTTATGCTTTGCCACAATCACCTCAAACATTCAAACAGTTATTGATGGTAAGCGGCTATGACCGTTACTATCAAATCGTTAAGTGTTTTAGAGATGAAGACTTACGAGCTGATCGTCAACCTGAATTCACACAGATAGATTGTGAAATGTCTTTTGTAGAACAGGAAGATATTCTCACCATGTTCGAAGGCATGATCAAAAGCATCTTTAAAGAAGTAAAGAATATCGATTATACTGATAAGGTAGAACGTATGACCTGGGAAGATGCCATGTGGACCTATGGGAATGATAAACCTGATATTCGTTTTGGGATGCAGATCGCCAATCTCAAATCCGCTTTTCTGAAAGGTGGAAAGATTATGGCAAAGGGAGAACTGATCAATGGTGTCGGATTTGGCGTATTCGATAATGCAGAAACTGTATTAGCGATTGCAGCACCGGGTTGTAGTGAATATACTCGTAAGCAAACAGATGAACTAACCGAGTGGGTGAAACGTCCTCAGATAGGCATGCAAGGATTGGTATACATCAAGTGTAATGCAGATGGTACTTACAAAAGCAGTGTAGATAAGTTTTATACCGAAGACAAATTAAAAGCAATTGCGGATGCCGCAGGTGCAAAAGCTGGCGATCTCGTATTGATATTAGCAGGAAGAGAAGAAAGAACACGTAAAGCCATCAGTGAATTAAGATTAGAGATGGGTAAACGTTTAGGTCTCAGAAAAGAAGATGAATTCAGACTTTTATGGGTACTCGACTTCCCACTATTTGAATATGATGAAGAAGGAAATAGATGGGTAGCCAGACATCATCCTTTTACTTCTCCCAAACCTGATCAGATCAGTGTGATGATCAATAACAATCCGGTAATTGAAAACGCGGATAAATATCTCGAACATCCTTATTCCAATATCAAAGCGAACGCTTATGATATGGTATTGAATGGTAATGAGATCGGAGGTGGATCTATTCGTATTTATCAGCGTGAACTTCAGGAAAAAATGTTTGCTGCTTTAGGTATGAGTGAAGAAGAAGCGCAACATAAGTTTGGATTCCTGTTAGGCGCTTTCGAATATGGTGCACCGCCACATGGAGGAATTGCATTTGGTTTCGACAGACTTTGTGCTATTCTAGGTGGAAGCGAAAGTATCCGCGACTTCATCGCATTCCCTAAAAACAATAGTGGCAGAGATGTCATGCTTGATGCACCGAGTACGATTGATGCACATCAATTTGATGAGTTACAGATCAAATTAGATCTTAAGCAATGATTGTAAAGCCACAGATTCACAGATTAAGATAAACTAATCTGTGAATCTGTGGCTTGAAAAATTAATTAACCATTCAGTTGTCACCGAGAGCTATGAAACAATTAACGATCTATAAAATACTGACTTATATCCTTATTCCGGTGGCCTGTTTCTTTGGATTGATGGGTTTTCTGATTTTAATACCTGCCTTAGGTAATCCACCGATGTGGTTCATGTTATTCATGTTTGCAAGCTTGGTCATTTATACTTTCTCCAGTCTCAAGTTCTTATCCAACGGTATAGAAAGAAATGCTCCTTGCAAAACATCGCTTCGTGATTGGATCCGTGTGAATGCATTTGTTTGTTTGGGCATGGGCGCACTTTTCTTCTTAAATGCTGTTGGTATTTTTATGTTGGGACCTGTTGCACTACAAGACTTTGTTGAAAGAGCCATGGAATCACAGCCTAATCTTCCTGAAGGAATAGATTCAGGCATTTTCGTTTCTATTTTGCGTGGCGTTGCCGGATTTATGCTGGTTGTGAGTATTTTGATCCTTGCCCATGTGATCTTAGGTTTCAAAATGCTGAAAAAATTCGGACATCTTTTCGGCCAATCTACCCTATCCTAGTGATCAAGGATCAACAGCTGTAAAACATCTTTTCTTTTCTGTAATTTACAAGTGTGAATAGCAGTACACCATTAGCAGAAAGAATGCGTCCAACAACATTGGATGACCTTGTAGGGCAAGAACACCTGACAGGTAAAGGAAGTATTTTAAGAACAGCCATCGAGAATAAGCGAATTCCCTCTATGCTCCTATGGGGACCACCGGGTGTTGGTAAAACTACGATAGCAAATATCATCGCACATAGCTTACAGGCTCCTTACTTTCAATTAAGTGCCATCAGTAGTGGTGTGAAGGATGTAAGAGAAGTCATCGAAGAAGCAAAACACAAACCCGGCGCTGTATTATTCATTGATGAGATCCATCGTTTTAATAAAGGACAGCAAGATGCATTGTTGGGTGCTGTTGAAAAAGGCATCATCACCTTAATTGGTGCTACAACTGAAAATCCTTCTTTTGAAGTAAATAGTGCGTTATTGAGTAGATGTCAGGTCTATGTATTAAAATCACTTCAAGATGAGGATCTGATTCGCTTATTAGAACATACACTACAAAAAGACGAACTCCTTCACAATTTTTCGGTTACAATCAAAGAAACTACTGCCTTGATCAATATATCAGGTGGGGATGCAAGAAAGCTATTGAATCTATTTGAATTAGTGATCATCACTGAAGCCGGTAAGTATCAACAAAAAGACATTGTCATTACGGATGCATTGGTGATGCAAATAGCACAAAAGAAAGTAGCACTATACGACAAGCAGGGTGAGCAACATTATGATATCATTTCTGCTTTTATTAAAAGCATGCGTGGTAGCGATCCTAACGGGGCTGTATATTGGTTAGCCAGAATGATTGAAGGTGGTGAAGATGTAAAATTTATTGCACGTAGGATGGTCATTTTTGCCAGTGAAGATATTGGCAATGCAAATCCTAATGCGCTACTCTTAGCCAATACTACTTTTGATGCAGTGAATAAGATTGGCTATCCAGAAAGTCGTATCATCTTATCGCAATGTGCTACCTATCTTGCATCTTCTGCAAAAAGCAATGCATCTTATGTGGCTATCAATGAAGCTTTATCTGCCGTGACTAAATATGGCGATCTACCTGTTCCTATGCATATCAGAAATGCACCCACACAAATGATGAAAAATATGGATTATGGTAAAGGCTATCAATACTCACATATGGGCGAAGGAAACTTTATTCCTCAGGAATATCTTCCTGAAAAAATTGCAGGAACTAAATTCTATGAACCGGGTAATAATGCCCGTGAGCAGGAACTCAGGAAGTTTTTGAAAGACCGTTGGAAGGATAAATACAATTATTAAGCAATTCACCCCTCTCCGATTGGCTTTTACCGACTTATCAATAGAACTCTCTCCGAGAAATGCTGTTATGTGTAGCTTTAAGACCCAATGCTAATATTATGAAAATCACAAATCGATTATTTTTTATTCTAGTCCTAACATGCTGCGGACTTTATTCTACTGCTCAAACATTGATTCAGCGAGATCCTGAAATTGAAAAAATGGTGAAAGAAGTGAATGCGGATTCACTCAAATCATACATCTACAAAATGGTGAGTTATGGCACCAGAAATACTTTAAGCACACAATCTGATCCTAACCGTGGAATCGGAGCAGCGCGTAACTGGGTCTTACAAAAATTCAACGAGTTTGCTAAAAAATCTAATGGTAGATTCTCTGCATTCATTGATACCACAACACTTCAACCTGTTGCAGGAAGCAGGGTTGAACGTCCGGTTGTATTAGGAAATGTTGTAGGTATTTTAAAAGGTACAGATACCGCAGATAAAAGAATCTTCGTGATCAGTGGTCACCTTGATAATATGCGTACAAATGTAAGAGACAGTATTGGCGATGCACCCGGTGCCAATGATGATGCCAGTGGTTGTGCTGCTGTTATTGAATGTGCACGTATCATGACACAAAAAAGTTTCCCTGCAACCATCATATTTGTAACTGTAAGCGGTGAAGAACAAGGTCTATTAGGTGCTAAGTTCATGGCTACTAAAGCAAAAAATCAAGGATGGAATATTGAAGCAGTATTAAATAATGACATCATGGGCAGTAATAACACCAGTGAAACCAATATCATTGACAATACCCGGATCCGTGTTTTCAGTGAAGGCTTACCTGCTTATGAAACAGAAAAAGCTGCTAGAAATATCCGTCAACTTGGATTAGAGAATGATGGGAAAGCCAGACAATTAGCTCGCTATGTGAAGGAAGTGGGTGAACGTTATGTAGATAATTTGGAAGTAGTGATGATCTACCGAAACGATCGTTTCCTCCGTGGTGGTGATCATACTTCGTTTGTAGAGCAAGGATATGCTGCTGTTCGTTTTACTGAGATGAATGAAAATTATTATCACCAACATCAGAATGTACGTCTTGAAAATGGCATACAATATGGAGACTTACCGGAATTCATGGATTTTGAATATCTCAGAAAAAACACAGCCATGAACCTCAGTAATCTGGCGAATCTCGCTAAAGCACCTGCTATGCCAGAGGACGTTAAGATCGAAACAAGACGCTTGACCAACTATAGCTTATTGACTTGGGCAGCACCAAAGACAGGGAAAGTAAAGGGTTATTATATTCTGATGCGTGAAACTACAAGCGCTGTTTGGCAGAAAAAAATATTCACAACGGATAATAACTATCAACTTCCTTACTCAAAAGACAATTATTTCTTTGCAGTACAATCTGTGAATGAATCAGGAAATGAAAGTTTACCGGTAGTACCAACTCCAGGTAGATAAAATAAATTAGCCACAGATTCACAGATTTCTTTAATCAATCTGTGAATCTGTGGCTAAAAATAAAATTCAACTAAGAAACCACTTTTGTTGGAATCATTCTCCCTGCTACTTTATCCTCTGCTCCACGATTTCCACCTTCATGGTACTCCGCATCTTCATTCACTTCCCAAACATCAAATAACTCATTCCCCGCGATAATATTTTTTGCAGCCAGCATGGCAGTCATCATACTATGATCTTGGTTATTGTATTTGTGCATTCCGTTTCTACCCACTAAATACAAACCCGGATATGCTTTGATACCTTCACGAACCAATGCTACTCTTTCTTTATAATCTTGATCATACACTGGATAAGCTTTCGGCTGACGTACGACATAACCATCTACAACAGCAGTTCCTTTTGTCAAACCTATCTTTTCAATTTCTTTCTTTCCTAAATTGATCAAATCTTCATCGCTACTGGTCCAAAGTCCGTCACCTTCAAAACAGAAATACTCCAATCCATAACAAGACATCGAAGGATCGGGAACCATGTACGGGCTCCATGACTTGAAGTTTTGTACACGACCTACTTTCACACTTGGGTCATGAATATAGATCCAGTTATCACTGAAAGCATCTTCATCTTTACAGATCAATACCACAGTTAGAAAATCACGATAAGACAAAGCCGCCCCTGCTTCCAATACCGGTTTAGGAAAAGCAGGTTGTACACTGGCAATGAGTTCTCGCATCGGTGCTGAAGAGAGTACAAAATCAAAATCACCTATTGCTCCTTTGGAAGAAGTATGTACAGTCCATTTCTGATTTGAAAATTCAATCTGTTGAACACCACAATTCATTTCCAATATCATTCCATTGGCTTTTGCTTTCTCTGCACACACTTCCCACATCATTCCCGGACCTTGCTTTGGATAACGAAATGAATCGATCAATGTTTTGATCACTTTATCCTTATCTCCGGCTTTTTTTGATGGTTTGAACAATGCATTCCAGATCGCACTACTCAATGAAAGTCCTTTGATACGTTGAGCAGCCCAATCTGCACTGATCTCTTTACAAGGTATCCCCCAAACTTTCTCGGTATATGTTTTAAAGAAGATATTGAATAGTCGTTTACCAAACTGATTCGTTACCCAATCTTCAAAGTTGGTTGGGTTTTTAATGGGAAAAGCTTTTGCTTTTAAGTAGCTCAGTACACATAATCCACTTTCAATGATACCTAATTTATTGAGTGCTTCAAAAGCCACCAAGGGATAAGAGAAAAATTTATGATTATAATAAATTCTAGAGCTTCTTGGTCTTTCCAACATTTCATCTCCTAAAATTTCTGTCCAAAAATCTTCTACTTCTTTTGACTTAGAGAAAAAGCGATGCCCCCCAATATCAAAATGATATCCCTTATAAGACTCTGTTCTGGAAATTCCACCCACATATTGTGGATCCTTTTCAAATACGGTCACTTGCTGTCCGTCTTTTGCCAGTAAATAAGCTGCAGTAAGTCCTGCAGGTCCGGCGCCGATAATGGCTATTCTTTTTTTCATATACTTTTAGAAATACAGGATAATTTTTCCTGTGATGCGCCAAAGTTGTGAAATAAATGTGGGACTACCACTATTTTTGCCATCCATCACCATTAAATCACATACATGAGCCGCTATAACTGGTATTTTAAACCGTTTAATGAACTAACTCCACATGAATTATATGCGATCATGCATTTGAGAAGTGAGGTTTTTGTGGTAGAGCAGAACTGCGTCTATCTGGATGCGGACGGAAAAGATCTTTCATCATGGCATTTGATGGGATGGGATAAAACTAAATTGGTTGCTTACAGCAGATTACTGCCAGCCGGATTAGCTTTCACGGAAGTATCTATTGGAAGAGTTGTAAGTTCACCTGCCTACAGAGGCACCGGAGCAGGTAAAGAATTAATGGAAACAGCTATCAAAACCTGTCATGAACTTTTTGGAGATCAGCCGATAAGAATTGGAGCGCAGTTATACTTACAAAAATTTTATGAGTCACTTGGATTTGTTCAGGTAAGCGAAATGTATCTGGAAGACAATATTCCTCATATTGAAATGATAAGGGAGTCTTCAAGACTGAAGTAACAAGAAACAAGGAAGAAAACAAGTAATCAATATTCATGAAGCAAGCTTATTTCCTCACTTGTTACTTGCCGTTTGAAGCTTCTGGCTTAACACCAACTCCTCTTTTACAAACCTTGCCGTATGGCTTTGTTTATTTGTGATCATTTCTTCAGGAGTACCTTCAAATAAGATCAAACCTCCACCATCGCCTCCTTCGGGACCAAGATCGATGATATGATCTGCTACTTTGATCACATCCAGATTGTGTTCAATCACTAGTACTGTATTACCTCTGTCTACCAGTTTATTCAATACGTCAAGTAAATGTCTGATATCTTGAAAATGCAGTCCAGTAGTAGGTTCATCGAGAATATAAAATGTTTTACCGGTATCTTTTTTACCCAACTCTGTAGCGAGTTTTACTCGCTGTGCTTCTCCACCGCTCAATGTAACTGCTGACTGTCCGAGTGTGATATAACCTAATCCTACATCCTGTAATACTTTAATTTTTCTGTATAAATAGTGAACAGGCTGAAAGAATTCGCATGCTTCATCAACGGTCATGTTCAATACATCGCTGATTGATTTCCCTTTGTAGCGAATCTCCAATGTCTCTCTATTGTATCTTTTACCATTACACTTTTCACAATGCACATAAACATCCGGTAAAAAGTTCATTTCGATCACACGCATACCACCACCTTCGCACATATCACAACGACCACCTTTTACATTGAAAGAAAAACGACCCGCATTATACCCCCTGATCTTCGCTTCCGGAACAGAAGCAAACAATGTTCTGATTTCCGTAAAGAATCCACAATAAGTGGCAGGATTGCTTCTAGGCGTTCTTCCAATAGGTGATTGATCGATTTCAATCACCTTATCAATATTCTCCAGTCCTTTAATGCTTTTGAACTCCATCGGAGTTACCCTACTATTATAACAATGCTTAGATAATAATGGATACAGCGTCTCATTGATCAGTGTTGACTTACCACTTCCACTTACACCACTTACTACAATCAGTTTACCTAAAGGGAATTTGACACTGACTTGTTTCAGATTATTACCGGCTGCGCCTTTTAGTTCCAGCACTTTACCACTACCTGCTCTTCTTTCAGCAGGCACTTCAATACTTTTTTTACCATTCAAGTATAAAGCGGTTTCAGAAGAACTATTTAATACTTCATCAGGAGTGCCCGCCGCTACAATTTGTCCACCATAACTACCAGCACGTGGACCAATATCTACCAGATGATCGGCAGCTAACATGATGTCTTTATCATGTTCAACCACTAACACTGTATTTCCGATGTCTCTTAAGTTTTGAAGGGCTTTGATCAGTTGATGATTATCTCTTTGATGTAATCCAATTGAAGGTTCATCTAATATATAGGTGATACCCTGTAACTGTGATCCGATTTGAGTAGCCAGGCGAATACGCTGAGACTCTCCACCACTAAGACTTCTGGAAGGACGATTAAGCGATAGGTATGTTAATCCAACATCCAGCAAAAACTGAAGTCGCTCTCTGATCTCTTTCAGAATATCTTTTGCTATAACGTTTTGTTTTGCATCCAGTCGCTTTTCAATATCTGTGAACCATCGATAGAGTTTATCTAGATTGAGATGACTTAGCTCTGCAATATTCTTTTCATCTACTTTAAACCAAAGACTCTCCTTCTTCAATCTGGCTCCATTACACTCCTTACAGGTTTTTAATTCCATGAATTGCTCGACCCATTCACGTAAGGTTTCACTGCTACTAGTGCCTGTGAACCATCGTTTCAACATAGGTATGATACCTTCAAATACGCCATCATACGGCATCCCGGTAGATACCTCATCCATATCGATAATCTCTTCAGTAATTCCATCGGGATTACCATATAATAAGATATTCAACGACTTTTCAGGAAGATCTTTGATCGGCTTATCTAAACTGATCTTATTTTTTTTAGCCAATGTTTCAACATTCCGAAACATATAAGCATCTCGTTGTTCGCCTAAAGGAGCGATACCACCTTCTTTAACTGAGAGTGAGCGATCAGGTAATATAGCCTCCATGCTTACAGAATATACATTTCCCAGTCCTTTACAAACCGGACATGCTCCGTATGGTGAATTAAAAGAGAAAGCATTGGGAGAAGGTTCTTCATAGCTGATGCCTGTGTCTTCGCACATCAGTTGCTTTGAGTACTGGACTGTCTTTTGTGTATCATTCACCAATAAGAACATCAGATCCTTACCCATTCGTAAAGTCTGCTGTACACTCTGGCTTAACCTGACTTTCATATCAGGTGTTACTTGTAATCGATCGATGACAACTTCGATATCATGGATCTTGTAACGATCAACTTGCAACTTGGGTGTAAGATCAATAACCTCACCATCCACACGAACTTTTAAAAATCCTTTCTTACGGATATCTTCAAACAACTCACGATAGTGCCCTTTTCGCCCGCGGATCAGTGGTGCGAGTAAAGTGATCTTTTTTTGTTTGTATTTCTGAAAGATATTTTCAACGATTTCTTCCTCGCTGAATTTCACCATTTTCTTACCGGTATTGTAGCTGTATGCTTCTCCTATTCTTGCAAATAAGAGTCGCAGAAAGTCGTACACTTCAGTTACCGTTCCTACTGTTGACCTGGGGTTTTTATTCGTTGTTTTCTGTTCGATTGATATGACAGGAGACAATCCCGTAATCTTGTCAACATCGGGTCTTTCCATATCGCCCATGAATTGTCGTGCATAAGCACTAAAACTTTCCATGTATCTGCGCTGGCCCTCATTATAGATGGTGTCAAATGCCAATGATGACTTACCGCTGCCGCTTACACCTGTAAATACTACCAACTTATTTTTGGGAATCGTGATATCAATGTTCTTGAGGTTGTGCTCACGTGCGCCAAAAACAGAGATGGTTTCTTCCTGATGTTGAATAGGATGATTTGCTGCTTCCTTACTAATCTTATTTGCCATGGTAATGTGTAAAGATAAGAACATCTGATCAGCCATAAAGTTGAAAGCGAACAGCTGTTAGGAAAAAAAGTGGAAATCAAAACCCTTTATAGTAAAGGATTACAGCGAATTAATCATTTTTTTCGAAACAGAATTTGGTAATTTGACTTCGCTACTTATACATTTGCATTAGTTCTTTAAACAACAACTTATCAAGAAAGGCAGAGGGAATTGGCCCGATGAAGCCTTGGCAACCCATATCACCACTCGATGATATGAAGGTGCCAAATCCGATCTCGTTAAAAACGGGGGAAGATAAGTCAGAGTACAGTTTGATTTGAATCGGTTCGCCGTTCTACATATTTCAAGCTCATCTGACTTAACAGATGAGCTTTTTTTATGCTCCGCTGTTAAGTCCACTCCTTCTCGATCAGTTGCACAAAGAAAAATTAACAACATCATTCACCCTTTCAAACGAAAGGAACAAAACTGTTTAACATGAGCAACGCAACACAACTGATTCACAGTATTCCTGTTGACCCACTAACAGGTGCTATTTCTGTACCGATTTATCAGACTTCCACATTTGTACAGGATGCCCCGGGCGTCAATAAAGGATACGATTATGCCAGAAGTGGTAATCCAACACGTGCTACACTAGAATCCTTGATCGCAAAACTGGAAAATGGTCAAACCGGATTGGCATTTGCCAGTGGATTGACTGCTATTGATACTGTAATCAAATTGCTAAAAACAGGTGACGAAATAGTTGCTGTAGATGATATTTATGGCGGAGCTTTTCGTTTATTCAATAATGTGTATGAACAGTTTGGAATTAAAGTGCATTATGTTGATACTTCAGATGTTGCTAAAGTAGTAGATGCCATTACGCCACAAACAAAACTCATATGGTTGGAAACACCAACCAATCCAACACTGAAGATCTCAGATATCGCTGCTATTGCTCAAATTACAAAAGCCAATGCCTGTTTACTTTGCGTGGATAATACTTTTGCTTCACCCGCCTTACAACAACCTCTTTCACTGGGAGCTGATATTGTGATACATAGTGCTACCAAATATCTTGGTGGACATAGTGACTTGATCGCTGGTATTGTAGTAGCAAAAGATAAAGTTGTAGGTGACCGATTAAAATATCTTCAAAATGCTTGTGGTGCCGTATTAGGTCCTTTTGATAGCTGGCTAGTGATCAGAGGTATTGAGACATTGCACTTACGTATCCGTCAACATTGTACTTCTGCATTGAAAGTTGCTAAGTTTTTGGAGCAACATCCTGATGTAGATAAAGTGTACTATCCGGGATTAAGCTCACACCCCAATCATGAGATTGCAAAAAAACAAGCGAAAGATTTTGGAGGCATTGTTTCGTTTTCATTAAAAGAAGATACAGAGGAGGCAGCTATCAATTTTGTAACACAAACAACATTATTCAAACTCGCTGAAAGTTTAGGTGGCATCAAGAGCCTCGTCTCACATCCTGCTAATATGACCCACAAATCTATCCCTGCTGAGAAAAGAAGAGCGGCAGGAGTATCAGATAGTTTGATCCGCTTATCAATAGGTTTAGAAGAAACGGAAGACTTGATCCAAGATCTTGATCAAACTTTTCAAAAATTGACATCATTCAATAAAAAATTCTCATCAACATTAACAGTATAATTAATTATGGAAGCTCACAAGCAATTAACGATCGGACTATTTGGATTTGGCGTAGTAGGCGAAGGTCTGTACAAGGTTTTACAACAAACTCCATCTTTGAAAGCATCTATTAAAAAAGTGTGTATTCGCAATCCTGAGAAAAAGAGAGATGCCCCTGTTTCTCTTTTTACAACGGATCGAACAGTGTTATTAAATGATCCTGAGATCAATGTAATCGTAGAAGTAATTGATGATGCTACAGCTGCATTTGAAATTGTTTCTACTGCATTAAATAATGGAAAGGCTGTAGTTAGTGCTAGTAAAAAAATGATTGCAGAAAATCTTCCAGCATTGTTACAATTGCAGGAAGCTACCGGACAGCCTTTCTTGTATGAGTCATCTGCTTGCGCTTCTATTCCTGTGATCAGAAACCTGGAAGAATATTATGACAATGACCTACTCCATTCTATAAAAGCAATCGTGAATGGATCAACGAATTTTATTCTCACCAAAATGTTTGAAGACAAACTTGATTTTCAATCTGCATTATTACTTGCTCAACAACTTGGATTTGCAGAAAGTAATCCGAAGCTAGATGTTGAAGGCTATGATGCTTTGAATAAATGGGTGATTTTATTGAACCATGCTTATGGCATCATTACCAGTCCGAAGGAGATTCTATTTAGCGGTATCCAAAATATTCAACTAAGTGATGCACTTGTTGCCAAAGAGAAACACTATGATATTAAGCTGATTGCTCAAGCAAAGAAATTAAAGAATGGTTCAGTAGCAGCCTTTGTATTACCACAGTTTGTGAAGCAGGATGAGCCTTTATCATTTGTAAAAAATGAATACAATGGTGTAGTCATTGAAAGTGGATTTGCTGATAAGCAATTCTTTTATGGCAAGGGGGCAGGCAGTTTCCCAACTGCTTCTGCAGTATTGAGTGATATATCTGCGCTCAGGTACAATTATAGATATGAATACAAAAAGCTCTACCACCATCAACCACATGAACTAACCAACGATTATTACTTGAAAGTGTATGTGAGTTTTGATGACTGGAAATACATTCCAAAAGAAGATTTCGAATGGATCGAAGAATGGCATGCTGATGCTGAAAGAAAATATCTCGTAGGCGTTTTACATGTCAGTAAACTGATCGATGGAGACTGGTGGAAAGAGAATCATACTTCCTTGATCTTATCTACTGATCCAATCATTGACAATCTTGATATCATCAAATTGAAAAAGAAAAGTCTGGAACTAGCAGGAATTGTCTGAATTGAAAATATTTAAATGCGTTTTCCTTTTCTTAGCTTTGGCATATGAAGCCAATCACAAAAGTAGCCATCCTGATTTCACTTGTTTTAGGGATCTTACTATTGGGGCTTTCATATGGGCTTGGAAAGGAAAACGCTTTTTTATTACTCAATATTGATTTTGGACCTTCTGCTGATAATTTTTTTAAGTACTGGACACATACAGCTGACGGTTTCGTATGGGTGCCTATTACCCTATTCATATTATTTTTCAAAAGAAAGCAACTGTTATTAGTCATTAGTTCTATTGTTTTTTCGACCTTATTCGCTCAATTGAGCAAGAATCTCCTTTTCAAAGGAAGTCCACGCCCCGCATTAGCTATAACCGATCATTCTTTATTCCATAATGTTACAGGGGTTGAATTGCATAGTTTGAATAGTTTCCCATCCGGACATACCACTACCGCATTCACTATTTTCTTACTAGCAACCTTACTAATAGATAAGAAATGGATATTACCTGTAGGTTTGCTGTATGCTTCTTTGGCTGGTTATTCCCGCATTTATTTGGCCCAACACTTTCCGATAGATGTTGCAGGCGGAATCATCGCAGCGATCTTAACGATTTGGATATCCATAGGAATACAAAAAAGATGGGTTCAGAATTGACACTAAAGTCATATACAGCTTCTATATTTACCAATAGTTTTGTACTAAAATCACATGCCATGATAAAAAAAAATTTGACCGGCTTATTTCTTGTATGCCTGCAAACACTTTCTGCACAAGACACCACGCAACAGATCATGCCAGGTCGGCAGAATGCAGCGCATCAACTAGATAAACCTTATGTGATCTTGATTTCTGCAGATGGCTTCAGAAGTGATTTTGCTGTAAAATACAATGCAAAAAATTTACTTACTTTAGGAAAACAAGGTGT
>JBDKEH010000151.1:0-12713 GCA_039795345.1 Bacteroidota bacterium
CATTATAGTGATGAAGTAGTGATCAATACTTTGCAAAAAATCAAAGATGTTCGATTCGAGGTCTTTTCGAAGAAAGTAAAATCAGAAATGAAGATTGCTAACATCAAATTACTCCCTATCAGCAATATAGGTTTTACGCAAAGCATGATTCATTCAAAAGCTGTGATCACCGGCGCCGGTTTTGAAACACCCGCAGAAGCATTGTATCTGGGAAAACAACTATTATGCTTACCCATTCGCGGACAATATGAGCAACTCTGTAATGCAGCGGCGTTAAAAGACTTTGGTGTCACGATCATAGATAAGATCACCAATAATTTTGCAGAGCAAGTGCATCAATGGCTTCAAGCATCGAAAGCCAAACAACTTTCACTTTCACACAGCACTTATGATATTGTTCAACAAGCTATTGAACTAGGTAGAAATTTGCAGCCGGCTAAGCAAGAACAATCCTTGTTAAACGAGGAAGATCTATTGGCTTTATTTTAATTACACAGCAACACCTGCCATGCTTTTTCTACATCTCCTGTATTCAGCAGTTCAGCCGCATACTTATGTAACTCCGTTTCCATCTCTGCAGGGCTCACTGAATAATATTGAAAGATATTTTTTACACGATCGTCAGTGAAAGATGCATCAATATCAGGCATTTCATGAACATTACCCAACATACCTAAATGATTTCCGGTAAGTACAGAACTGTTACGAATACTTTCCGGCAACTGATCTACGCCGATACCTAATTTAGTATTGGGCTTGGGTACTTTAAATAAATTAGAACTATCTACTTTACAATACCAATCACCACCTAGTCTCGCAATCAACTCAAGTTTCTGCTGATCAATTTTTCCATCCTCACCAAGAATACTTTCATCTACATGCATACATAGTACTTCCGCAATCACTAATTGTCCGGCACCACCATTTTCACCTAAACTCTTTACTTCATTTACCTTGCATTCAAGTTTGATCTTGGCCTCTTTCACCATCGGAGGTTGAACACGTGTTGATAGCTGCTCTGTAAACCCTGCTTTCACAAACTCATTCACTTCTTTTGGAAATTCGCAGCTTGATAAACTCATTTGTTGCACCATTGCATAATCAACAATATTGATCACACATTCCGGAACTTCTAGCACATTTTCTAGAGTATGCTTGGTGGTATTATCGCGACCTCTTCTTGCGGGTGAGAATATAACAATCGGTGGATTGGATGAAAACAAATTGAAAAAGCTAAATGGACTTAAATTCACATTTCCCTGCTTATCGATTGTACTGGCAAAGCAAACCGGTCTGGGTGCAATAGCATGTTGCAGCCATTGTTGCTTTTCCATGACGGGTAGTGAGCTGATATCAATTGTTTTCATTAGATATGATTAAAAAAGGAAGCCACAGATTCACAGATTATCGAACAAATAATCTGTGAATCTGTGGCTCAAAAAAATTATTTCCAACTAGCTAGAACGGTCACGCCACCCTTCACCACCTGATTCATACTCACTTCTACTTTTGTACCCACAGGTAATAAAATATCTACGCGGCTACCAAATTTGATAAACCCGTATTCATCACACTGTTTCACGTGTTGTCCGACAGTGGTATAATTACAAATTCGCTTGGCCAATGCTCCGGCGATTTGTTTGTATAAAATGGTGCCGTAATTATTTTTTACTACCACACTCCATCTTTCATTTTCAGTAGATGATTTCGGATGCCATGCTACCAAATATTTCCCTTTATGATATTGGTTATAAATCACTTCACCGCTCATTGGGTTTCTATTCACATGCACATTCGCGGGACTCATAAAAATGCTAACCTGTAATCTTTTGTCTTTGAAGTATTCTTCATCAACTATTTCTTCAATCACCACCACTTTTCCATCCGCCGGACAAATCAATTGTTGATCATTAATGGTCAGTGTGCGATTAGGGATTCTGAAAAATGAGATTAAGAACAGAAGGAGCCCGAGTGTGATCACAAAAATGATGATGGTTAACCAGGGCATAGAAGCACTCAAAAAAGTAAATGATGCCACATTTAGCACACCGAAAATCAATGCACCAATGCCAATAGACTGGTAACCTTCGCGATGAATGGTCATGAGGTTGATGTTGAACTGCAAATGTAAACGGATTGAGGCAAAAATCTAGGCCTTCTTAACCAAAGAGGAACAAAATCAACCATACATAAGGCACTGCCAGCAATAAGGAATCAAATCTGTCTAAGAAGCCACCATGTCCGGGCATAAAACTACCACTGTCTTTTACCCCGGCCATTCGTTTGAGCTTACTTTCGAGTAGATCGCCCAATGTACCCATGACTGCAGAAGTGATCGTGATCAATAATAATTGAAGCAATGGTAATTCAAGCCAATAAACACCTGCAACAGTTACTGCTGCAACTGCCAGAATAGCGCCACCAACGGTTCCTTCCCAGGTTTTTTTAGGAGAGATGGGAGAAAAGGGCGTACGTCCTATGAAGGAACCCACCAGATAAGCCATGGTATCATTGATCCAGATCGTGGCAATGATAAGCATCGGTAGTAACCAGCCCTTTTCATTGATATTCCCTTCAAAATAATTGTACAGATTCATCAATAAACCCCAGGACATGGATATGTATACAAGTCCGCCGATCGTATAACCAATGATTTTCCAATCCGGCATTCTTGCCTTGAGGAGTTTAATCAACACAAGCACTGTCAATGCTACCAATAAAACACGAAATCCGATGTCACTTAACAAAGTATCTGCTATGATATAATTTTCGCCCGTCATCCAACACATAAAACCCAAGCCGGCAGCGATAGCACTATACAAATGGATCGAAGAAATATGTTTATATCGGGGATCGATCTTTGCGATCAATGAACGGTATTCAATCCAGCACCCTACATGAATCACAGCAAACAATGCCAGAAAACTCCATTGATTCCATAACAATCCACCCAACATCACGATCACAAATACAATCGCAGTAAGTGCACGCGTACGAAAAGTTTGAAAGTTAAAAGCCATGGGGTGAAGGTAGGAAATTAGTGTGTAGTCCATGGTCGATAGTCCATAGACCATAGTCTTTTAACTATTAACTATGGCCCATGGACTATGGACTAATTCAACAACGCCTTATTGATCAGTTCCTGTGCTGTTATCACATACTGTCCGGGTACGAATACTTGAATATCTCCGAACATGGGGTAGCTGCTGTCTTGTTTGTTCAATACCTGAACGGGTATCTGATTTTCTTCCAGCATTCCTTTAATGATGGCTGCTTCAGGATAAACACGGGTGGAAAATACTTTTTGCCAGTTATTCATATTTCCGGGATGGTTTCTGGTATTTCTTTTTTGAATAGCGCAGTTTCGGTGATGAGTAAGCGAAACAAAACAACCAATATAACCAAAGCAATAATGCCCCACCATATTGGCATGGTCTCATCCATTACTTTGTCAATAGATTTTCCTTGCGCAGTTAAGATGTATAACTGCGTTACGACAAATCCATTATTCAAAAAATGAAGAAGAATACTTAACCAGAGATTATTGGTATAAAAAAAGATGAGTCCAAGTATGAGCCCTAATGCAATTCTTGGCAGAAACCCAAAAAATGAAAAGTGAATTGCACTGAATAGAATGCTTGTAATGATAATACCTGCCCATGCGTTTTTTGTCCAGCCAACAAATACCTGTTGAAAAGACCCTCTGAACAAAACTTCTTCAAAAATGGCCGGCGCAAGTGCCATTACCAGCATGGCTAATAAATAATCAGTAAAGCTGGTCATATGTGCCATGTTCATCATGGCATTTTTATAGGTATTCTCTAGTTGTTGTGCCTGTTTTAGTAATCCTTCTGAAAGAGGTATTTGTTGGTTCAACATACCCAATGAACCACTAAGCACCATTCCTGCAAAAGTGATCAAAACAACAATCAGTAGCTGTTTAGCATTGATCTGTTTGTTAAAACCCAACCATGAAAGAGGTTGTTTAGCAATGATCTTTGCAAATACAACTGCAGGCACTAAAAAGGCAATAAGGGTAGCCAACGTATTCAATAATCGCGAAATATTGGCGTTTTGTGGGCGATTCAAAGCATCTGGTACCTGCAACAAAGAAACACCTAACAGATTGGAACCCAGTGCTGCAATCAATATAGAACCGAAGATCATAAAGAGCCCAACAAGGCCCAATAACATTAAAAACTGAAGCGGATAACTAATCTGTTGCCTCTGATTCATGTGGTTGAAGAATAAGCTTGTAAATTTGCAGCCGATCTTTGCGCTGAGCGACTAAGGTACAGGTAACCATTGAAATGCCGGTTTCCGGTCATATGGATATTCTACCTTACATCGAATCCTTTTCCAATCGAAAAGAACAGCTCATGCAAAGAAACAGTGAAACAGACAGAAAGTTGCCGCATGGTTAAGATTGATCAGATAGAATTACCCGATTTCCCGCTCTTACTCGCTCCTATGGAAGATGTAAGTGATCCGCCATTCCGTGTTGTGTGTAAAGAAAACGGCGCTGATCTGATGTACACAGAATTCATCAGTAGTGAAGGTCTCATTCGTGATGCCATCAAAAGCCGCAGAAAACTGGACATTTTTGAATATGAACGCCCCGTAGGCATTCAAATTTTCGGAGGTGATGAAGAAAGTTTGGCACTTGCAGCGAAGATCGTAGATGTCACTAATCCCGACCTTTTAGATATCAATTTTGGTTGTCCCGTTAAAAAAGTTGCCGGCAAAGGTGCAGGTGCTGGCGTATTGAAAGACCTTGACCTGATGGTCAGACTTACAGATGCCGTTGTAAAAGCAACTCGATTACCGGTAACCGTAAAGACAAGATTAGGATGGGATGAAACCAGTAAAAACATCGAAGAAGTTGCAGAACGATTACAAGATGTGGGTATCAAAGCACTCAGTATTCATGGTAGAACAAGGGCTCAGATGTATAAGGGAGAAGCTGACTGGACACTGATCGGTAAAGTGAAGAATAATCCTCGTATCAAGATCCCGATTTTTGGGAATGGAGATATTGATAGCCCACAAAAAGCAGTGGAATATAAAAACCGATATGGGGTCGATGGTGTGATGATTGGTCGTGCTGCCATTGGCTATCCATGGATCTTCCGTGAAATCAAACACTATATTCAAACAGGTGAATTGATGGCACCTCCTTCTGTGGAAGAACGGGTACAAGTGTGTAGGCAACATTTACGCAAATCCATTGAATGGAAAGGACCAATCGTTGGTATCAATGAAATGCGCAGACATTATGCAAATTATCTGAAAGGTTTGCCGGGAATCAAAGACTACAGAAACAGATTGGTGACACTTAAAACAATGGAAGAAGTGGAAGCGGTATTAGATGAGGTAGCGATCAACTATAAAGATTTTGTGATGGAGCGTCAGCAAATAGAGCTGGTAAACTATCATGAAAATTGTCCCCTATAATCTGTGAATCTGTGGCTAAAAATTTAGCCACAGATTCACAGATTATTTTACTAGCAGCTGAACCACTGACTTATCCAAAGGTGAAACTGTTTGTGGGAAAAATGCTTCAAGAACTCCTTCTTCATTCACCAAGTATTTACAAAAATTCCAAGTCGGCTCCTGATCATTCCACCCGTTTTTTCTTGCATCACTCAACCATGCAAATACCGGATTCTGTTCAGCATTTTTAATGACAGAGCTTTTCTTCGCCAACAAAAAAGTGACCCCATAATTCACTTTACAAAACTCAGCGATCTCATCATCATTTTTTTGTTCTTGCTGTTTGAAGTCATTGGCAGGAAAACCAATGATCACCAATTGATCTTTGTATCTTTTATACAACTCTTCTAGCTCTGCATATTGACCGGTATAACCACAAGCACTGGCCGTGTTCACCAATAATAATTTCTTCCCTTTGAACTGTTCCATCGAAATAGTTTGCCCATTATTCAATGTAATAGATAACTGATAAAAATTCATAGGTGCTGTTTTATGCTGGGTGTTCAAAGAGCCTTTCTGACTACCAAATAATTTTCCGGGCAACATGATCACCGGATATATTGCTTTTAGGATAGACTCTCTCCAAGTCATATTTTTCTTTTTGATGAGAATAAGTACAACTACAATAACAACCAGTCCGATCAATAGTTTGCGCATTGCTTTATTTATATGGATATGCTAAATGAATTTCTTGAACAACTTCAATTTTCCCTTGAATGGAGGATACTTCATGGAAGGATCAAACCAAGTGGGTGTCTGCAACACAGCTTTTTCGTGACTGAAAGTATCAAATGAATACTTACCATGATAACGCCCTGTTCCGCTGAAACCTCTTCCACCAAAAGGTAAATGATGGTTGGTGGCATGCCAGCTGGCATTATTGATACATGCTGCACCGGAAGGGACTTTATTCAACCATTGTTCTGCTTCTTTCTGTTGATTCGTAAATACATAAAAAGCAAGCGGATTCGGATTTCTCTGAATGATCGATAAAGCTTCTTCTGCTGTTTGATAACTGATCACCGGTAAAATAGGACCAAAGATCTCATCGGTCATGATGGGGCTATCTAGTGACACAAATTCCATCAATGTAGGCGCTATGAATAATTGTTGGATATCATGATCTCCTCCATGCACTACTTTCCCATCTTTCAAATAACCCACCAATCGATTGAATTGTTTTTCATTGATGATCTTGCCAAACTCATGACTGTTTTTCGGTTGATCTGAAAAGAACTGAACAATTTTTTTCTTCATGGCTTCGATCAACTGCTCTTTTACAGATGCATGTACCAAAATATAATCCGGAGCAATACACATTTGTCCGGCATTCGAAAACTTGGTAACCACAATTCTATTCGCCGCCACTTTGATATTGGCATTTTCGGTCACAACGCATGGACTCTTCCCTCCCAATTCCAATGTAACAGGCATCAATCTTTCTGCAGCCATTTTATAAATGATCTTACCAACTGCAGTACTTCCGGTGTAAAAAACATGATCAAAAGTGAAATGATGCATCATCGCAGGAATAACAGTAGCGCCATCTCCGGGCACATACAACACGTATTCTTTTGGGAAAATCGATTCAATGATTTTCATCATCACAGCATCTGTAGCAGGTGCAAATTCACTGGGCTTTAATACTACACAGTTGCCTGCAGCAATAGCACCGATCAATGGAGTCAACAATAATTGAAAAGGATAATTCCATGGACCAATGATCAACACCACACCCAGTGGTTCTTTCATGACCCTGCTCTTGCTCGGTAAATTGAGAAGATTGGTCGATTTATATTCCGGCTCCATCCAAGCACTCAGCCAACTGATGGTATGATCCAGTTCACTCAACACAAATCCGTTCTCAGTCACCCAACATTCTTCCGGACTTTTCTTAAGATCTGCATACAATGCAGCATAGATCTCTGCTTCATGCGCAATGATGGCCTTTTTCAAAGCCAATAATTGTTGTTTTCGAAAAGCATACGAGCGGGTAGCGCCTGACGTGAAATGTAGACGCATGGCATTGAGTTGTTCAATCGATATACTAGACATAAGAACAATTTAGGCAAGAATACCCGAAACCATAAATGTCTGAACCCCCTTTTTTGTAAATTGCATCTTCTCGGCTCATGTGAGCCACTAACTTCATTCAGCATTACTAAAAAACACAATATGGAATACAGAAGAATGGGCCGAAGCGGCTTACAACTAAGTGTACTGAGTTATGGCAGTTGGGTAACATTTCACAAACAGATCAACGACAGCATTGCCGATGAACTGATGGGTATTGCGTATGATAACGGCATTAATTTTTTTGATAATGCAGAAGCCTATGCTTTAGGTGAAAGTGAAAAAATGATGGGCAGAATTCTGAAAAAGAAAAATTGGGATCGCACTTCTTACACCGTTTCCTCTAAAGCCTTTTTCGGATGGCGTGGAAAAGAAAATAAACCCAATCAAACAGGTCTCAGCCGTAAACACCTGATGGAAGCCTGTCATGAAGCACTGCAGCGTTTACAGCTGGATTATCTTGATCTGTTCTTCTGTCATCGCCCCGATCCAAATGTTCCCATAGAGGAAGTAGTATGGACCATGCACAACTTGATTCAGCAAGGAAAGATCTTGTATTGGGGTACCAGCCAGTGGAGTGGCGCAGAAATCATGGAAGCACATCGTGTAGCACAGCAATATGGATTGATCGGTCCAACTGTAGAACAGCCTCAATACAATATGTTCGAAAGATTTAAGATGGAACAGGATTATTTACCTGTTTTCCAAAATGTAGGATTAGGTACCACAATTTGGAGTCCATTGGCTGCTGGTTTTTTAACCGGTAAATACCTGAACGGTATTCCTGAAGATTCCAGACTGGCGATCCAGGGATTTGATTGGTTAAAAGAGCGTTGGGTACAGGAAGCTAAGATCGAGAAAGTGAAAAAATTAGCGGTATTGGCACAAGAAATGAATGTAAGCCTGGCTGAAATGGCTATCGCTTGGACCATCAAAAATCCAAATGTGACCACTGCTATTTTGGGTGCGACCAAGAAAACACAATTGGAAGAAAACCTGAAAGCGCTGCAAGTATTACCGTTATTGACGACCGAAGTGATGGGTAAAATAGAAAATATTTTACAGAACAAACCGGTGATGGATCTGGCATAAGTATCTGATAAGCAATCGATTAAAAGCGGAATGAGTAGAGATCATTCCGCTTTTTTTATGGAAGCACTAAAAAAAGTTCTACCTTCTTTCCAACCAATATCTCCTATTCTACTCTTAATAAGCGGAACTATTATTTGGAACAGGAATTCACCATACAAACGGCTGTTGTGAGAAAAGCCTGCACGGGAGATGCAGCATCGCAGGCTATGCTATATCGCCAGTACAGTAAAGCTATGTACAACATCTGCATTCGCATGACGGGCAATCAGAATGATGCCGAAGATCTCTTGCAGGAAGCTTTTATGATCGCATTTAAAAACCTGAAACAATTAAAGAACCCTGTTCAATTTGGCGGGTGGTTGAAAAGAATTGTCGTGAATGAATGTATCCGCTTCTGTAAAAAGAACATATACTGGTCTGAATGGGATGAGCAATGGGAACAGACCATGAGCAATGAAGAACCTGAATGGTGGAAAACCGTGGATCTGAACATAGTTCATACTGAGATCAAAAATCTACCTGACGGTTGCAGACAAGTATTCAACTTATATGTGTTGGAAGATTATAGTCACAGAGAGATCGCAACACATTTAGGAATATCAGAATCAACCAGCAAAAGTCAGTACCACAGGGCCAGACAATTATTAAAAGAAAGAATCACCAAACAAATGCAGTTACATGGATGAGTTTAAAAAATATCTGCAACAAAATCGGTCTTCACTAGATGTAGAGGAGCCCTCTCCTGCTATCTGGGACAGAATTGAGCGACAACAACCCATGAAAAAAACAACAGTGGTTGTTATGATGACACGCTGGGTAGCAGCAGCATGTGTGTTAGTGTTGGCAGGAATCGGTGTTTGGAGTCTTATACAAGATAAATCGGATACTGAGTTATCAAACCTAACCGCTAACGTAAAAACCGAGCAATCAATAGAAGAACCGGCGACAGTGGTACCGGAAAATAAAACAGTTGCTATCCCTAAAGAAATGACGATTGCAGCAAAGAAAGAAACTAAGACAAAGAATACACCGACTACAAAAGCTATTCCGGAAAGACAAGACCTGATTGCGATGAATAATATTGAAAACAGCTTCAAACAAGTCATCAATCTGCAGCGAGATAAGGTAAGCAGTACTCCCATGTTTGCCGAATCAGATGCATATTTTACTGATTTCAAAATTCAGATCAAACAATTAGAGAAAGATGAGAAAAGTATTAAAGCAGAAATCATAAAAAGAGGAATGTCTGATCAGTTACTTAATCAACTTATTAATATCTATCAAATCAAACTCAATACACTTAAACAATTACAATTGGAAATGAACAAGATCAACAATCGCATCAAACAAAATCGTGTGCCAGTTGACAGTGTTAAAACCTATTTCATCAATATTTAAACCACTACCGATATGAAACAAATTACTCAACAATGTATACTACTCTCAGGAATTTTAGCACTTGCCATTAACGGAACTTTTGCTCAGGTAGCAGTATCTCCTGCTGCACAGAACATCAATCGATCTTCAAATGTGAATGTGATCAGTGCAGAAAACATAGTATCAGCCAATGCCTTTGGTTTCGAAACCCGAAATATTAATCAGGAAGACTTGAAATCAAAAGAAGTGAGCCAAGAGATCAATATGCCTAAAAGTGGCGAGATCTATATTGAAAACAATTCAAGATCTATTCAAGTTAAAACCTGGGATCAGCAAAAGGTTAAAGTAGTGACTACTGCTTATTTTGAAAAAGAAAGCACACTCACCGATGAAGAGTGGTTTGAAAGAATGGGTATCAGCTTAAAGGCTTTAGGTTCTTCCGTTAAAATAAAATCGGGCGCTTCAAGTTTTGGCAGCTATGCATATACAACTAGTGGACAGAATATAATAGCTGGATATCCAACTACTGTATATAAATCAGGATCCATCAATAGATCCGGAAATACTACAAAAAAATTATTGACGATTTTTGTACCAGCCGGCAGCAAATTGGATATTGAAACCAAATATTCAGAAGTACAATTACCTGCAGGAATTGGTGATGTATTATTGGATATTACCAATGGAAGTTTTGAAGCAGAGAACCTAAACAAATTGCGTTTACGTTCTAAATACTCCAATGCCAATCTTCGTGATATTAAAGAAGCCGAGATTGAATTTGCGAATGGAAGATTTACAGCTAACAATATTGAAGATCTAGATATTGAAAGTAAATATTCGACCATCGAAATGGCTACTGCGAAAAAAATTAAATTGGTAAGCACCAACGATGAATTCGAAGTAGAAGATGTCACTGATATCAGAGGACGTAAAAACTATGGTAATCTTCGCATCACCAGACTTGCCGGTTCTCTTGAAATGGATGGTAGTAATGCAGATGTGAAGATTAGAAACGTAGGTCCTAATGTAAAGCTTATCAAAATCAACAATCGTTATGCAGATATACGTATCCCATTGCGCGATATGAAAAACTATGCGGTTGACTTCATGGGAGCTTACTCTACTGTGTATGGTGATTTTGAAAGAACAGGTGTTGAGCCTACTGAAGAAGAGAAAAAAGACTATGCAAGTCTTGTGCAATCAATGACCAATACCTCGGGAACACTTTCTAAAATAAGTTCAACCAATGGCATAACTGCCGTAAATATTCCCGCGCAACCTAGTAAAGCAGTAGGTGCAACCGGAACAATAACTGGTGGAACATTTTCCGGGACACTTGCACCTGCTACCGTACAAGGATATCCGCTAATTCGTGGCTCAAACAGCAGTCCTTCTAAATTCACCGCCAATATTGGTAACGGATCAGGATTGAAAGTGCAGATGAAATGCCAGAACTGTACCGTTGATTTTAAATAATATTTCAGTTTCCATATACCCGAATGAGCAGCGCCATACTGCTCATTCTTTCTTTTGAGTTTCTTCATGTGCATATATTTCACACAGCCGATTTTCTCATGTTGTTAACGATCGGTCCGTGCCCCGTTTCTACGGGGCACTCTTGTGAAAGGTGAAAGGTGAAAAGAATAACCCATTTCACCTTTCACCTTTCACTTTTCACTTTTCCCTATCTTGCATATCGAACCAACGCCCATGACAGAGATTTATACGATCATATGGATCCTTCTTTCCCTGATTTTCATTGGTTTTTTTGCAGGATATGAAATCGCTTTCGTAAGTGCCAATCGATTGAGTATCGAATTGAAGAAAAAACAAGGCAAACGTAGCGGTATTATTTTATCAGACTTTGTTGAAAATCCGGCCAAATTCATTGGTACCTGTCTCATTGGATTGAATACCGTATTGGTAATCTATGGTTTGCTTTTTGATGAATTTCTGAAAAGCATCGCCTGGAATCCGCTCAATGTACAGAATGAATATTTGAAGCTCATCATTGACACCATCATTTCTGCCATCGTGGTTTTGATATTTGGAGAGTTCATTCCTAAAGCTATTTTCAGGGCAAAGAATGATAGTTTATTAAGTTTCTTTGCACCACTTGCAAAATTTTTTCACACCCTGTTTGAGCCACTGACCAACTTATTTGTAAACCTTTCACAGTGGATCTTAAAGTACATCTTAAATGTTCGTGTAAACGATAAAACAGAAGCTTTCACTAAAGTAGACCTGGAACATTTCTTTCAGCAAACCAAAGAGCAAGATGAAGACAATCAGGAATTGAATACGGAGTTGTTTGAAAATGCTTTGAGTTTACCAACCATTAGAATCAGGCAGTGTCTGGTTCCGAGAACAGAGATCGAAGGAGTAGATCAACATATCTCTATTCGTGAATTACAAAATCGTTTTGTTCAGTCTAAACTCAGCAAACTGATCGTATTCGATGAAAACATTGATAATATTCTTGGATATGTGCACCAAATTGACCTTTTCAAGAAACCCAATAGCATTCAAGATATCATTCATCCGATCCTAGCAGTTCCGGAAAGCATGAGTGCTGCGGATCTGATCAATAAATTCACCAAAGAAAGAAAAAGCATTGCCTGGGTCGTTGATGAATTCGGGGGCACTGCCGGTATTGTTACCATGGAAGATGTTTTGGA
>JBDKEH010000097.1:0-8438 GCA_039795345.1 Bacteroidota bacterium
ATAACGAATGTGTAAAATTAATAGTTAGTTAAATGCTCGCGGCTCGTAGCTAGCAGCTCAAGGCTCATTTGTATTCCATCTCCGGATGTCTTTCAAACGGTCTATTTGGATCGAATAGATGGCGGAAAGTGACCATACGCCTACTTTGGCTGCCCCCTAGACTTTTATAGATATTCAACATCTTTGGATTCCAGTCTCCGGCCCAGCCCATTTCATATTCGAAATACCATCCTTTGTTTTGGATCAATAAGGCACACTCATAGATCATAAAACTATCAATACCCAAAGCTTGGTATTTAGGAACAACTCCAAAAGCCAGACCTGTCAAACGTTTACAAGTGCCTCTGTATTTCATCCAAAGTAATTGTATTTTTTGCCACAATCCGAACTTCCCATTGAAGTGCTTGAAATACTGGTTAATATCGGGGATATTAATGAACATAGCAATAGGCTCTTCTTTGTAATACGCAAACCATACCACACGTTCATCCATGATAGGTTTCATGGTGTTGAATAGTTTGATCACTTGTTCTTTAGTGATCTCTTTGTTCTCTCCATGTTGAGCCCAGGCTGCATTGTATACGGTTGCAAAATCGCCAGCATATTTATCCAGTTCTGATAACCTCACGTGCTTCGCTTCATATCCGGCTTTGCCTTTGAACTTGGCATGTCTTTCCGGAAAACGTGGAGGTAGTGGGTCATCTACTTTCATCGAATAGTAATACTGATTATAGTAATTCTGAAATCCATATCCTGTAAAAAGCGATTCATAATAATCCGGGTTAAATGACATGCCATACATAGGCTCTTTGTCGAAACCCTCAACCATTAATCCCCACCACTTATCGCGATCGCCATAGTTGATAGGGCCATCCATGGCTTCCATACCTTGTTCTTGTAACCATTGTTTAGCAGTATCAAACAAAAGATTGGCTGTAGCTTGATCATTGATGCAATCAAAGAAACCAATACCACCCGTAGGAAAATCTGTTCCTTTATTGATGTATTTTGAACTAGTAAATGCGGCAATACGTCCAACCACTTCACCTTCATCTGTTTCTACGATCCATCTTTTGGCCTGACCGTACTTGAATTGCTTATTTTTTTGAGGGTCAAATACCGCCTCAACTTCATTATCCAATGGTCTGATATACGCCGGGTTATGTTGGTTGAGCCTAGCACTCACTTCCAGAAAGGCTCTCTTGGTAGCAGTATCATTTACTTCAATCAAATGCATGGTTGCAGATTTAAACAAAGGTAAGGAAGTAGTATGAGTCAATAAATTAATACGTCACTGAATAACTTTTCATTAGGATCTGAATAATTTCTTAGCCATTTTCTCATCATGCTTATAAATATCTTTTCGAAAATTCAACTCACCATTATGATCAACCCAGGCTGTAAAGTAAACAATGAATACAGGGACTGTTTTTTTCAATGTTACCCACTTTTCCTTTTTTAGATGCATCGCACTATCGATCTTACGATCATTCCAAGTGGTATCATTTCGTAATAGATATGCAGCCATTTTTTTGGGTTCTGCTATCCGGATACACCCATGACTAAAACTTCTACTTGATTGTGAGAACAGATTCCTGTTGGGAGTATCATGGAAATAGATATTGTAGTTATTCGGAAAAAGAAACTTTACCAGCCCTAAAGAATTGCCTGGTCCGGGGTTTTGTCTGATCATAGGTACCTTACCCTCTTTTATGATCTCCATATTTTGTTTGGTCAAGTAATCAGGATTCTTTTTGATGGCAGGCAGAATCTCACCGGTGACAATACTTTCTGGCACATTCCAATATGGACTGAATACCACATATTGAAGTTTGTCATTAAAAATAACGGTATTGTTTGCGGCTGTACCTACAATCACATTGATATTGAATTGAAGTTTGCCACTGTCATACACATGCATTCTGTACTCAGGAATATTGACCAGAATATAATTGGTATCTTTCTCAGGTGGCATCCATCTTAATCTTTCTAGGTTGATGAGTATTTGACGTAGTCTCTGCTTCAATGGTACATTCAGTTCTGCGATCATTTTATTGCCAATAACTCCGTCAACTGTCAATCCCATTCTTTGTTGATATTTCTTTGTAGCGATTACAAGAGCGGTATCAAATAAAGGGCTTTCGGTATTTTCCTCAAGATCTCCAATTATTTGTAAATGCTTTTTGATCTCTAAAAGTATAGCGGCAGAGTCTCCGCTTCGCAATGATTTTTGAAGTGTTGGAATTGTGTTCAGTGAATTTTGTTTTGCCAGTACCGAATAGCGTTCTACGTATTGCTGTAGTTTTTTGTACTGCTCATTTTGTGGGGCATATGCTTCCTCATTTTTGTGGAGGATCGCTGAATCAAGTAAGGCATGTAAGTCAATTTTTTTTCTGGGAATAAACCAGCCCAATTCAGCTGCATCGATATCACTTCCTTTGTACACTTTAGCTGCATAACGGAAAAACTGTCCTGTCAATAATAACTCAGTCTTCAAAACCAAAGAATCTGCTTGCTTCTTTTTTTTACCCGATGCAATCAACTCATTTAATAATTGCTCCATTTCAGGATGATACAAACTACTGTCTTCAAAACTGCTGATGTAATTCGATTGCAGATTTCGGAAGTTAGAGGCTTGCTCTATAAGTCCGGCACTATCAAACCATGCATATGCATAGTTTCGATCTTTATAAAAATCATTGAATTGTTGCGTATAATCCTGATAAGCATTGTTGTTTTTTAAGAATTGATCAAGTTCTAAGCTATTCATGAACAGGTCATTGAAAGAAGTAGCTACGGTAATAGATGTATCCCTGATGACCGTTTTTTTGTTTCTACCATTTTTACAAGATTGTATCAGTAGAAAAGAAAGTATACAACAAAAAAAGAAATACCTGCTCATGTAATGAATTTACAAAAGGAAGCGGTTTCAATGATGAACTATGTCGAGTTTTTTAGAATAATTTTCTATCGTATAGATAAAAAAGTACTCGCAACGATGGCCGCTGTTTCAGTTCGTAAGCGGGTATTACCCAGAGATACCGGTTGACAGGAATGTGTAAGTGCCAATTCGATCTCAGCCGGAGTAAAGTCTCCTTCCGGGCCGATCAGCATTAGAACCGAATCTGTAAGTGGGATCGATTGAATGGGTGTTTTTACATCCTCTTCGCAGTGTGCGATCAATTTTTGGGTAGATGCATGATGTTGGATCAGCGTATTGAATTTTACAGGTTCATGTAAAACCGGTAGCCAACTTTGCTGACTTTGTAACATTGCTGAAATTAGGATTTGTTGCATTCGGTCAAAACGAAAACGGCTGTGTTCCGTTCTGGCGCAGATCAAAGGAATGATCTCTGTAACACCTATCTCTGTTGCTTTTTCCAACATCCATTCAAATCGACCGGCATTTTTCAGCAGGGAGACTGCGATACTTGTTTTTTTAGCCAACGTAGGAGACTGATGTTCTGATTCAATAGTAACAGTACAATGTTTTTTGTCTTCATGTGCTATACGAGCTGTATACAATCCACCTTTACCATTGGTAAGTTGTAACAATTCTCCAGATCTCATTCTTAGTACTTGAATACAATGTTTGCTGGTTTCTTCACTCAGTTCGAATAAAGAAGAAGATGCAGCAACTGTTGATTCGTAAAAGAAAGGTAAAGCCATGACGAAAAAGGATTATTCACAATTGACCATTCATCATTCACACATTAAAAAGGAACGTCATTATCAAAACCCTCATCAAAATCTCCACCATTCATTTTACTTCCTTTCTGGATAAATACTTTACCACCGTCAGGTTCAGTATTGGAGTTGGATAAAGTACCCGGTGGCAATGGTCTATAGTTGCCGGCTGCCATAAACTTTGAGTCATCATTTGCTACTTCAAATTTCTGGATAGACAAATTGGCTTTGAGTATGATGTTTTCCAGCGAACCATTTCTGTGTTTAGCAATACGGATATGGGTTTCACCCTTGGTGCTTTCGCCCATTTCATTGCTATTTACTTCATAGTATTCCGGACGATAGATGAACATTACCATATCAGCATCTTGCTCAATGGCACCTGATTCACGAAGATCACTCAGCTGAGGAATTTTACTTTCTTTTCTGGTTTCTACAGCACGACTCAACTGGCTCAATGCAATGATTGGAATACCTAGTTCTTTTGCCAACGCTTTTAAACTTCGTGAAATAGTACTGATCTCTTGTTCACGGTTTGAATTTCTGTCTGCACTTCCACTCATTAATTGTAAGTAGTCAATGATGATCAATCCAACATGATACTTGTTTACCATTCTTCTGGCTTTCGCACGGAATTCAAATATGTTGAGTGCAGCGGTATCATCAATGTAAAGTGGTGCATTTTCCAAAGCTTTGATACCCTTATGTAGTAACTGTTCGTACTCATGATCTTCCAGTTTACCACGTGATATTTTTTCTAATGGTATTTCGCTTTCAGCACTCAGGATACGTTGTACAAGCTGAGAAGCACTCATCTCCAAACTGAAGAAACCAACACCCACCGGTTTAATTTTATTCAATGCAGCATTTCTGGCAAGGTTGAGCGCAAAAGCGGTTTTACCTACTGAAGGTCTTGCTGCAAGTATGATCAAGTCGGTAGGTTGCCATCCATAAGTTACACGATCCAAAGTCGAAAATCCACTGGGTACACCTGAAACATCTTCTGTCTTGGTACGCAGTTCATCGATTCTATTGAGTGTTTTAGCCAATACATTACCTACATCTTCAAAATTCTTTTTCAGATAATTGTTGGTGATGTTGAACATCTTGGTTTCACTATCATCCAATAGATCGAAAACATCTGTACTATCTTCATATGCATCACCAATGATCTCACCACTGATACGAATCAGTTCACGCTGAATAAATTTTTGTAAAACGATGCGGGCGTGTGCATCAATATTTGCAGTAGAAACGACGGAGTTGGTGAGTTTTGTTACATAGTAAGGTCCACCAACAGCATCCAATTGTTCCTTCATTTTCAATTCTTCTACCACAGTAAGGATATCGATGGGCATGCTTTTTTGTTGCAGGCTTTGCATCGCTGTGAAAATGAGTTGATGCGCTTCTACGTAAAAACATTCGGGTTTAATGATTTCTGTAACAGTATCGAAAGCACTTTTTTCAAGCATGATAGCGCCTAGCACAGCTTCCTCCAGTTCTTTTGCCTGAGGAGGTACTTTTCCGTATACCATTGTGCTAAGATCAATTGCGGGTTTTCTCCTTTTACGGTCTTTATTCAGGCTAGTGAGATCCATGGTTGTAGTCAGTTCTTTGGTGGTTGTTAGTAAGATTCCTATTTCCTTCCTAAGTCATTTTCCGTGTTACGGAATTGTTACCTCGGCAGTTAGGGGGAGCGAATATGGGGTAGAAAATTGTCTTACTAAAATTTTTTTCGGGCATTTTTCATCCACATCAATTCACAGTTCCACGCAGTTTATTCACCGCTCTATTCACACAAATTACTAAGGTTATCCCCCAAAATCAAAAGTTTTCCGACCAAAACCCCAGGTAATGCACAAAAGGCTGTGTACAAAGAAATTTCGAAAAAATAGGGTTGAAGATGGAGGAAAATCGTAATTAAGAAGCTATGAGCTTTGAGCTTCGAGCTGCGAGCAATGGCTCTTTTTTGCAATCGAATATCACAAGAATAAATCTATACTCAAGTTTTTACCTACTTATACTACCATCTCAAAAGCTAGTAGTCACAAGCTCGTAGCTCGCAGCTCGCGGCTCAAAGCTTAGCTTATTATCCTTACTTTTACACCCCGAAAAGAGCAACCGAATATGACCATTAGTTACAATTGGCTGAGTGAATATCTCCCGAAAAGCATTGAACCTGAAGCATTGTCTAAAATTTTGACTTCTATTGGATTGGAAGTGGAGAGTCTGGAAGCTTATGAAAGTATCAAAGGCGGATTAAAAGGATTGGTAGTTGGTGAAGTTTTAACCTGTGATCAACATCCCAATGCAGATAAACTAAAGATCACCACCGTAAATACCGGAGGTGAGAGTCCTTTACACATTGTTTGTGGCGCTACTAATGTGGCAGCCGGACAAAAAGTGATCGTGGCAACCGTTGGAACTACCATTTACCCGATTACAGGAGATCCTTTAACCATGCGCGTTGCCAAAATACGTGGCGTAGAAAGTCAGGGTATGATTTGTGCTGAAGATGAAATTGGGGTGGGTACCAGTCATGATGGGATTATGGTATTGTCACCAGACGCTATTCCGGGTACTCCTGCCGCATCATTGTTTACTCCTTATAACGATTGGATTTATGAGATCGGACTTACACCCAATCGTATGGATGCCATGAGTCATTTAGGTGTAGCAAAAGATGTTTGTGCCTACTTGACTCACCATGAGCAAGAAGCAAAACCTGTATCACCATTGGGTCAATCATTCAAATCAGACAGCAAAGAACTGGCGATAAAAGTAACGGTTGAAAACCAGGAAGATTGTCCGAGATATGCAGGTGTTACTATTACGGGGGTTACCGTAAAAGAGTCTCCTGATTGGTTGAAGAATCGTTTGTTGGCTATCGGACAAAGGCCTATCAATAATATTGTTGATATCACCAATTATATTCTTCATGAAACAGGTCAGCCTCTGCATGCATTTGATGCTGACGCGATCAAAGGTGGGGAGGTCGTTGTAAAAAATATGACGGAAGGCAGCAGTTTCATCACACTGGATGACAAAGAGCGAAAACTGTCTGCAGAAGACCTTATGATCTGTAATGGAGCAGGTGAAGGCATGTGTATTGCCGGTGTTTTTGGAGGAAGTAAGAGTGGTGTAACAACAACTACTACAAAAATATTCTTGGAAAGCGCATGGTTTCATCCGGTAAGTGTTCGTAAAACATCCTTGCGTCATGGACTTAGAACAGAAGCTGCCACACGTTTTGAGAAAGGCGTAGATATTTCCGGATGTGTACAGGTCCTACAAAGAGCTGCATCACTCATTAAACAAGTGGCAGGTGGCATTATAGCAAGTGATGTGATTGATGTTTACCCTTCACCGAAAGACAAAACGGAAGTGGCGGTGAAGTATCACTACATTAAAAAGTTGAGTGGTAAGAACTATCATCCGGATAAAGTCAAAAAGATACTGACAGCATTGGGTTTTGAAGTGATCAAGGAAGATATTGATGAACTGAAAGTGTCTGTTCCATACAATAAACCCGATATCAGTATTCCTGCAGATATCGTGGAAGAGATCATTCGTATTGATGGATTGGATAATATTGAGATTCCTACTTCCATCACGATTAGTCCAGCCATTGCAGCATCCGGTGTGAAAGAAGCATTGAAAGATAAGATAGCAGGCTATTTGGTCGGACTTGGATTTGTTGAGATACTCACCAACTCTATCACCAACAGCAAATATTTCTCAGAAGAAGTGTTGGCAGGTTCTGTGAAGATGCTGAATAATTTGAGTGTGGAATTAGACGTGTTACGTCCAACCATGTTGGAAACTGGACTTGAAACAGTTGCTTATAATTTGAACCGCCGAAATTTACACTTGCAATTATTTGAGTTTGGAAAAGTGTATGCAACAGATGGTATTGGTCAATATCATGAGGAAGAACGTTTGTGTATTTACCTGACCGGACAATCGCATGAAGCGGGTTGGAGAGGGAAACCCGGGATTTTTGATATTTATCATGGGAAAGGTATAGCGCAAGCCATTCTACAACTAACAGGATTGAATGAACTTCAGTTTCAACCATCAGCCAATGATGCTGCAGTATTGGAATTGTATGTGGGTAAGCAAAAATTGGGAATCGTAACAGAGGTAGATAAAAAGAAGACTGCAGCATTTGATATCAAGCAAACAGTAGTATTCGTGGAGATCAATTATCTGTTGTTGACACAACTAGTAGCTCAACAGAAGATCACATACAAAGAGGTGAACAAGTTTCCAACCATGCAACGAGACCTTGCTTTGGTGGTGAATAGGAATACTACCTATGGAATGATCGAAGCGGTGGTAAAAAAATTAAATATCCCTCGTCTTAGTGGGTTGCGTTTATTCGATGTATTTGAAAGTGATAAACTGGGAGAAGGAAAAAAATCTATGGCCATCAGTTTTACCTTTACAGACGAAGAAAAAACACTTACCGATAAAGAAGCCGACAGCATGGTAGCCAAGCTGATACAGGCTTTGGAGAAAGAAGTGGGGGCTGAGATCAGAAGATAGTGAGTAGTGAATAGTCAGTAGTGAGTTATAATACAAGCTACTCTACTCACTATTCACTGTTGACTACTCACTCTTCGTGTATAACAAGTGCACTAAAAATGTTGTAACCCCTAAAAATGAAACTATCTTAGAGAGATGTTAGATCTTGATCTGCACATAAAAAATATTCAGGATAAGCTACAGCAGTTGTTGCGTCATCAACA
>JBDKEH010000005.1:0-30514 GCA_039795345.1 Bacteroidota bacterium
ATTGGCCAATTTTGAACCTTTTTATCAGGCTTTTGGGGTAACTGAAAAGCATAAACTCTACCGTCCGGTCGATCAGAGGGCTAGGATTTGGTAGGGGATGGGGTGATCGGGCTATCGGGTAATCGGGTGATCAGGTAATCGGGTTGTAGGGATTAATGCCATTAGAAAGATAGGTCATTCTATTGCCAATACCCCAACATCCCGATTACCTGATCACCCGATCTCCTGATTTCCCGATTTCCCGATCACCCCTAAAATTTGTTTTTGCGATTGCCTTCCGGTTTCCTACCTTTGCCATCCTTATTTTTGGGCCAATTAGCGGGTGGACATTTTTATCATTGACGTTTGAATGATGAATGAGCCGATTGTACGTTAAGAGAATCTCACCATTCTCCCCAAATTTTTATCGTATCAAAACCGGTTTTACACAAATATGTCTACAACTACATTGAACAACAGGGTCGGCTTCGGTAAAACTAAACATTTGGCTGATGCTCCTGACCTGCTCGACATCCAGTTAGAATCATTCAGAGAATTTTTTCAGTTAGAGACTACGCCTGATAAGCGTAACAATGAAGGTCTCTTTCGCGTGTTCAAGGAAAACTTTCCTATCACAGATACGCGTAACATCTTCGTGCTGGAATTCCTGGATTATTTTATTGATCCACCACGTTACACACTTGATGAGTGTATGGAGCGTGGTCTTACGTATGCAGTGCCTTTAAAAGCAAAACTGCGTTTAAGTTGTAATGATGAAGAGCACGTAGATTTCCAAACCATCGTTCAGGATGTGTTCCTGGGTAATATTCCTTACATGACTCCCCGTGGTACATTCGTGATCAACGGAGCTGAGCGTGTAGTAGTATCTCAGTTGCATCGTTCTCCGGGCGTATTCTTTGGACAGTCTGTACACCCGAACGGTACCAAAATTTATTCTGCCCGTGTGATTCCTTTCAAAGGAGCATGGATGGAATTTGCTACCGATATCAACAATGTAATGTATGCTTACATCGATCGTAAGAAAAAGTTCCCTGTAACAACTTTGTTACGTTCTATCGGTTTTGAAACTGATAAGGATATCCTGGAACTCTTCGGTATGGCCGATGAAGTGAAAGCCGATAAGAAAACACTCGCTAATCATGTTGGTAAAAAATTGGCTGCTCGTGTATTGAGAACATGGGTAGAAGATTTCGTGGATGAAGATACCGGTGAGGTTGTGAGCATTGAGCGTAACGAGATCGTGATGGAGCGTGATACCGTTTTGGATGAGGAAGCGATTGCTACCATCATCGAAATGGAGATCAAGAGTGTATTCATTCAAAAAGAAGATGTGGGTGGTGATTATGCGATCATCTATAACACATTGAATAAAGATACTTCGAACAGTGAACTGGAAGCGGTTCAGCATATCTATCGCCAATTGCGTGGTGCTGATGCTCCGGATAATGAAACTGCTCGTGGTATCATCGATAAATTATTCTTCTCTGATAAGCGTTATGATTTAGGTGAAGTAGGTCGATACAAAATCAACCGTAAACTGAACTTGGATTATCCGTTGACCAAGAAAGTATTGACCAAGCAGGATATCATTGAGATCATCAAATACCTGGTTCGTCTAACCAATGCGAAGGCTGAGATCGATGATATCGATCACCTGAGCAACCGTCGTGTTCGTACCGTAGGAGAGCAGTTGTATGCTCAGTTCGGTGTGGGTCTGGCTCGTATGGCTCGTACCATCCGTGAGCGTATGAACGTTCGTGATAATGAGGTATTTACTCCGGTAGATTTGATCAATGCAAGAACATTGTCTTCTGTGATCAACTCTTTCTTCGGAACTTCTCAGTTGTCTCAGTTCCTCGATCAAACCAACCCACTGAGTGAGATCACGCACAAGCGTCGTATCTCCGCACTCGGACCCGGTGGTTTGAGTCGTGAGCGTGCCGGTTTCGAGGTACGTGACGTACACTACTCACACTATGGTCGTTTGTGTACCATTGAAACTCCAGAAGGACCAAACATCGGTTTGATCTCTACACTTTGCGTACACGCTACGATCAACGATATGGGCTTTATTGAAACGCCTTATCGTAAAGTATCGAATGGTAAAGTGAACATGAAAGAACTCACTTTCCTGAGTGCTGAAGAAGAAGATACAGCTAAGATCGCGCAGAGTAATTCACCATTGACAGAGAAAGGTGAATTCGCTGAAGATAAAGTAGTGTCTCGTCAAACAGGTGACTTCCCGATTTTAGATAAAGAAGAAGTGGAATATATGGACGTAGCACCGAATCAGATCGTAGGTCTGAGTGCTTCTCTGATTCCATTCTTGGAACATGATGATGCCAACCGTGCGTTGATGGGATCAAACATGCAACGTCAGGCAGTACCATTGATCCGTCCTGAAGTACCTGTAGTAGGTACCGGTCTGGAAGGCAAGGCTGCTCGTGATGCACGTATCCAGATCCATGCAGATGGTAATGGTGTGGTTGAATTCGTAGATGCGAATGAGATCCATGTTCGTTATGACAGAAATGATATTGACAGATTGATCAGCTTTAATGATGATCTGCAAGTATATAAACTCACTAAGTTCATCAAAACCAACCAGGCCACTTGTATCAACCTTCGTCCGGCTGTAAAGAAAGGGCAGAAAGTGAAGAAGGGTGACTTCTTAACTGAAGGTTATGCAACCAAAGATGGTGAACTGGCATTGGGTCGTAACCTGCAAGTGGCATTCATGCCATGGAAGGGTTACAACTTCGAGGATGCGATCGTAATTAGTGAGAAAGTAGTTCGCGAAGACTTGTTCACTTCTATTCACATCGATGAATACGAATTGGAAGTTCGTGACACCAAATTGGGTGAAGAAGAATTGACTCCGGATATCCCGAACGTATCAGAAGATGCTACTAAGGATCTGGATGAGAATGGTATTATCCGTATCGGTGCCACCATCAAAGAAGGTGATATCCTGATCGGTAAGATCACTCCAAAAGGTGAATCTGATCCTACTCCAGAAGAGAAACTCTTACGTGCGATCTTCGGTGATAAAGCCGGTGATGCAAAAGATGCTTCTCTGAAAGCACCTAATGGTACAGAAGGTGTGGTGATCGATAAAAAACTGTTCCAGCGTGCGAAGAAAGATAAGAATGGAAAGATCCGTGAGAAAGCATTGTTGGAGAAAGTAGAAAAAGTACACCAACAGAATACAGAATCAATCAAAGAACTGTTGTTGGATAAGTTGCAGACCTTGTTGAAAGACAAAGCTTCTGCAGGTGTTAGCAACAACTTTGGTGAAATGCTGATCGGTAAAGGCGCTAAGTTCAATCAAAAGAACCTGAGCACCATCGATTATCAGAATGTGAATCCGCTGGGTTGGACAGGTGATGCTAAAACAGATGATCTGATCAATACATTATTGCACAACTACAGCATCCGTTACAATGAAGAACTCGGACGTTACAAGCGTGAGAAGTTCAACATCTCTATCGGTGATGAGTTACCAGCAGGTGTATTGAAATTAGCTAAAGTATATCTCGCTGTAAAACGTAAGTTGAAAGTGGGAGATAAGATGGCGGGTCGTCACGGTAACAAAGGTATCGTTGCGAAGATCGTTCGTGCAGAAGATATGCCATTCATGGAAGATGGTACACCGGTTGATATCGTACTGAATCCATTAGGGGTACCTTCAAGGATGAACCTGGGTCAGATCTATGAAACCATTCTGGGCTGGACAGGTAAGCGTCTGGGTGTGAAATTCGCTACTCCGATCTTTGATGGTGCAAGCACTGATGAGATCGAGCAATACTGTAAAGATGCAGGCATTCCAAGAAACGGACATACTTATCTATATGATGGTGAAACCGGAGAACGTTTCCACCAGAAGGCTACTGTGGGTGTGATCTACATGATCAAACTACACCACATGGTAGATGATAAGATGCACGCACGTTCAATCGGACCATACAGCTTGATCACACAGCAGCCGTTGGGTGGTAAGGCACAGTTTGGTGGACAGCGTTTTGGTGAGATGGAAGTATGGGCACTGGAAGCATATGGTGCAGCTAACATCCTCCAGGAATTGTTGACACTGAAGTCTGATGATATCATCGGAAGAGCCAAGACTTATGAAGCTATCGTGAAGGGAGATAATATCCCACGCGCCGGCGTACCTGAATCGTTCAATGTATTGGTACATGAACTGAGAGGGTTGGGTCTGGATCTGAAGTTTGAATAGAAGAAGCTATGAGCTACGAGCTACGAGCTACGAGCTATAGATATTCTAAGATCATTGTTTTTATCATAAAAATTTAAACAAGAGCTCGCAGCTCGCAGCTGATAGCTCAAAGCTCAAAAATATGGCCATAAAAAGAGACAATCGCCCGAGATCAACATTCTCCGAGATCACCATCAGTCTGGCATCTCCGGACAGTATCCTCGAAAGAAGTTTTGGCGAAGTACTGAAGCCTGAAACCATTAACTACCGTACCTACAAACCAGAACGTGATGGTTTATTCTGCGAAAGAATTTTCGGTCCGGTAAAAGATTATGAATGTGCCTGCGGTAAGTACAAGCGTATCCGTTACAAGGGTATCGTGTGCGACCGTTGTGGTGTTGAAGTAACTGAAAAGAAAGTTCGTCGTGAACGCATGGGACACATCAAATTGGTGGTTCCAGTTGTACATATCTGGTATTTCAAAAGCTTACCCAATAAGATCGGTTACCTGTTAGGTATGAGCTCTAAGAAATTAGAGACCATCATCTACTATGAGCGTTTCGTAGTGATTCAAGGTGGTGTGAAAGAGAACCTGAACATGGGTGATCTGTTGACTGAAGAAGAATACCTTGATATTCTCGACAACTTGCCAAAAGATAACCAGTACCTGCCTGATGATGATCCACAAAAGTTCATCGCTAAAATGGGGGCAGAAGCTGTTCATGCTTTATTGGAAAGAATTGATTTGGATAGCTTGAGTTTCTCTTTGCGTAATGCAGCTGCAACAGAAACTTCTCAACAGCGTAAAGCAGATGCCTTGAAGCGTCTGAGCGTTGTAGAATCATTCCGTGATGCAAGTACAAGAATTACTAACCGTCCTGAGTGGATGGTAATGCAATACATTCCTGTTATTCCACCTGAACTGCGTCCATTGGTGCCTTTGGATGGTGGTCGTTTTGCGAGCTCAGATCTAAATGACCTGTATCGTCGTGTGATCATCCGTAACAACCGTTTAAAGCGTTTGTTAGAGATCAAAGCTCCTGAAGTGATCTTGCGTAATGAAAAACGTATGTTGCAGGAAGCGATCGATTCACTATTCGATAACAGCCGTAAATCCAATGCAGTAAAAGCAGAAGGTGGTCGTGCGCTGAAATCATTATCTGATGTTCTGAAAGGTAAACAAGGTCGTTTCCGTCAGAACTTGTTGGGTAAACGTGTGGATTACTCAGGTCGTTCGGTGATCGTGGTTGGACCAGAACTCAAAATGCATGAGTGTGGTTTACCAAAAGATATGGCTGCTGAATTATTCAAGCCATTTGTGATCCGTAAATTGATTGAAAGAGGTATCGTGAAAACAGTAAAGTCTGCTAAGAAATTGGTAGACCGCAAAGAAGCTGTGATCTGGGATATCTTGGAAAATATTCTGAAAGGACACCCTGTATTGTTAAACCGTGCCCCAACATTGCACCGTTTGTCAATCCAGGCCTTCCAGCCAAAATTAGTAGAAGGTAAAGCGATCCAACTGCACCCACTTGTAACATCAGCGTTCAACGCGGATTTCGATGGTGACCAGATGGCGGTACACGTTCCATTGAGCAATGCCGCAGTACTGGAAGCGCAATTGTTGATGCTTTCTTCTCACAACATCTTGAACCCTCAGAATGGTACGCCAATCACCCTTCCTTCTCAGGACATGGTACTCGGATTGTACTATATCACGAAGGGTAAAAGAACTACTGAAACAGAAGTAGTAAAAGGAGAGGGTAAAGCTTTCTATAGCATGGATGAAGTGATCATTGCTTACAATGAGCAGCGTGTAGATCTTCATGCTAACATCAAGGTGAAAGTAAACGTTCGTGAAGGTGGTAAACTGGTGAAGAAACTCATCGATACTACCGTAGGTCGCGTTTTATTCAACCAGCATGTTCCTGCTGAAGTTGGTTATGTGAATGCATTGTTGACGAAGAAAAGTCTGAGAGAGATCATTGGTGATATCATCAAGATCACAGACGTTCCTAAGACAGCCAAGTTCCTAGATGATATCAAGACCCTCGGTTTCCGTATGGCATTCCGTGGTGGTCTGTCATTCAACGTGAATGACCTGATCGTTCCTGATATGAGAAATGAACTGTTGGAGAATGCAAAAGCAGAAGTAGAAGAAGTGTGGGAGAACTATAACATGGGTCTCATTACCAACAACGAAAGATATAACCAGGTAATTGATATCTGGAGCCGTGTGGATACACGCATCACTGAAACACTGATCCGTGAAATGCAAAATGATAAGCAGGGCTTTAACTCTGTTTACATGATGCTGGATTCCGGAGCCCGTGGTAGTAAAACACAGGTTAAACAGCTGGTAGGTATTCGTGGTCTGATGGCGAAACCACGTAAGAGTGGTAGTACCGGTAGTGAGGTAATTGAAAATCCGATCTTGTCAAACTTCAAAAGCGGTCTGAACGTATTGGATTACTTCATCTCTACGCACGGTGCGCGTAAAGGTCTTGCGGATACGGCTTTGAAAACAGCCGATGCGGGTTACTTGACTCGTCGTCTTGTTGACGTATCACAAGATGTGGTGATCAGTGAAGAAGATTGTGGTACACTTCGTGGTATTGCAACAACTGCATTGAAAGATAATGAAGATGTGATCGAGCCACTGGCAGATAGAATTGAAGGACGTACATCATTGCATAACGTATACCATCCTGTAACTGATGAGTTGATCATCACTGCAGGTGAAGAGATCTCTTCTGATGATGCGAAAGCGATCGAAGAAGCAGGTATCGAAACAGTTGAGATTCGTTCTGTATTGACTTGTGAAAGCAAGCGTGGTGTATGTGTGAAATGTTATGGTAAGAACCTGGCAACAGGTTACCTCGCACAAAGAGGTGACGCTGTAGGTATCATCGCTGCACAGTCTATTGGTGAACCTGGTACACAGTTGACACTTCGTACCTTCCACGTGGGTGGTGTTGCGGGTTCTGCTTCTGTAGAATCAACCTTGCAAGCGAAATTTGATGGAACCATTCAGTTTGATGGTCTGCGTACAGTAGAAACATTGAACAATGAAGGTAATAAAGTGAAGATCGTTATCGGTCGTACCGGTGAAGTGAGAATCATGGATGTGAAGAATGATCGTTTAATGATCACGAATAACGTTCCTTATGGTTCTACATTGAATGTGAAAGACGGACAGCAAGTGAAGAAAGGTGATGTGATCTGTACATGGGATCCGTTCAATAACGTAATCGTTGCAGAACAAAATGGTAAAATCCGTTTTGAAAATGTAATCGATGGTATCACTTACCGTGATGAAGCTGATGAACAAACAGGTCACCGCGAGAAAGTAGTTATTGAAACCAAGGATAAGACCAAGATTCCAACCATTATTGTTGATGGTAAGGAGATCAAGCAATACAACTTACCTGTTGGCTCACACATTTCTGTAGAAGAAGGTGATGAAGTGAAAGCAGGACAAGTAATGGTGAAGATCCCTCGTGTATTGGGTAAGTTGAGAGATATCACCGGAGGTCTTCCTCGTGTAACTGAATTATTCGAAGCACGTAATCCGGGTAACCCAGCGATCGTTTGTGAGATCGATGGTGTGGTTGCATTCGGTAACGTAAAGCGTGGTAACCGTGAGATCATCGTTGAGTCTAAAGACGGAATGGTGAAGAAATACTTGGTGCCATTGACTCGTCAGATCCTAGTTCAGGATGGTGACTTCGTGAAAGCAGGTACACCAATGTCTGATGGACAAATCGCTCCTGCAGATATCCTCGCGATTAAAGGTCCATTCGCAGTACAAGAGTACGTAGTGAATGAGATCCAGGAAGTATATCGTTTACAGGGTGTAAAAATCAACGATAAGCACATTGAAGTAATCGTTCGTCAGATGATGAAAAAAGTGGAGATCGTGGATGCAGGTGATACTAAATTCTTGGAGGAGGATCTGGAAGATCGTTTCGACTTTATCGAAGAGAACGACAGAATCTATGATAAGAAAGTAGTAACCGATGCAGGTGAAAGCACTAAGCTGAAAGCCGGACAGATCATCACACTGCGTGAGTTGAGAGAAGAAAACTCAATCCTCCGTAGAGCTGATAAGAAACTGGTAGAAGTACGTGATGCAAAACCTGCTACTGCAACACCGGTATTGTTAGGTATCACAAAAGCGTCACTGGGTGTACAAAGCTGGATCTCAGCTGCATCATTCCAGGAAACGACCAAGGTATTGAGTCAGGCGGCCATTCAAGGTAAGACCGACGCAATGTTGGGTCTGAAAGAGAATGTGATCACCGGACACCTGATTCCTGCCGGTTCCGGACAGAAAGAGTTCGAGAACCTGATCGTAGGAAGTAAGGAAGAGTACGAGGTACTGGCTACTACCCGCGAAGCGATGAGCTTTGATGACGAGGAATAAGATCAAATGATCTTTTGAATAAATGTTAAAGTAGGAAGTGAAAACTTCCTACTTTTTTTCAGGTATACACTGAGTTCTTTATACACTGTTTTTATAATCTGATATTTATTGTTAATCTTGTCTCCCCAAAAACATAGTGGGAACAAAAGCCTTTAATTTTATTATCTAAACGTTAGTACATGAAAAATTTTACCATCGGTCTAAATGTGGTTCTGGTTATCGCAGTAGCAGTGTTATTTTATCTGCATTTTTCTTCAGGATCAAAAGATGGGAAAGTAAGTGCTGCAGGAACGAAAGAAGTTCCTCAGGGTGATTTTAAGATCGCTTATTTTGAGATTGATTCGATTGAAGCGCATTTTGATTACTATAAAGAAGTAAGCAATTCCATTCAGTCAAAAGCACAAGAGAATAGCAAGCAGTTGAATCAACTGAAGCAAACTTTTGCTGATAAATACCAGGAGCTTCAGCGTTCTGCTCAAACCATGACACAAGCCGAGCTGAACAGCAAACAGCAGGAACTGATGCAAATGGAAAAGACTTACAATAGCAAAGAGCAAATGATGAACAATGAAATGCAGGATGAAAGCATGAAAAAAATGCTCGATGTAAGACAAAAAATCAGTGATTATTTGAAAGAATACAATGCTTCTAAAGGATACGCATTCATCGTTGGTAACAATGATGCTTCTATCGCCTTCTATTACAAAGATGCAGCCTATGATATCACTGCTGATGTGATTAAGGGGTTGAATGAGAGATATAAGAAAAAGAACTAAGCTTTGAGCTTCAAGCTACTAGCTGCCAGCCATTAGCTTGTTAATATGATTTTCAAAAAGGCAGATGAGTCAATTCCTCATCTGCCTTTTTTATTAATATAAAAAGACGGTATTTTACTTCATCAAAGCTCGAAGCTCACAGTTCGAAGCTCGCAGCTTAAACCTTTTTTCCCTATCTTCCCTCTTGAACAAAACGTCATATGAGTAATAATAATCCTTCTTTCAAACCAACACTTGGACTGCTGGATGCTACGATGATTGTAGCAGGTAGTATGATCGGTTCCGGAATTTTTATTGTGAGTGCTGATATCACCCGTAATGTAGGTAGTGCGGGTTGGCTCATTGCGGTTTGGCTGATCACAGGATTCATGACACTTACAGCCGCATTAAGTTATGGGGAACTAAGTGCAATGTTTCCCAAGGCAGGCGGACAATATGTTTACCTCAAAGAATCTTATAATAAGTTAACGGGGTTTCTCTATGGCTGGAGTTTTTTCTCGGTTATTCAAACGGGAACCATCGCTGCAGTAGGAGTTGCATTCAGTAAGTTCGCCGGATATTTCTTCCCTTCATTAGAGATGACCGATGAGAACATGCTGGCGCAGATCGGATTTGTGAAATTGTATCCCGCACAATTTGTGTCGATTGCTATCATTATTTTTTTGACCTATATCAATACAAAAGGTGTACAGGGCGGTAAACTCATACAAACCACTTTCACGGTAACCAAGTTATTATCTCTTTTTGGATTGATTGTTTTTGGATTCTTACTAGCAGCAAAATCTGAAGTGTGGAATGCTAACTGGACAGATGCCTGGACCATGAAAAATATTTCAGGTGATAATAGCATTACTGCAGTATTAGGCGTTGCGGCATTTGGAGCCATTGCAGCTTCTATGGTAGGCTCAATTTTTAGTAGTGATGCATGGAATAACGTTACTTTCATTGCAGGTGAAATCAAAAATCCGCAACGTAATATCGGTCTGAGTCTTTTTCTTGGAACGCTAATCGTAACTGTGATCTATGTAGCAGCAAATCTGATGTATTTAAGCGTACTCCCGTTAAACGATATTGCTCACGCACCACAAGACCGTGTCGCTGTTTCAGCTTCCAATCTCATCTTTGGGAATATAGGCACCTACGTGATTGCTGTGATGATCATGATCTCTACATTCGGATGTAACAATGGATTGATTCTCGCGGGTGCAAGGGTATATTATACCATGGCTCAAGATGGATTATTCTTTAAAAAAGCAGGGGAGCTGAATAAAAATGCAGTTCCTGAGTGGGCACTATGGGCACAGTGTGTGGTAGCCTCTTTATTATGTTTAAGTGGTAAATATGGAGATCTATTGGATATGGTCTCTTTTATAGTGGTGATCTTCTATGTACTGACTATTGCAGGTATTTTCATTCTTCGTAAAAAGAGACCAGAGATAGATCGTCCGTATAAAGCTTTTGGCTATCCGATATTGCCGGCTATTTATATGTTGATGGGTGTTACTTTTTGCGTATTGTTGATCGTTTACAAACCAAATTTTACTTGGCCGGGACTCATCATTACACTGATTGGAATTCCTTTGTATTATCTTGCGGTACGAAATAAGAAACAAGAAGCCTGATGAATTTTGAACAACTATTTACGGGATTTCAATCGATCCGTGTTGCCATCGTAGGAGATGTCATGTTGGACACCTATTGGTGGGGTTCTGTAGATCGCATCTCTCCTGAAGCCCCCGTTCCTGTAGTGGCTTTAAAGAATAAAGAACTTAGGGTAGGAGGTGCTGCAAATGTTGCATTGAATACCGCTTCATTAGGTGCTAAAACAACAATGATCTCTATTGTAGGTGCTGATGCGGATGGAGAACAGTTGTTACAGTTGTTGAATGATAAGCATATCGATACTTCGTATATCCGTTCAGTGAGTAATCGGGTAACCACTAATAAAACCCGAATCATGAGCCGAAACCAGCAAATGATGCGATTGGATGCTGAGATCACTACGGATATTGATGAAGCAACCGAAAATATATTGATCGAGCAAGTAAAAAATTGCTTGGATCAACAACAGCCTCAGGTACTCATTTTTGAAGATTATAATAAAGGGGTCATTACGGAGAGAATCATTCATGAGGTAACTGCTTTGTGTAAAGAAAGAAAGGTGATCATTGCTGTAGATCCTAAGAAAAAGAATTTCCTCTCTTATAAGGATGTCACCATTTTCAAACCCAATCTGAAGGAAGTGAAAGAGGGGTTGAACCTATCAGTAGATCATATTGATCTGTCATCCTTACAACAAATTCATGAACATTTACAACAGCATCTGCATCATCAAATATCACTGATCACACTCTCTGAGAAAGGGGTGTTTTATCAGGATGAAACATCACACAAGATCATCCCAACGCATATCCGAAATATCGCAGATGTAAGCGGAGCCGGCGATACTGTAATTGCTGTAACCTCACTGTGTTATGCTGCAACTCGAGATATGCACTTGGCAGCCGAAATGGCCAATATTGCGGGTGGACTAGTTTGCGAACAAGTAGGTACCGCCGCCATCGATCGAAACCGACTGCTGGAAGAGTGTGAAGTTCTGTTAGGGGAATGATCGTAGACAAGTCAGAAGTGAAAAGTCAAAAGTGAAAAGTGAAATATAGCTATTAACTTATACTTTTCACTTTTGACTTTTCACCTTTCACTACTCACTATTCAACAAACTCCTCATTTCATTAAATCCCATCTAACATTCCTCCCAAACAATTCGATATTGTCAGTTGGGTAAATAACTAATTTCGGGTGCTTTTAAATGAGATGATTATGGCCAATAATTTTACTATCGTTGTACATGGAGGTGCAGGAACTATTTTGAAAGAAGATATGACTCCTGAGTTGGAGAAAGCCTATCAGGAAGGTCTTCAACAGGCTTTGGATGCGAGTTATGCAGTGCTGGAAAAAGGGGGGACTGCAGTTAATGCCATTAAAGCAGCTATCGTAGTTCTGGAAGATAATGTTCTATTCAATGCAGGTAGAGGATCTGTATTCACCAAAAAGGGTTTACAGGAAATGGATGCTGCCATCATGGATGGTGCTGATTTATCGGCAGGGGCTGTTGCTGCTGTTCGTAATGTCAGAAACCCCATTGAGTTGGCTGCGGAAGTGATGCGCAATAGTAATCATGTCTTTTTAAGTGGTAAAGGGGCCAACGACTTCGCCATCAAACAAGGCGTGAAACTTGAACCGGATGAATATTTCTTCTCTCAGTTTCGTTACGATCAATGGAAAGCTATTCGTGATTCTGATAACTACTCTCTCGATCATACCAATCATCATCTGGAAGAATTGATGCGGGATAAAAAATTCGGAACCGTAGGTGCTGTTGCCTGTGATATGCATGGCAATATTGCCGGAGCAACATCTACCGGTGGTATGACCAATAAAAAATATGGTAGAATCGGAGATAGTCCATTGATCGGGAGTGGTACTTATGCCAATAATAAGACCTGTGCTATTAGTTGTACCGGACATGGTGAAATGTTTATCAGAACCGTTGCTTCTTATGATGTTAGCTGCCTGATGGAATACAAAGGATGTAGTTTGCAGGAAGCCATGGAAATAGTAGTTCATGATAAGCTGATGAAGCTGCAAGGTGAGGGGGGGATGATCGGTGTGGATGCCAAGGGCAATGCCGCTATGGTTTTTAATAGTGCCGGTATGTACCGTGGGGTAAAAAATAGTGTCGGTAGAAATGAGGTTTTGATCTACAAATAATTATATTTGGTGAGACTGATACACATGAGAAAATGAGGGGCTACATTTGTGGCTCCTCTTTTTTTAACAGAGAATGCCATGCAAAAAATTGCAGTAATCGTTGCCGGTGGGATGGGACAAAGAATGGGTACTGCTGTACCCAAACAATTTCTATTACTCCATGGGAAGCCTATTCTTTGGTATACACTCCAGCGTTTTCTGTCTATATGGGATGATCTTCATGTGGTCCTCGTCTTACCAAAAGAACATCAAGCGGAAGGGGTTAAGATTGTTGAATCTTTACAAGCATCTCATAGGGTTAGTGTCGCAGAAGGTGGTGATACAAGATTTCAGTCTGTTAAAAATGGGTTGTCACTAATCAAAGAACCTGCTGTAATATTTGTACATGACGGCGTTCGCTGTTTATTAAGTAGTGAGCTGATCAAGAGATGTTATGAACAAGCATTAGAAAAAGGCAGTGCTATACCAGCCGTTGCTGCTACTGATAGTATTCGTATCGTAGAAGGAGAAGGACATTATGTTGCGGATAGAAACTTAGTAAGGATCATTCAAACGCCACAAACTTTTTTGAGTGATTTATTACTCCCGGCATTCCAGCAATCTTATCAAGCATCATTTACCGATGAAGCAACAGTTGTAGAGGCTTCGGGTAAAAAAGTTTTTCTTATCGAAGGAGAATATACCAATCTGAAGATCACGCGACCTGAAGATCTACAAATAGCTGAACAGATACTTCAGCAATAGGATCATTTAGCGCCATATGTTTCTTCTGTAATGAAAATAGGGCTGTACATGCCCGCCGAACTTCTTGTAAAAAGATTTTACGCCCGGTAGGTCAGATCCTTCAAAATCAAAAATAAGGTCGTGATTCGCATATTCTCTGAGTATTTGATCCATCAGCCAATGATTACTATGCAGGTCTCTTCCCTTAGGAAAAGTAGTATTCAATAAATGATAAATGCGCCGTTGATCTCTGAGTAATAAGGTTTCTGATAAGACTTGCCCATCAACTGATTGTGTTGAACGTATAATACACTGCTTTCTTTCATTATAAAACTTGCACAGTTCTCCTAATCTTATAAAATCATGTGCAGACAAATGAGGCATTCGTTGCCCATATTGTTGTTGATAACGATCAATTACCTGCTTAAAATCATGATCGCTTGAATATTGAAAATGCTCTTGTGGGATCTTATATATGAGATGTTTTAGATCCGGGTGATAATCTTTATAAATTTCAAAATAACTTCTATTCAGATCAATGATAAAATTCGTTCGGTTTTTACAATGTAGTTCTGATGCAAGTACATGATTTGAAAAATTCAAATGAAGATCACCATACCATGCATAACCCCTGATTTTTTGAATCAACTCTTCCTGCAAAGATCTTAATAATGAGGTGTCCCCAATAAATCCCAGTTGCTGAATAAAAGGAGGGATGTAGTAATAACGGAATCCATACTTTCTCCTCCAGGGTAAAGGCATGATGGCTTCATAATCTCCAACAACCAATCCGCTCCAATGATCACACATATGATCAAGGTAATCATACTGGGCATAGATCAGCCCATTAGGATGTTTAGATATACACGCATCCCATTTTTGCTGATTGATGACATGTGCCGGAAATATGTGAATAGAATATTTCACTCTATGGATTCACGCGTGTCCATACTTCTGTTCTTCCTAGCATTGAAATACCAATATAGCCTCGTACATTCAATGTTTTCGGGTCTTTTAACTTCATATAACACTTGTAATCTTTTCCATTTTGCGGATCATAAATCCTGCCACCTGTCCATTCGCCATCATCATGTACAAAATCACGTAGTATTACAAGTCCGATCAAAGGTTTTGTTTTTGCATTTTTATCTGGGTTCTGGATATCCAGTTTTGGTTTGCCTTGTTCATCATTCGGCTCCTTTAACCAAACTAGTTTTCCATAATACTTGTTTCCTTGTTTGTACACTTGTATCTGACCTTTGCCGGAAGAATTGAGCCAGACTCCCAAAATGGCATCCGGATTATCGTTTGTATTGGTAAACCCGGCGATCGACCATGTAGCAAATAATAGAAGTAAAACAAACCGTTTCATATTCATTGTTTTTTATTGTTGATAATAAATAGTTCCGTCTTTCATTACAAAAGCAATATTCCTAACCGCTGATATTTTTTCTGCAGGATTTCCCTCTACAGCAATAATATCGGCCAATAACCCGGGCCTTAATCGTCCGATCGTTTTTTCGAAACCGAATACATCTGCATTCACAGAAGTAGCGCTTTTTAAAACCTCTACAGGATTCATGCCATATTCTACCATCAGCTCCATTTCACGAGCATTATCTCCATGAGGGTATACGCCCACATCGCCACCAAAACATATAGTAACACCTTTTTCCAATGCTAGTTTAAAACTTTTCTTTTTTTGAATGACCCTATCTGTAGGGGGCATTGTCTTTTTATTCCAACCATTATAACTCGCGCTTGCTTCAGGTGCACTCAATGTGGCACAAAGAGCTACCTTATTACGAATCATCAAGTCGTATACCTCTGAAGAGCCATAATCACCATGTTCAATGGTAGACACGCCTGCCACAGCTGCTCTTTTCATACCTTCTTCGGTGCTGGCATGAGCAACAACCTTTCTACCGCTACTGTTTACGACAGCTACCAAAGTTTTTAGTTCATCAAGTGTAAAAGTCGGTTGAGCACTATCATTGATTCCCCATCGATAGTCTGCGTATACTTTTATCAGATCTGCACCATTGCCGATCTGATTTCTTGCTTCTCTTGTTAATCCCTCTGCACCATCAGCTTCTGCAGCTCCTTTAATGATATGATGAGAAGTATTCTCCAGTTTAGGTCCATAGCTCCCGGTTGCAACAATGGCTTTGGTAGCAATGATCATTCTTGGGCCGGGGATGATTTGATTCTCAATCGCTTTTTTCAATCCCACATCCGCATAATCAGCCCCTTCGGTTCCCAGATCGCGAACAGTGGTAAAACCGGCCATAAGTGTAGCTTTTGCATGGTTTACTCCTCTTGCAACCCTTTCTGCCAATGATTCCTGCAAAACCTGTTCATTCCATTTTGCCTCATTGTATGCATGTAAAAGGAGATGAGAATGTCCTTCAATAAGACCGGGTAAAAGGGTTTTCCCTTTCAAATCGATCTTTTTCAATGGAGCTTTCGCTAATAATGTTGAAGTTTCTCCCACGGCTACGATCTTATTCTGATAAACAAGAATACCCCAGCCGATACGCATTTGCTCTCCATCAAATAACCTGTCTGCCTGAATCAGCAAAAAACTGTCTTTTTGTTGCGCTATGATACTGAAGGGAACCAGTATCATAGCAATCAGCATATACATAAAACCTTGTTTTTTCATCAATTTGGCTTTGTATGGAAAATAACCCAGACAAAGGGTAAAAAAAAATTTGTTTGTGTAAGATGTCCGCCCCATTTTTGCATCAGAATGAAAAGAACAATCAATATTCAGTGGTGGTGGCATACAAACTCCAATCGGGGATTGTAATGGCGTAGCCAGTACTGTATGAATCATATTCAGAAACCCCGACAGATCTTGTCGGGGTTTTTTGTTGCATAGACCCGGTGAAGCCGGAATAAAAAAGGAAAGATGAAAAAGATAATCGTTCAGACCCAGTCTAAGAGAATATTAGCGGATGTTTTTACACCAGTGGGAATTTATTTACGCATCAGAGATCGGTTCAGAGATACTGTTTTGTTGGAAAGTACAGATCATCATGCGGCAGAGAATAGTTATTCATTTATTTGTATCAATGCTATTGCGGGTGCTGAAATCAGATCAGGTGAGACCATGGAATGTAAGCTCCCGGCACAGCAACCTGAAAAGATCAACATACAGGATAAATCATCCGTGCCCACAAAGCTTTGGGATTTTATGCAACGATTCGATATTGAAAAACCTGTTGAGAAAGAAGCACAGTTTGCGCAGGGCTTGTTTGGATATACATGTTTTGATGCGGTACAGTTTTTTGATACCATTGGTTTGCAAAAAGTAACCAAAGAAACACAAATGATTCCTTTGATGAGGTACCGTTTGTATCAATACGTCATTGTGTTCAATCATTATAAAGATGAGTTATTGATCTGTGAAAATAAGATCCATGGAATCGAATCTGAAATACAAGTTGTTGAATCACTAATCAGAAGTAAAGATGTGCCCGTATATCCTTTCCGTTCAAAAGGCGAAGAAAGTTCTAATTTATCTGATGATGCATACAAACAAATGGTGAAGCAAGGTATTCAAAGCTGTATGCGTGGTGATGTATTTCAGATCGTACTCAGCAGAAGATTCCAGCAACAGTTTACAGGAGATGAGTTCAATGTATACAGAGCATTGCGAAGTGTGAATCCATCACCTTATCTATTCTTCTTTGACTATGGTGAATACAAACTGATGGGGTCTTCCCCTGAAGCGCAATTGGTGATTCAAAATGGAAAGGCTATCGTACATCCTATTGCCGGTACCTTTAAAAGGACAGGTGATGATGAAACAGATCAGCGTATGGCTGAACAATTATTAAAAGATGCCAAAGAAAATGCTGAACATGTCATGTTGGTAGATCTTGCCAGAAATGATCTAAGTCGCGCTTGTGCTGCTGTAGAAGTGAGTCATTACAGACAAGTACAGTATTATAGTCATGTAATACATCTGGTAAGTGAAGTCACGGGTAAAGTGCCTGAGGGATATAATCCGTTTCAATTATTGGCACAGACTTTTCCGGCGGGTACACTTAGCGGTGCTCCTAAATTCAAGGCAATGGAATTGATAGATGGCTATGAACCAACACCAAGATCTTATTATGGTGGCGCTATTGGATTCATGGGATTTGACGGTGCTTGCAATCATGCTATCATGATCCGTACTTTTTTAAGTAAGAACAATACATTGTACTATCAAGCGGGTGCAGGTGTTGTGGCAGCATCTAATCCGGAAAGCGAATTGCAGGAAGTGAACAATAAATTAGGCGCTCTGAAAAAGGCAATTGGAATAGCGGAGGAGTTGGGGAGGTAATTTAAAAAGTGAAAAGTGAAAGGATACATCAAGAAATCAAAGATCAAAAAATCAAACATCAAGCGTGAAACTACTGGTATTCGATAACTACGATTCATTTACTTATAACCTGGTACACCTGGTAGAGAAGATATTAGGTGTCAAAGTCACTGTATTCAGAAATGATCAAATTGATCTGGATGCCGTAAATGAATATGATAAGATTATTTTATCTCCCGGCCCCGGAATACCGTCGGAAGCAGGGTTGTTATTACCATTGATCAAAGCATATGCCCCCAAAAAATCAATATTGGGTGTTTGCTTAGGACATCAGGCCATTGGTGAATCTTTTGGAGGTAAGTTGATCAACCTGTCCACTGTTTATCATGGATTGGCAACACCCATACAATTAGTGCCTACTAGCAGTAAGCAAGAAGCCAATGATGTTTTTCAAGGATTTGAAAATGAATTGATCGTTGGACGCTATCACAGTTGGGTGATCAGTGATGAAGGATTTCCGGATGAGTTAGAAATAACAGCCAGAGATCATAACAACTATATCATGGCATTGCGACATAAAACATATGATGTTCAAGGCGTACAGTTTCATCCTGAAAGTGTACTCACACCTGAAGGAGAAAAGATATTACGTAACTGGTTAAAGCAATGATGGAGTAAAAAGCATACGAACAAAATGATTATGAAAAAGATATTACAATACTTGTTTGAACATAAAACCTTGAGTCGTGAAAAGGCGAAGGAGATTTTAGTGCAAATGTCTGCAGGGCAGTTCAATGACTCAGAGATCGCTTCTTTCATCACGGTATTTTTGATGAGAAGTATTACCATAGAAGAACTACAAGGTTTCAGAGATGCTTTACTTGAACTTTGTGTGCCTGTAGATATGAAAGGGCGAGCAGTGATGGACATAGTAGGAACCGGAGGTGATGGCAAAAACACATTTAATATTTCTACTTTATCATGTTTTATTGTAGCGGGAGCAGGTCAGCAAGTTGCCAAACATGGTAACTATGGAGCATCTTCAGTGAGTGGTGCTTCCAATGTGATGGAGCAGTTAGGATATCGATTCAAAAACAATGTTGATGAGTTGAATAAGGAATTGGATCAGACCAATATCTGTTTTCTCCATGCGCCATTCTTTCATCCGGCATTAAAAGTAGTAGGGCCAATTCGTAAACAATTGGGTGTGCGAACTTTCTTCAATATGCTAGGACCAATGGTCAATCCCGCTGTTCCGGCTTATCAGTTGGTGGGTGTGTATAATTTAGAAATGGCGCGTATTTATAATTATCTGTTGCAGGAAACAGGAAAAGCTTTCACAGTTATCCATAGTCTGGATGGTTATGATGAGATATCATTGACCAATGATACCAAAGTCATTACCAATGAAGGAGAGAAGATCATGACACCTGAGCAGCTTGGCAAACGTATGGTAATGCAGGAAGATATTTATGGAGGTAATACTGTTGAAGAAGCAGCAAAGCTATTTGTAAAAATCATCAAAGGAGAAGGAAGCTGGGCACAGAATGCTGTAGTGTTGGCAAATGCTGCTATGGCATTGTATGGAACAGGAACCTATAAGGGATATGATGACGCATATGCTGCAGCAGTAGAAAGTCTGGAAAGTAAAAAAGCGTATCAAACATTAGAACAACTCATCAATCTGCAATAACATGAATATTCTGGATACGATCGTTGCAAAGAAAAAAATAGAGGTAGCTGCTGCAAAAGAAAAGCTATCGGTTGAAGGTTTGACGCAACAAGCGCATTTCTCAAGAGCAACATTATCTCTTTGTTCTTTTTTAAGAGATGAAACACGTACAGGCATTATTGCGGAATTTAAAAGAAAATCTCCTTCTAAAGGAGTCATCAATGCTACTGCAGAAGTAGAAGAAGTTACAACAGCTTATGCAACAGCGGCTTCAGGTATTTCTGTTTTAACGGATACTGATTTTTTTGGAGGAGCAATAGAAGATCTGAAAAGAGCACGCATTCAGCAAGTACCCATATTGCGCAAAGATTTTATGATCGATGAATATCAGGTATATGAAGCCAAAGCCATGGGTGCAGACGTGATTTTACTCATTGCAGCTTGCCTTACACCTGATGAAGTCAACCAGTTGGGTGCATGCGCCAAAGGATTGGGATTGGAAGTATTACTGGAAATACATGATGAAACTGAATTGGGGCATATCAGTGATATGGTGGATATGGTAGGAGTGAATAACAGAAATCTGAAGACATTTGAGGTAGATATCAATACTTCTTTGCGATTGATAGAGCATATACCGGCAGGTAAGCCGGCTATTACAGAAAGTGGCATTAGTAATGTGGATACAATCGTAACTTTACGCAAAGCCGGGTTCAGCGGTTTTTTAATCGGGGAAAATTTCATGAAAGAGCCCCACCCTTCGGTTGCTTTTGCTGATTTTATCGATCAACTAAAAGCAAAGCAAAATGCGTATTAAAGTCTGTGGCATGACCCAAGTTGAGCAAATCAAACACCTGGATGAAATGGGTGTTGAGTTTGCCGGATTTATTTTCTATCATAAATCACCCCGGTATGTGTTCAAACATATGCCAAGACCTGAGATCAAAAAGATCAGAGGACAACATATCAATAAAGTGGGGGTATTCGTGAACGCTCCGGTAGAAGAATTGTTAGAGATAGTGGATGAGTGTGGGCTACAGATGGTACAGTTGCATGGTGATGAAACACCCAAATATTGTGAGAAAGTTGCAGATTATATTGACGTGATCAAAGCATTCCGTTTGCGTGAAGATGATCAAGTACTTTGGAAGATCAAGGATTATCAGGATATCGCAGATATGTTTTTATTTGATACAGAGGGTGCTGGATATGGAGGGACAGGTAAAAAATTTGATTGGTCTGTATTAAAAGGTCTGCAAATCAATAAGCCATTTTTTCTTAGCGGAGGAATTGGTCCGGATGATGTTGAAAATATCAAGGAATTCATTCAAGACCCTGTGGCGAAAGATCTGTTTAGCTTGGATGTGAACAGCAAGTTTGAAACCATACCAGGACTAAAAGATATGCAGGCAGTAGAAAAATTTGTAAAAGAGATCAAAACTATTAAGTGATGATGACAACTAGTTTTCAGAATCCGAATGTACAAGGTTATTACGGACAGTTTGGTGGAGCTTATATCCCTGAAATGTTACACCGTAATGTAGAAGAGTTGCGTGAACAGTATCTCTCTATTATGGGAGATCCTGTTTTTAAAGCAGAGTTTGATGAGTTGTTGCACGATTATGTAGGAAGACCTACGCCTTTGTTTCTCGCAGAAAGATTGAGTAAAGAATTCAATACGACCATCTATCTCAAAAGAGAAGATCTGTGTCATACTGGTGCGCACAAGATCAACAATACCATCGGACAGATATTGCTGGCGCGTCGGTTGGGAAAGACAAGGATCATTGCAGAAACTGGTGCCGGTCAGCATGGTGTGGCAACTGCTACTGTATGTGCATTGAAAGGGATGGAATGTATTGTTTACATGGGGGAAAAAGATATTGAAAGACAGGCGCCCAATGTGGCACGCATGAAAATGTTGGGAGCGAAAGTTGTGCCTGCAACCAGTGGTAGTAAAACCCTAAAAGATGCTACCAATGAAGCGATCAGAGATTGGATCAATCACCCGAATGATACCCATTACATCATAGGAAGCGTTGTGGGTCCGCATCCTTATCCGGATATGGTAGCCAGATTTCAAAGTGTGATTAGCGCTGAAACAAAAAAACAACTGAAAGAAAAGAGTGGAAATGAATTGCCTACACATGTGATCGCTTGTGTGGGAGGTGGAAGTAATGCTGCGGGCGCTTTCTATCATTTTCTTGATGAGCCTACTGTTCAGTTGGTGGCTGTAGAAGCTGCAGGACATGGTATAGAGTCTGGCATGAGTGCTGCTACAACGCAATTGGGTAAACCGGGAATTCTACATGGAAGTAAAAGTTTGTTGATGCAAACAGCAGATGGACAAGTAGTAGAACCTCATAGTATTTCTGCAGGATTGGATTACCCGGGTATCGGTCCTTTGCATGCACATTTGTTCACCAGTGGTCGAGGCGTTTTCCTATCAGCAACAGACGAGGAAGCACTGCAAGCTGCTTTTCATGTGAGTAAAACGGAAGGGATCATTCCAGCCTTGGAAACAGCTCATGCTTTCGCAGTGCTGGGTAAATTAAATCTAAAACCTACAGATGTGGTGGTAATTTGTTTGAGTGGTAGAGGAGATAAGGATCTTTCAACTTACATGCAGCAACTATAATTTTATGAGTAGAATAGAAGCCTTGTTTGGCCGAAAAAAGGAAAGGGTACTAAATGTTTACTGTACGGCAGGATATCCGGAATTAAACAGTACGATGGATGTTATACTCACATTAGAGAACTCTGGTGCCGATCTGATAGAATTAGGAATGCCCTATAGTGATCCACTAGCAGATGGTCCCGTGATACAAGCAAGTAGCAGTAGGGCTTTGCAAAATGGCATGAGCATCGAAGTGTTATTTGATCAGTTAAAGACACTTCGTGCCAAAACACAGATACCATTGATCTTGATGGGATACATGAATCCTGTGATTCAGTATGGGTTTCAAAAGTTTTGTGAAGATGCGGCAGCTGTGGGCGTGGATGGATTGATACTTCCTGATTTACCCGAATATGAATACGAAACGATGTATGGAGACATCATCAAAAAGGTAGGACTTGATTTTATTTTTCTGGTGACACCGGAAACATCTGAAGCTAGGATTAAAAAATTGGATAGTTTAAGCACCGGGTTTTTGTATGCAGTGAGTTCATCTGCGACAACAGGTAACGAGAAAGATTTTGATCAAGTAACTATTTATTTACAACGGTTAAAAGATATGCAATTGAAGAATCCTGTATTGGTAGGATTTGGTATCAAAGACAAAAACACTTTTGATACTGCTTGTCGATATGCAAATGGTGCGATCATCGGATCAGCATATATCAAAGCATTAGAACAACCCGGCGATATTCAATCATTGACAAAGAAATTTTTAGAGCAAGTATTATGAATATAGTGATCGTAAAATACAATGCAGGAAATATTCAGTCTGTTCAATATGCGCTGGAAAGAATCGGTGCCACAGCGCTTGTTACTGATGATCATGAATTGATTCGTTCAGCTGATAAAGTGATCTTTCCGGGGGTGGGCGAAGCTAGTACTGCAATGAGTTATCTCAAGTCAAGATCATTGGATACACTGATCAAAGAGCTGGAACAACCGGTATTGGGTATTTGTTTGGGGATGCAACTCATGTGTAAACATTCTGAAGAGAATGATACGGAATGTCTGGGTATTTTTGATGAGCAAGTAAAATTGTTTCAACCGCAGCAAGATGTTAATCTGAAAGTGCCGCAAATCGGTTGGAATACGATCAGTGATCTTTCTACGGTTCTTTTTAAAGAAGTTCCTGAAAATAGTTATTGCTACTTTGTACACGGTTATTATGCCGCAAAAGGAGCACATACGATTGCTACTACAGATTATGTTCAGCCGTACAGTTCTGCATTACATCGTGATAATTTTTACGGCGTACAATTTCACCCGGAGAAAAGTGCAGGAGTAGGAGAAAAGATCTTGAGTAATTTTTTGACATTGATAAAATAAACAGTTTTATGCAGATCATACCGGCAATTGATATCATCGATGGGAAATGTGTTCGACTAACGCAAGGTGACTATGCGCAAAAGAAAATTTATAATGAAAATCCATTAGAAGTTGCATTGCAGTTTCAGGATGCAGGATTACAAAGATTGCATCTCGTGGATTTGGATGGAGCAAAAGCCGGAGCTGTAAAAAACTGGAAAGTGCTGGAGCAGTTGACTGCTAAGACATCTATGATCATTGATTTTGGTGGGGGGATCAAGAAAGAAGAAGATCTTCGCATTGTATTTGATTCTGGTGCAGCCTTAGCTACCATTGGTAGTTTGGCTGTAAAAGAGGAATCCAAATTCGTAGGATGGCTTCAATCATATGGAGCATCTAAATTTTTGTTAGGAGCTGATGTGAAAGATGAAAAGATCGCAATAGGAGGATGGTTAGAGACAACAGACATTGATGTTTCGGATTTTATTCAGAAATATTCTACGCACGGCATCACACAACTATTTTGTACGGATGTTAGTAAGGATGGTAAATTAGAAGGGCCATCCATCGCTTTGTATCAGAAGATCATTGAGCAATTTCCTGCTCTTCACTTTATCGCAAGTGGCGGTGTCAGTAGTCGTGCAGATCTGGAACAATTAAAAGAAATTGGTTGTAAGGGAGCTATCGTTGGTAAAGCAATTTATGAAAATAGGATCAGTTTGGAAGAGTTGCGTCTGATCAATCAATCATCGTTATAAAAAAGAACATGCTTACAAAAAGAATCATACCCTGTTTAGATATTAAAGATGGAAGAACAGTCAAGGGTGTCAACTTTGAAAATATCAGAGATGCCGGCGACCCTGTAGAGCTTGGCGCCCTTTATGCAGCTTCCGGCGCCGATGAATTGGTATTTCTGGATATCACTGCTACCAATGAAAAAAGAAAGACATTAAGTGATCTAGTGAATAAAATTTCACACAAGATCAATATTCCTTTTACAGTGGGGGGAGGTATCAGTAGTGTGGAAGATGTTAGGGCATTACTCCAAAATGGAGCAGATAAAATATCTGTCAATACAGCAGCATTTAAAAGACCGGAGTTGATAGCGGAATTGTCCAAAGAATTTGGTTCGCAGTGTGTGGTGTTAGCAATTGATACACGTCAGGAAGAAGATGGTAATTGGTATGTATACCTGAATGGAGGCAGGGTCAAAACCGATACACTTTGTTTGGATTGGGCAAAAAAGGGAGTGGCACTTGGTGCAGGAGAAATTTTACTTACTTCTATGAATCATGATGGCACCAAACAAGGATTTGCATTGGATATTACTGCTCAGTTATCAGAAGAGCTACCTGTTCCTGTGATTGCTTCCGGCGGTGGTGGTACTATGGAACATTTTACTACGATATTCAAAGAAGGAAAAGCAGATGCAGCACTGGCAGCCAGCATCTTTCATTTCAAAGAAATAGGGATACCGGAATTGAAGCAGTATCTTGCAGAAAATGGAATTGTGGTGAGAAGATAGTAAATAATGAATTTTGAATTTTCAATATTGAATAATGGCGAGTAAAGAATATTGAGGTGTACAATAAAATTAGATTATGAAAGTAGATTTTTCAAAATATGCAGATGGGTTGGTTCCTGCTATTGTGCAGGATATTGAAACCCATAAGGTATTGATGTTAGGGTTCATGAATCAAGAGGCGCTTACAAAAACTGAAGAGACTGGGAAAGTGACTTTTTTCAGTCGCAGTAAGAACAGACTTTGGACCAAAGGTGAAGAGAGTGGCAATTTCCTGGAGTTGAAAAGTATAGCAGTTGATTGTGATCATGATACCTTGTTGATACAAGTGCATCCTGTAGGACCTGTTTGTCACACGGGTGCTGATACTTGTTGGAGTGAACGAAATCATAGTGAAGATTTTCTTTTATATCTGGAAGATATTATTCGTTTGCGTAAACAAGCTCCCCCGGAAGAGTCTTATGTTGCCAAACTCTTTTCCAAAGGCATTAATAAAGTAGCTCAAAAAGTAGGAGAGGAGGCTGTAGAATTGGTAATAGAAGCCAAAGATGACAACGAGGAGCTGTTTTTGAATGAAGCTGCAGATCTCTTGTTCCATTATTTACTTTTGCTTAACGCGAAAGGTTATAAATTACAGTCTGTGATTGAAATATTGAAAAAAAGACATTCAAAATAATATGAAAAAGCTACTCTTTTTGTTATTGATGCCACTGGGTATTTTAGCGCAGGTTGGTGTTGATAGTTATGAGATCAAAGGAATTATTAAAGGGTTATCAGATAATACCACTGTTTTTCTGATCAATGGTGTTACCGGACAAACGATTGCTACTGCAACGGTAAAAGAAAGCCGATTTACACTCAAAGGAAAACTCGCACATCCTGAATTGGTACAGATCGGGTTTAATGGAAAGAATGAGAAGCTTGATATGTTCATTGGTAATGAGGCGGTGAATCTGGACGGAGAGCTCTCCAGTCTAGAAGCTGCTGTGATCAGTGGTTCTGCGGTTCAAAAAGATTATGAGCGATTCAGAGTAAAATTCAATCCGTTGAAAGATAAACTGAATGCGCTTGCAAACACGATCAATCAACAGTCTTCCTCAAATACAAAGCGTGATTCATTGATCAATGTTTTCAATCAAAACAAAGCAGTATTGCTTGCAAATGCTGCTGAGTTTATAAAAAACAATGCAGCATCTCCTGTAAGTCCTTTTGTATTATTTGCAGTAGGACCTTTATATGAAGATCTCGATGAGTTAGAAGCTCGCTTCAACGATTTACAACCCATAGTCAAAAAAGGATTTTATGCGGATGTTATTGCTCAAACTTTGAGTAAGTCTAAAATTGGTCGAGTAGGTTCTCAGGCGCTTGATTTTACACAGAATGATGTGAATGGGAAACCTGTTTCTTTATCTTCTTTCAAAGGTAAATATGTGTTGGTTGACTTTTGGGCTAGTTGGTGCAGACCTTGTAGGGAAGAAAATCCTAATGTGGTTCTCGCTTACAATACTTATAAAGACAAAAACTTCACAGTCTTGGGTGTATCCTTAGATCAGGATAAAAGTAATTGGCTACAAGCTATTAAAGTAGATAAGCTTGATTGGACGCATGTAAGTGATCTTAAATACTGGGAGAATGAAGTAGCTAAGATGTACAATATTCAAGGTATTCCAGCAAATATGCTGATCGATCCCAACGGAAAAATTATCGCCCGAGACCTCAGGGCCCAGTTGTTGCAGGAAAAGTTGAAGGAGTTGTTGAAGTAAGAATTTTAGTCCATGGTCCATGGACCATGGACTATAGTCTAAAAACCTCCTCATACTTCTTCGCATCAAACCCAATAGCCACTACTTTCCCCTTTTTTACGATTATAGGTCTTTTGATGATGCTAGTGTGTTGCTGCATGATGGAGATAGCTTTTGATGCAGTGGTAACAGTTTGTTGTGTACTGGAGGGTAACTCTTTATAAGTGGTGGATCTTTTATTAAAGATCAGTTCCCAATCTACCTGTTCTGTCCATGATTTTAATGTAGCAGCGTCAATACCTGAAACCTTATAATCATGGAATAGATAATCGATCTTGTGTTCCTTTAGCCAAGTGATGGCTTTTTTAACGGTGTCGCAATTAGGGATGCCAAAAACAGTGTACATATCAGAATTTTTTTTGCTCATTCAAATAACCCTATCCGCCGATTTTGTAGCGGGTAGAACCAATTGTATAGAATTTCACCAATAATAACTCATTAATCTTTAATTTGTTCTCCAGCAATCGATAGACCTTGAGAATTTATCTACTTTGGATAAGCTGTATGCTATCCTTTATACTGAACGCTCAGAATAGTACTGAGAAGCCACGCTCACAATTGGGTCTTATTATCGGCAATATACTGGAAGCTAAAACCGGGAAGCCCTTGGCATACGCTTCTGTACAATTAAAAGATTTGTCTGATAGTACTCGTAGATCAGCAGTGGTGGCGGATAAGAATGGTTCTTTTGAATTCAATAAACTTTCTCTTGGGTACTATAGAATATCGGTGGTCATGGTTGGCTTTGCCCGATTGGATATCGATAGCATTCATCTACGCCCTGAACGATATGATTTTAATTTAGGTGATGTCAAACTCAATGATGCTGCCGGTAGTTTAAATGAAGTGATCGTATATGCGGAAAAGCCATTGATTGAAAATAAAGATGATAAGATCACATACAATGTTGGAGAAAGTGCATTAAGTGGCGGAGCTAGTACAGCTGAGTTATTAAAAAATATGCCGCTGGTTAATAATGATCCAACAGGTAAAATATTACTAAAAGGTAAAGAACCGAGAATTCTCATTGATGATAAACCAACAGAACTCAATGCACAACAATTACAGGATTTGTTAGAGAGTTTACCGGGAAGTAGTATTGAGAAGATAGAGATCATGACCAATCCACCTCCGCAATATGCCACCGAAACCGGAGGTGTGATCAATATTGTAACAAAAAAAGGAAAGATCGGCTGGGTAGGTAGAACTACATTGAGTGCAGGTACCAGAGGTGAAGGTAATTTGGCAGCCAATGCAAGCTATCGTACACAACCCTTCTCAATCAACATTACTGCCGGATTGGGTGGAAGTATACTGACAGGTAATAGTTATTCCAAACGGGAAAACATTTATCGGGATTCTACCAATTATTTTAATACTACCGGATCGTTCGAAAATAAAAATTTACGTCCCAATCTTCGTATTCAAACTGATTTTGAGTTGAATAAACGAAATCAACTGAATATAACCTATCAAGGTAACTTGAACTATTATGATAATGAAAGTTTCAACAGTTTTACGAACATCAATCGGAATAAAGAAGTGTATAGATACAGCACGCGAACCAATGGCAGTGAAGGCGAAGGATATGGACATAACGCTTCAGTATCTTATACGCACAAAGCAAAAAATCCCGCAGAGTTTATAAGGGTTATTCTGAATGTGAATGCTAATAAGAATAACAATGATCGTGCGTTTTTTCAGGAATTTTTAAATCCTGATTTTTCTCCAACCGGTATCGATTCTACTCAATCTCAATTCTTTGATAATTTTAATCGCTCTGCTTCAATACGAGCTGATTACAACAAGCCCTTGAAAAAGAAGGGGGCTAACTTTTCAACCGGCGTTTTCTATAATACATCATTTTTTCATAATACACTCAATACAAGTTTTCTAAGAAAATCTGATGGTGTATTTATTCCGAATGACCTTCTTAGTAATGACTTTGAGTTTTTGCAAGATATTTTCACAGCTCGGGCAGGATTTGGATTGCCTTTCGAGAAAGGATGGAGATTGAATTTCGGCGTGCAAGCCGAGCATACGGATATGGGCTTTACATTTATAAAAGGGAATAGCACGAATGTAAATAATGGCTATTGGAATGTATTGCCAAATATCTCTTTGCGAAAAGAGTTCAATAAGTCACTTAATACAACCTTAGTGTACCGTGCAACCATTCGTAGGCCAGGTATTGGAGAATTGAACCCGAATGTAGATTACAGTGATCCATATAATCTTCGATTTGGGAACCCTTATTTAAAGCCAACGCTCTCGGATAACTTTGATTGGAATATAAGTTGGATCAAAGGAAAGTATTACATCAATACTTCATTAGGGTATAATCGATTGAAAGATGTGTTCAATTCGATTCGTAATCTGGTAGGAGACGGTAAGACAGAAGTCAGCTGGTTGAATATTGCAGACAGACGTGAGTATGAAGCTAGTATATGGGGTGGATATACTTTCAGCAAACAATTAAGAGTGAATACGAGCATGGGGTATACCATGAATAAATACAGTGAAACAGAAAAGAAACTGTATCGTTATCGAGATGGAAATAGTTTTTATAGTAGCTTAAATTATACATTCACACCTAGTAATGTTTTAACTTTTGAAGGCAGTGTTCGCTTTAGTAATTTTGCCAACCCACAAGGGAGAAGCAGAAGTAATGTGAACATGAATCTGGGTGTGCAACATCGTTTCTTTGATCGCAGACTTATTTTAAGTTTCAATGCTATTGATCCATTCACGCCTCAACGATTTATGAACTATACTTATGGTGCGAACTTTAATCTGGAAAGTTTCAACTCCAGTAACACTCGTAATTTTAGAATTGCTATCAGCTATCAGTTGAATAAAGTTGTTCAAAAGTCTAGTCTCAGTGAAAAAGCCAAGAATCAGGCAATTAAGAAAGCACTCGGATAATTTTAACACTCACTATTTATTAAGTATTAAACCGGATTAGCTGTCTTTGAATGGCAGCTAATCATGTTTGTATTTTCTTTAGTAGGTGCCTACTGTAATGTATCGCTTTTGATTAAGCTAATGATCACTGTATCTTGAAAGAAAGTCTTTCAATTTAAAGATCCATTATGAAAAAACAAATCCTCCTTGCGGCGTGCTTTTTTATTACACTGATTAGTACATCAGTTAATCTTTATGCAGAAGCATCTGCGGATAGCTTGAAAGCGCAAATGGTTCGTGATTGGGAAAGAGCCAAAAGATCCACTTTAGAATTTGTAGAGTTGATGCCTGAAGAAGGGTATGCATTCAAGCCAACACCCGAGATGAGAAGTTTTGCAGAAC
>JBDKEH010000021.1:0-4310 GCA_039795345.1 Bacteroidota bacterium
TGCACCGGAAGATGTCTTTGTCATCTACCCCAATGAATCAAAAAGTGTTGCTGAATTAAAACCGAATGAACGCATCTGTATCAAACCATATGAGCTATCATCATTGTACAATTTTACGCCGACTGAATACCATGTCATACATCAACCGGTCGTGGTGCAGGATAAAGAACATTTCTACCTGCATTGTTTACTACGTGCCATTGATCAAAATATCCTGCTCTCACAATTAGATCCCAATACATGTTGTAATCGAGAAGATACATTTGTGAGTCCCTCGAAACTATTAGCACAATGCCAGCGCTACCCTACCCTGGTGACCAATACCTACAAACTACTGGATGCCTGTTCCATAGACATGGATTTTCATACGGATAAAACAAGACAGGTCTTCGGCGACTCCAAAGAAGATGATGCTATTTTGTTGGATAAGTTAGCACGCGCGGGTCTAGTGCGTCGATACGGCAAGCGCAACAAAAAAGTGGCAGACCGGCTAGACTACAAACTTAGGGTGAATAGTGAGTTGACCTTCATAAAATGATGCAAGAAAAGAATAAATCCTGTTTATTAAAACGCACATAAAGTCACAGCAACAGTGATTGAATAGTGAAATCAAAATGTTTGGATAATGATTCGAATGATGCAGGAACTGCATTACATCGTAATGACGTTTTGTTTGCGGTGGGAGTATGTCATGTGGATTATCCATCCAACAAACCATTAAAAGTAAGTACTCACCCCAAACTGGAACCCTGCTAGCTTAGATGGCGGATTACCTAAGATATCTTTTTGCCAGTTGTAACGATAGTTGAATCGAATCACTGTTTGTGCCGTGGGTCGCCAACTGATGGCTGGAACAAGGGAAAACAACTCATCACGAATATTATCACCTGTTGACTTAAACTTTCCTTTATTCCAATCCACATACTCAATACGCAAGGCTGCATGGATAACTGATTGTTCAAAACCAAACAAAGCTTGCTTAAAAATAGGTTGCACAATATCAATAAAGCCGCCTTGCTGTTTTCTGCCAAACTGTTCAGTATAGGTTTCAGGTACATCTACCTTTACCCAGGCCCATTCGGCATTGATAAAAGTGTTGATGTTGGGAAGACTGGTATTAAAGTCTACCGCAAATACATCGACCCTTCTTTTTTTATCCAATAGCAATCCATCAGCTTGGTATTTATTATAAATGCCTCCCATATAAGATAACCCTAATTCACCTATCCTCCTATTTCTGATGGCAACTTTACCGGTGAACAATGGGCTACCATTAGCGCTTTCTTCAAATCGGTTTTTGTTTGCTTTACTGGCTGGCAGGAATGTTTTGCTCTCTGCATTGTCAATGATTTGATCATCGAACCCATTGGTGAGGTATGCCTCATACGCATACACCCAATCCTTGGTATATTTTTTTCCAAACAAACCAAAACCGATATTGCTCCAGGTGGCCGGGAGCATTTGAGTGGCTGACACTGGGCGGTCAATAAATTCCCATTTAGGTCCATCATGATTTTGATTAAATGCACCGATCGGGTTCATGACAATGCCGCCCCTCAAATTAAAGAGAGGCGCAAATTCAAAATCAACAGATCCAAATTCAATATTGATTTCTTTGGTACCATCTTCAAATTCTATTTCACTTAAAAATTTTATCCTTTTGGAAATAGAGGAGGAAACAAATAAAGTCAGTCTTCTCATTTGAAACTGGTGACCCTCTGAAATCCCATCTTTCTGGAAGTATTGATAATTGGCTTCCGCATAACCACCCAATGCGACAGGAAATTTACCGGACTGAAGAAAAGGTCGGTTATACACGGCATCCATGTTTAATAGCATACCCGATGTGTCTTTTGCCATGCTGCGAAGTAACACAGGGTCTATCTGTGCAATAGCAGTTGAGGAAAAGAAAACAACTGTCAGTAAGAAAATAAATAGTCTCATATTTTTCTCAAGTCAATGAATAGTTCGTTGTTATTGATCGTTACAGGGAAAGTTCGCAGGTTGCTGTCGGCAGGTCCGTTGGTTACTTTACCGCGATTATCGTACTCACTACCATGTGCCGGACACTGTAGGTACTCACCTGCTACATTAAGTTCGGCTCCCTGATGCGCACATTGCATCCAGATAGCTGAATAGTCTTGATCGCTAAACCGGTACACACAAATCGGGAACACCAACGCCTCATTACGTACGACGATGTATAAGCGATGTTGATCACTTTCCTTAATGAGAAACTCTTGTTTATCTATTACGATGCCGTCTTTGAGTAACTTACCAGTTGAAAATTTGGTAGTTGCGCAAGCACTCAAAACTGTTGCCACAGATGATGCGCCAAGGCAAGCTGTACAGGATCTAAGTATAAAGTCTTTTCTGTTCATCTGTTCATCTGTTCAAAATACTACAGTGATGCTAAAAATTTCAATAGGTTGTTTTTCTCTTGTGTTGAAAGTTGTATGAACTTATTTCTACTCTGCTGTGCTTCGCCTCCATGCAGGACTATGGCTTCTTCAATACTCTTTGCCCTACCATCATGCAGTAGAAAATACTTCCCTCCTTGCGAATTCGGAGACAAACCCAATCCCCAAAGCGGTGGAGTTCTCCATTCAGCCGTTGTTGCACTACCCTCAGTATAACCATCATCTAATCCCGGTCCCATGTCATGTAACAACAGATCTGTATAAGGATGAAATGTTTTGTTTGATAATGGAGCGATAGTAGAAAAATCTGTCTTCAGTGTCTGCTTATGACAGCTTTCACAACCCGTTTGTATAAATAGGCTTTCCCCTTTAATTACTTCAGCATCATTTTGATGTCTTTGAATAGGTGCTTTCAAAGTTTGTAGGTAGAAGACAACATTATGTACCGTTACATCAGCAACCTCGGGTTCAATATCCAATCCGGTATAAACATCTTTCGCCTGAAAGGTTGAAGTGATCCCAATATCTTGGTTATAAGCATTCACTGTTTGTTGCAACAGATTATAAGCCGCAGCCTTTTTACCAAAACGATGAATGTACTTTCCGTTTCTTGCTATGGCATTTGGAAAGGGAGTTATAAATGAAGGCAGGTATTCATAGTTGGGTACACCACTGATCCCATCACCATTTAGATCATTCGGATCGGCCATTGACAAGATAGCTGCATCGCTAACGAGTTCTAAAAACCCTAATCCCGTATTAGCAGGTGGCATAAAGTTTGAAAATGTGGCTCCACCAGGCATCTGCTCAGGCATATAGCCGGGTAATGCCCTGTTTTGTAATTGCGGTCCGCCCAGGTGCAAAAATTTGTTACCTGTACTGTCCACCTGACCAAACCTTGTAAGCGTGGTAAAGGGATGTCCCTTGCCATCACCTGCATGACAACTTCCACAGCTGGTGGCAACAAAGACAGGTCCTAAACCGTTTGCCGAAGTGAATACTTCATCATTAAAAGCTACATCACCTGCCAAAAATCTTCTATTCTCTTCGTAGCTAAGTCCTTCTACAGGACCGTCCAATAACGCATCCTCTGGAGGAGTTTTTGGTAATATTTTCTGACAGGCAATGATGGCGGTAATCCACAGAATAATTATGGATAAGAGGATTGTTTTCTTCATTGTAAATATAGATACGTTAAGTTAAAATTAGATTATTTTAATTAATAAATTAGGTTGATCTAATTTATTTTTTATACAGGTTTACGTATCTTCATCAAAACAATAGAATCGGTGCATTCATTTACAGAAGAAAACTATCTCAAAGCTATTTATAAGTTGCAGGAAGCCAATGGTTTAGTAGTTGCCACTTCAGCACTTGCGCAAGTGCTGGAAGTGCATGCCCCATCTGTAACGGATATGCTGAAAAGGATGGCAGGAAAGAAACTCGTCACTTATCAAAAGTCGAAAGGAGTTAAACTAACAGAAAAAGGAAGACAGGTGGCTGTTAATATCATTCGCAACCACAGGCTTTGGGAAGTTTTTCTGGTCGATAAATTGGGGTATAAATGGGATGAAGTACATGACCTCGCAGAACAACTAGAACATATACACAGTGAAGATCTGACCAATAAACTGGATAGTTTCTTAGGATTTCCCAAAGCAGACCCGCACGGCGATCCAATACCGGATGCAAATGGTATTCTTCCGAAATCAAAAGCTGTTTTGCTATCTACCCTTAAAATGGGAGAGCGAGGTACTTTCACCGGAGTTACAGATCATACGCCTGCATTTTTAAATTACCTGGATAAGTCAGGCATTTCTTTAGGCAACAGTATAAAGGTGAAAGCCATTGAGCAGTTTGACCAGACTTACACAATACAACTAAAGGATA
>JBDKEH010000029.1:0-22634 GCA_039795345.1 Bacteroidota bacterium
CCCCACCCAATATTTTCCCTAACTTAGCCCGTTACAAAAAACGATTGTCTATGCCCCGCAGTAAAATAGCAGGTATTGGTATGTACGTACCCAAAAACGTCGTAACCAATCAAGATCTTACCAAGTATATGGAAACTAGTGATGAGTGGATTCAGGAACGTACCGGTATTAAAGAAAGAAGATACGCCCATCGTACAGAAGAAACTACCACTACCATGGCTGTTGAAGCCGCTCGTATTGCTATAGAAAGAGCGGGAACTACTGCACAGGATATAGACTTTATTGTATTTGCAACTTTATCACCTGATTATTATTTCCCGGGATGTGGTGTGCTTTTACAAAGAGCTATGAAGATGAAAGAAATCGGTGCATTGGATGTTCGTAATCAGTGTAGCGGTTTTGTATATGCTTTAAGTGTTGCAGATCAGTTCATACAAACAGGCATGTATAAAAACATCCTTGTTGTAGGAAGTGAGAAACATTCTTTTGGTTTGGATTTTACCACTAGAGGTAGAAATGTTTCTGTGATCTTCGGTGATGGTGCAGGAGCAGTAGTATTACAACCTACTGAAGATAACAACCAAGGAATTTTGAGTACACACTTACACAGCGATGGAGAATCTGCTGAAATACTGGCTATGTATAATCCAGGTACACATGCCAATTATTGGGGAACCAAAAACTATGCGGATTTTGATGATGCAGAAATTGCTCAAATGTTCATGAGTCATAAGATGATCGATAATGCGCAGAATTTCCCATTCATGGACGGACCTTCTGTATTTAAAAAAGCGGTTGTCAAATTCCCCGAAGTGATTGTTGAAGCGTTAGCAAAAAATAACTATCAACCTTCTGATATCAATATGCTGATCCCGCACCAAGCGAATCTAAGGATCAGTCAGTTTGTGCAACAGAAATTAGGATTATCTGATACGCAGGTTTACAATAATATTCAACACTACGGTAATACCACAGCTGCATCCGTTCCCATTGCTTTATGTGAAGCATGGGAAAAAGGTTTGATAAAAAATGGCGATCTCGTTTGTTTGGCAGCCTTTGGGAGTGGCTTTACCTGGGCCAGTGCATTACTCAAATGGTAGTATTCACGCTTTAACAGGATTTTACAGAAAGAAAATGCAATATTGCAACTGCTCAAACGACAGATCCTGAAAGCTAGTCACTATTCATTTAATTAGGAGATGATGGAAAGAAAAATTGTGTACCTGGTAAATCCTATCTCGGGAACATCCAGAAAAGACGGGATCAAAAAGCTGATAGAAAAAGAAACAACTGATCGATCGATTCCTTTTGAGATCATGCATACAAATGCCGGAGGGCATTATCAATTACTCCGCGAAAAAATAAGAGCCGAACATTTTACAGATGTTGTAATCATTGGAGGCGATGGTACTGTCAATCAAGTTACACAAGCTTTACATGGATTACCCGTACGTTTTGGCATTATTCCATTGGGATCCGGTAACGGGCTTGCATTGGCTGCACGTATTCCTACAAAACCTGAATTGGCCCTATCCCTCATCTTTGATGGAAAATCAAAACCGATCGATGCTTTCATGGTAAATGAACACTACTCTTGTATGCTCAGTGGTATAGGCTTCGATGCACAAGTAGCACACGATTTTGCAAGTAAAGCCTCCAGAGGATTATTAACCTATACACAGCAAAGCATTATTAATTATTTTAGAGCCAACCCATATCAGTTTGAAATCAAACTGGATAATTTTTCTTTTTTCTCTGAAGCTTTTTTCATCAGCATTGCGAATAGTAATCAGTTTGGAAATAATTTCAAAATTGCACCACAGGCCAGTTTACATGATGGCATGCTAGATATTGTGATTGTGCAGAAAATGAATAAAGCAAAATTACCTTTTGCCATTCTTAGACAAATACGAGGTAACAATAAATTGCAGCAACTGGTTGAAGATATGACCCAAAAGAATATCCTCTATTTTCAAACCCCCTCCATCAAGATCAGTAATCTAAAACATGCACCTCTACATATTGATGGTGAACCAAGAGAGACTGCCGATGAACTCAGCATTCACATCATGCCAAAACATTTTGAGTTAATACAGCCCGAGTAAGATCACTTCAGCAACGAAGCTAGTCTTCTAAATTCACTTTGATTATCAGCAGCACCTAATGCCAAGGTAATATCTCTTTTCTCAGATGCAGTCAAGTGAAAACTTAGACTAGCTGGCGCCTCCTGACGAGAGGGGACATATTGAAAACAGATACGATGGAAATTGTTCCCATATGCTTCAGAACTGAATTCTAATTGATCATGTTGATAGTAATCCTGTAGTTTGAACCAGTTATTCTGTAAAATCAGAAATGGTTTTGTAAAAGTACTGATCAGGCTTCCGCCGTCCAATGGTCTATCCCAGTCGCTTAAACTTCTATCACGCAATTGTAGTAGAATCACTTTACTTGTATTCTCTTTCAACCAATCTTTAAAAACATCCATAAAACGCAATGATGTTTCTTGTCCGAAATTATCACGCAATCCTGCATCCATAACATCAATTACAGGAGTTGTAGGTAACCAGACATTGGGAAGTACATAAGGGAATGTAGCATTCATTCTTAGTGCCGATAGTATTCCGATATTAGTAGCATCTTTTTGAGCCAAGAAACTATGAAAATCTATAGCGTCAGCATCCATTACATTGATCTTGGCTGTATCGGTTAGCGGACGCATCATAAATCGTGCAGGATGCGTGGCCATAAGCAGTTTTCTGCCATCACGGGTGATCACTGCATTAAAGAACATCATCGGTATCTCTGCATTAGCTTCTGGCTTTCGATAGTCATTCAATGTTTTATTGAGATAGCCTCGTGTATTTTCATTAAGTTTTTGTTCAAAAGCATACCCACGATCTTTAGTATAATGATACCCATGTGCCTGAAAAGGCTTTGCCGGACCGATCAGATCTCTGGTTATGAAAGAAGAGAAAAGTGGATTCAATAAATCACGGGAAATGTCTTTCAGGTATTGCTGATCTTGGAGATTAATTGCTTCTCCTTGTTGTTTTCGATAGTACAGTTCCCTGAAATAAGCAGCTCCAAGCATCCCTCCTGATGCCCCGCTGATAAGAAAAGTTTGTTGCATCAATTTACCCCCCATGATGCTATCGAGCGTTTGCAATGCATTCATGGTAAAGGTTGCACTGCGAATACCACCGCCACTTGTATTGATCAAGATCATGACAGGTTTAGGTGATGCTTGCTTTTCCTTCCATTTATTCAGAATATGGATGTATGCCTGCTTGTCTTCTAGAATATTACTATCACTAGCCAACTTCATGATAGATTCACGAGAATACACAGGTCTTTCTTCTTTACTATTATAACTCAACCCGTAAGCCTTATTTCGAAGATCTATGATCTCCTGTTGATACAGCCAATTAACGCCTAGGTACATTATCACCACCAGAGGTATGCTCCAACTATGTAAGAACGTTGAAACAGCTCCGGCACCTGCTATCAGAATAGCAAATAAAATGGTGATACTTGCTGCTGCCGGTAATTGAAATAAACGGGTATCTGAGATATATCCGATACCGATCAAAAACACAAAAGCAATTGTAATGGCAATGACTGCTGCAAAATGATGACGCTTAAATACTGAGTCGAGAAAATCCTGGCTATAATGTCTGACATCTCTAGGCTTTCGCAAACCAAAACGCGCGCTAAAAAACCACTCTACTCTGAGCTCCGGCTTGGGTTTTGGCAAAGGATTATTTTTTGAAGCTAATGCATAATGCACGTTAGCCGTATCAATAACGGTTGCCATACTTCTGTAAATGGTCTTATCAGCTCCAAAAAAATAAACAAATGCAATCAGTATCGATAAAAATAATCCACCTGAAAAACCCAGTACCATCAAGAGTATGTCTTTTGATGCAAATAACTCCTGATACTTCGCGTAACTAATGGCTTTGCTGAAATAAAAGGCAAGAAATAAAAGCGGTAACACTGCATTGTTAATACAATACTTCAAAAAAGGCTGTGCTGTAGTGGCAAGAAAACGGAAGTATTTACTAAAAAGAATAAAAGTGGTAATATTCCAACTCATAATGAAGATACCCACTGCAAAACCCACAATGGCAGTACTCAGAGCTGTGATCTTTCCAAAATATTCGGGTCCAAGAAATAATGAATCCGCTCCGAAAGCTCGCATGAAGCCACCTCCAACGGTTGAGAAGAGTATATACCAAAACAAAAGAAAGATTTGGTATTTGCGAACATGAAGCAATAACAACTGAAGCGGAAAAGAAAACCAAAAACCTGTTAAGTATAGCTTCAATTTTTCCATGGATCATGCATTATGATGGATCACATCACTGCAATCACATCGTTATTCAAGCTGTCTTTACTTGCGGTCGAATGACAAACAGGGTGAATACCAATGAAAGTAATAAACACATTCCTGTTAACTGGTGCAATTGCGCCATCCATTCAAAGGTACCCCATTGTCCAGGTATGATTCCTGTGCTCGTCAAGATACTAAAAATCCCCAGCAGAACCTGAAGAGTGGTCAGTATTAACGGTATCATTCTGATCTGACGAAATAGCGCAGATCCTTTTGTTTTCCAAAGTTGTATAGACCATACAATGATCAGTACCAGCAATACATATGCCAATCCCCTATGAATAAAGTGAACCAAGATTTTATTATCAATAAAATTCAGCAGAAAAGGTTCATGTGAAAACAAACTCGAAGGAAACCATTCGCCATTGATCTTTGGCCATGTAGCAGCTACATTGGCAGCTTTATGCCCGGCCATCAAAGCACCATACAATAATTGAACTACTAAAACTGCAATCAGTAGAAGATTCTTATTGCGTAGTTGTGGATGTTGGATCAGCTGATCATCTTTGACAAGCAATTTTAAAGCAAACCAAAAGGTATAACACAGCAATCCTAATGCAAAAATGAAATGTAAAGCAAGTCTTGTCGGTTTTACATATACAGCATCGCCTGTTAAGCCACTTGCTACCATGATCCAACCTACAGCTCCTTGAAGAATGCCTAATACAAACAGCACAACCAAGGGCTGTATCATTTCTTTTTTAAAGTGCTTACGAACGATGAACCAGATAAATCCGCCTGCAAATACCAACCCGATCAATCTTGCCCATAAACGGTGGAACCATTCCCAGAAAAAAATGAACTTAAAATCTGAAAGGGTGAATTCAAAATTCAACAGCTGGAATTGAGGGGTTTGTCTGTACTTATCAAACTCTATCATCCAGGCCTGTTCATTCAAAGGAGGTAAGGTGCCGGTGATCACATCCCACTCAGTAATGGACAAGCCACTACCTGTTAAACGGGTTATACCACCCAATGCCACTTGAATAATGGTCATGATCACACCTAACAACAACCATCTGGCAACCAATTTTGACGAATACTGATTTCCCTGCTCCATAATACCCAACTTGAATGAGTAGCAAATTTACCATGTTCATAAAAGGAAGCCTTATTTTGTGTATGGTATTTTCCTTTTATCCGGAACTTTGTTCAATTTTTAGCTAATGCTACAATCTTCCTTTCAAGCCAAATTAAAGGAAGCCGGTTGCGATGAGGCCGGCAGGGGTTGTTATGCAGGACCTGTAGTTGCAGCTGCAGTGATTCTTCCCAAAGATTTTCATCACCCCATATTGAATGATAGTAAACAATTAAAAGAAAAACAGCGAGAGCAGTTGCGACCTATCATTGAAAAAGAAGCCATCAGTTGGGCAGTGGCATTTGTTTCTTGTGAAGAGATCGATAAGATCAATATTCTAAAAGCATCTTGGAAAGCTATGCATTTGGCCATTGAGCAATTGAAAGTAAAACCGGAATTACTATTGATTGACGGAAACCGATTTACACCTTTTCAAAACATACCACATGAATGTATTGTAAAAGGAGATGGACTTTACGCTTCTATTGCTGCAGCCAGTGTACTCGCTAAAACCTACCGTGATGAATATATGATGAAACTGCATCATCAATACCCACAATATGGCTGGAACAACAACAAAGGCTATGGTACTGCTGAACACCGAAATGCCATTGAGCAATATGGACTTTGCGAGCATCACAGGAAAAGCTTCAATATCTTACCACAACAACTAGCATTGAAATGGTAATGTGCTATTCCTCCCATTCACCGGCACCTTCTCTTATAACTTCATAAGTATCTTGGGTACAATCAATCACAGTAGAGGGTACCATTCCTCCTATTCCACCATCTACTACAATGTCGACGAGTTTTCCAAACTTTTCATACATAATCTCAGGATCGGTATATTCTTCAACCATATCACCGGGTAATGAGGCAGACAAAATTGGATGTCGGAGTTCTTTGACGATATGTCTGGCAATATTATTATTAGGTACACGTAGTCCGATCGTGCTTTTTTTGCTTTGAAGAATTTTGGGTACTTCTTTACTTGCCGGCAGAATAAATGTATAGGGACCCGGTAAATAATGTTTCAATAAACGATACAATGGTGTGGAGATACTTTTGGTGTACTGACTCAAATCACTCAGATCATAACACACAAAACTCAGTTGGGCTTTATTAGGATCTACTTGTTTGATACGTGCAATTCGTTCCACGGCTTTATGCTGAAAAATATCACATCCGAGACCATAAATGGTATCTGTAGGGTAAATAATAACTCCACCGGAAAGTAAACACTCTGCAATAGTGCGGAGATGTCTTGGATTGGGATTGTCTGGATGGACTTGCAGCAGCATCACTAAATATAATCTGTATTGCTGAAAACTGAAAATCAGGCTAAAATGGCTAATATCTGATTAAGCTTTTATTAACAGCCCAATCAACTTATTTTTGCAAAAAATATTAAAATGCGTTTATCGGAGGTAGACATAGTAGATGCGATCAGCCCTGCTGAGTTTAAAGAGCATTATTATCTTCCCAAACGCCCACTTGTGATTCGTGATCTTGCCAAATCATGGCCTGCTTATGATAAATGGAACTGGGATTATTTCAAAACATTGGTTGGAGATAAAAAAGTGGGGTTATACAATAACATCAAAAGTGATGCATATACTCCTATTAATACTGCTGATGATTACAAGACCTTCGGTGATTATATTGACATGATAAGAACCGGCCCTGCAGCTTGGAGAATTTTCCTCTTCAATATTTTTGAGCATGCCCCACAACTCACCAAAGACTTCACTTGGCCCGATGAATTAATGAGTGGTTTTGTAAAGCGATACCCCATGTTGTTTGTAGGGGGTGCAACTAGTATTACCCATATGCATTTTGATATTGACATGAGTCATATCCTCCATACACAATTTGTGGGCAGGAAAAAGGTTTTATTATTTCCATTTGAGGAGCAGCATAAGCTTTACAGAAAACCCTTTGAAGTATTGAGCCTAGCCGATTTTAGTCATTACCACCACCAAAATGGATCTCCTGATTACGCACAATTCCCGGCTTTAAAGCTGGCGAAAGGATACGATGTGACATTAGAACACGGCGACACTCTTTTCATGCCTGCAGGATATTGGCATCATATGGAATATTTAGACAGTGGTTTTGCGATGAGCTTAAGAGCCATGCAATCATCTGTTACAGGAAAATTAAATGGTGTATGGAATTTATTCGGGATGCGAAATATTGATACGTTGATGAAAAAAACCCTTCCGCATCCTTGGTATAACTGGAAGAAGAAAAAAATATTTGAACAAGCTGAAAAAGAGTTAAGAAAACAATTATAAAAAACTTATACAAAAAGAAAAAGGCGGCCTTGTGCCGCCTTTTTCACTTGTAACCCCTAATGAAAACTGAATACGAGAAAATCTACCGGCATTGCTGCAGTTTTTCTTCTCTACCCGTGGTAAATGTAGGATAGTGGGTAAAAAAATCCAACGTAGAAAACACCCAAAATATTAGGGTGTTTTCACTGAAAAGAATACCGTGAAAATATCGGATATTAATTCTAGAGATAACAGAGATTTACAATCCAAAAAAAGCGTAATTTTCTTTTTGAAATCTACTGCAACTACCAATAAACAGTAGTTTTCATTGTGTTAACGTTTTGCGTATGACTAAAATCGCCCTGGTAGATGATCATGTTTTGTTAAGGAACGGGCTTGCCTCATTGGTCAATTCATTTAGTGGCTATACTGTTTTGTTTGAAGCGAATAGCGGAAAACATATGATCGAACTGATTGACCCCAATAATTTACCTGATGTTGTTCTGCTAGATATTACCATGCCTGATATGAATGGTTATGAAACAGCTTTATGGCTCACCACACATCACCCACAGGTAAAAATTCTCGCTCTCACGATGTTGAATGATGAACGTTCTATCATACGCATGTTTAAAAATGGGGCAAAAGGATATTTACTAAAAGACAGTAAACCTCAGGAGTTAAAAGCAGCCCTAGATGGTATCGTTACGAAAGGTGTATACCTAAATAAGTTGATGTGCGATAATATCATGCACACTATGAAAACCTCCCCTGAAGAAGATGCTGATATCACCAAGTTCACTGAGCTGACCGAGCAAGAGAAAGAATTTCTGGGATGGGCCTGCACTGATAAATCTTATCGGGAAATCGCTGAACTCATGGGTACCAGTCTCAAAACAGTTGATGAAACAAGAGATACACTCTTCCAGAAATTACAAACAGCTACACGTGTCGGCTTGGCTTTATTCGCCATTAAACATGATATCGCCAGATTATAACAATGTCTCAGTTCGATGATTTTTGATAAAGAAAAAGCTCCGATAGCTATCGGAGCTTTTCTATTATCGAATGTGTTCAAGAAGATCAAACGATCTCCCAAACTTCTTTTCCGCGTAATAACTTATCCAAGTCACCCTTGCCTTTTGTTGCTATGATCTCTTCAATCTGCATCGCCATCACATCTTCATAACAAGCCCTCTCTGTTTCAAAGAATACGCCAAAAGGCCTTGGAAAATGTGTCCCTTGCTGATTAGGATTATCAAACATTCTGATCAACACTTGTGCTTTATAGAAATCTCTCTCATCATGGATCCATAAATCATCAACACTATGTGTTCCATCTGTCAAATCCACAACCACAGGTCTCATGCCATCCAACTTAATCCCTTTTTGTTGATTGGCACCATAGATCAATGGCTTCCCTTGTTCCAAAAATAATCCTTCATCCAGCTTAGTTCCTTTCTCAGTAAAAATTTCAAAAGCACCATCATTAAAGATGTTACAGTTTTGATAGATCTCTAACAAAGAAGCTCCCTTATGCTGATGAGCACGTGTAAGCATGGCTTGTAAATGTTTAGGATCTCTATCCATACTGCGTGCAATAAAACTAGCATCTGCGCCCATTGCCAAAGCCAAAGGATTGAACGGGTGATCAATACTTCCAAATGGTGTGCTCTTCGTTATTTTTTGTTCTTCAGAAGTAGGAGAATATTGTCCTTTCGTTAAACCATAGATCTGGTTATTGAACAATAAAATATTAACATCAAAATTTCTTCTTAACAAATGAATGGTATGATTACCGCCGATACTTAGTCCATCCCCATCTCCCGTAACAATCCAAACACTCAATTCTGGTCTTGTTGCTTTTAATCCACTGGCTATCGCAGTTGCTCTTCCATGGATCGAATGCATCCCATAAGTATTCATATAATACGGGAAGCGGCTACTACAGCCGATACCGCTAATAATGACAATATTCTCTTTCGGCACACCAATACCCGGCATAATCTTTTGCACTTGTGCTAAGATGGAATAGTCTCCGCAACCCGGACACCAACGTACTTCCTGGTCTGTTGCAAAATCTTTAGCTGTTAGCGTTGCGGCTGTATTTGTAGTTGTTGTTGACATTCAGATCTATGATTAATGTATACAATAGTAGGCGCTATTAAAGTTCTGAAACTTTTAGGATGCACTTGCAATTAATTCCTCCCAATATTCAGCAGCTCTTCTGGTATGCGGAATAACAATGGTTCCGCCTACGATGTTCGCTACTGCAAATATCTCATACATTTCTTCCGTATTCACACCCAATTCATGGCATTTTCCTAAATGATACTTGATACAATCATCACAACGCAATACCATACTGGCTACGAGTCCGAGCATTTCTTTGGTCTTCTTATTCAATGCACCATCGTCGTAGGTATTGGTATCTAGATTCCATAGTCGCTTCATGACTAGGTTATTCTTACTCAAGATCACTTCATTCATTTTCTCGCGGTAATCATTGAATTCCTGTACCATTTTGCCCATAATTCATCGTTTTTAGCCCGTAAAAGTACAAAAGCCTGTGACTGTGCATGTCATTTATTTGTACTTTAAGCCTTCAAACCAATACCATGAAGCATTTTTTCTTGATCATCAGCGTATGTCTGGTTCAATGGGGCATTGCCCAGAATGGCAGTTCTGTCATCAAAGTGACCGATATGCTGAAAATTCATCAGTTAGGGAACGTTTCGGTAAGTCCTGATGGCTCTAAAACCCTGTTTACTGTAACGAGTATTGAGCCTGACGGCGATACCAAATGGGAATACCGGTATGCTAACAAACTTTATCTCCTGCAAAATGATGGCTCGATCAGACAATTGACCGCTCAGCCAGCAGGGCAACCCGTATGGAGTCCCGACAGCAAACAACTCGTTTTTGTAAGAGCTGCTGAAGGCAGACCTCAATTATTCCTTTTATCAATGGAAGGTGGAGAACCTGTTCAGTTGACCAAATTTCGTTATGGTGTAGGTAATCCAAAATGGAGTCCGGATGGGAAAAAAATCCTCTTTTCAGCCAATATTCGTTTGGAACAATTGATGAACGACGAAGAACTGAACCCGGGTAAAAAACTTCCCCTTTGGTCTCTGGAAAAACCAGGATTCCCCGGAAACGAACACCTCATCAATAGCAATGCTAAAGCAGATCCGGATGGTTCAACAGAAGAGATCAGAGCATACCTGAATCAAAATGCCATAGCACAAAAAGCAAAAGTCATCAACAAATTGAACTTTCAACAAGAGGCAACTACCTCATCAGAATTAGCATTCAATCATTTCTTTATCATGGATGCTGTTCCGAATGCAAGTCCAAAAGCGATTACACATGGATTTAATCGCTTTACCAGTGCAGACTTTTCACCGGATGGAAAACAATTGATCTTAACAGGCAATGCGCAACTCAATCAACACCCCGATCGCGAATTGGAAGGACATATCTATTTGTGTAATACAGACGGTAGTAATCTAAAAAAGATATTGGGAGAAGAAGGAAAGAATTATAACAACCCAGTTGTTTCACCCTCAGGAAAATGGATCGCTTTTCAGTTTGGCAACACTTCTTTTGTAAGCATCCCATCTCTGGCCATCATGCCTTTGAATGGTACGACAAAAGATATAGTTGAAATTCCATTTGACAGAAACAAGGGAGGTATTACCTGGAGTAAAGATGAGCAGTCATTGTATTTCACTGCACAAAGCAATGGAGGTATTCCTTTGTATCGAGCAGATATTAAAACTCGTCAGGTAACAGCATTGTCTTCAGTGGATGCCGGTATCAGCAGTTTTGATCTTCGAGGCAATCAGATCTTGTATACTAAAACACAAGTCAGTAATCCATCTGAACTCTATAGTGCTGATCTGGCAATGAAGAATGAAACACGATTAACTTCTTTCAACCATGAATGGCTGCAGCAGAAAAAACTAAGTTTCCCAGAGAAAGCTTCTTTTGTAAATGAAAAAGGAATGACCGTTGAATACTGGGTGATGAAGCCGACGAATTATGAACCAGGAAAAAAGTATCCGACCATACTCAATATTCACGGAGGACCTTCTGCCATGTGGGGACCCGGAGAAAATTCAATGTGGCATGAGTTTCAATACTATGCTGCCAAAGGTTATGTAGTAGTATATGGTAATCCAAGAGGGTCTGGTGGATATGGTCTCAATTTTCTCAGAGGTAATATCAACGACTGGGGTACAGGACCCACTTCTGATGTTTTGACTTATCTGGATAAAGCCGCAGCCGGTGGATTTATTGATACAGCAAGACTTGCAGTAACAGGTGGTTCATATGCAGGATACCTTGTTGCTTGGATCATAGCACATGATCAACGTTTTAAAGCTGCATGTGCACAAAGAGGTGTATATGAACTAGGAACCTTCTTTGGTGAAGGCAATGCATGGAGATTGGTGCCTAATTATTTTGGTGGTTATCCTTGGGAACAGAATGTAAAACCAATTCTAGAAAGAGAATCTCCTATTAACTATGTAGATAAAATAAAAACACCTTTTATTATTTTTCATGGAGAGAATGATTTACGTACCGGCGTGATTCAAAGTGAGATGTTGTACAAGAGTTTAAAAGTGTTAGGAAGAACAGTAGAGTATGTACGCCATCCTGGTGGAACACATGAATTAACAAGAAGCGGTAATAACAGACAAAGAATTGATCAGATGTTGAGAACGATTGAATTCTTTGATCGGTTCATCAAACATTAAACCCACTCTCAGCAAAACCTCTGCGTCCTCTTTTCTCTGCGGTTAACTTATGCAACAGAAAAGGCGCAGAGGTTTTGCTTTTTGATTACTTTGATATTTTCATCCAATCCAATAATCCCAAGTAAATTTTCGCAGCAACATCTGAATGAAATTTTGAACTGATGATCTTCTTTTCATCAGCCTCATTACTGAGAAAAGCGATCTCCACTAAAGCATTGGGGAAATCAGTTGGAGAGTTGAGTGCAAAATTGAAACTTCCTACATTACCAAATTCATTGAGCTTTAATTCTAACATTCGTTTGAGAATGGTATTTGTCAGCGGTCTGAATCCGATGTGTTTATAATAAGTACTAGTACCGCTTACATTGTTATTGGCACTTGAGTTGAGATGTAGACTGATCAGTACATCCGGATTTTGTTCCTGTAACCACAGAATACGGTCTTTGTTATCGAAAGTAGTATCATTGGTACGTGTCATGATGATCTGCTTTACTCCTTTCGCCTTTAAGTATTTCTGAAGTGCTTTTGCAAAACGAAGTGTGTATTCTTTTTCTGAAGCTTTGGCTTTGATGCCACTGGCTCCTGTATTCGTTCCTCCATGACCGGCATCAATAGCGATCTTCAGTTTTTTGACATCCAGAAGGGAAGGTTGTCGTTTGATTTTTACCACCAATGCTCTTCCATTGTATCCTACACTATATCCCCAATGTTGTTTATGTTTTAATTCAATGGTTACTCTGAATACATCATCTTCTGTTTGATGGTAGTAAACATTTTTTACTTCCTTTAATGAAGTCAATTGAGTGATCCAGTTCGTGTTACTCTGAACACCGAAGATATCTACCACTATTTTTGAGGGGTTGATCTCCATCCAGCTTTTGTAAGGGAGTTTTTCTTCCATGATCACGTTGATATAATCATAGGCAGAATCTCCTTTCGCACTGATGGATCCTGTGACATACCAAGGTTTCAGCTTATTCAGACTATCTGTCTTTACATACTGCTGTTCGATATATGCTTGATGAAATTTTGATAATTGAACGAGATACATCCCTTTTACTGTATCCATGACACGAAGAGCAACATTGGAATCAATGTAACCCATTTTTGCGCCACCTAACCGATCTTCCCCTAAACCATACGCCAATGCAGGTAACTTGCCGGTAGTCCTTCCGATCCAGGGTTCATACAAACGGTTTTGGGCTTGTGTTTGAAAATGCGCAACGATCAGTATTAAAAGAAAATATTTCATTGGATCAATTTAGTATAAATCCAAACAAAAAGGCCTCACTGCTTTTGAACAGTGAGACCTTTGTTTGAGCAAGCAACCGTAAAACAAAAACCAAATATGTAAAATCTTTGTGAAAAATGGTAATTTTTTGGCTGATTTTTTTAGAACTGATAGCCATTATCTGCCACCAATTTCTCACAGATCCTGCGACGTGCATCCTTGGTATTAAAGGGTTCTACCTTGGTAAAACGCTTTAATCCGATATGCATCATTCTTAATTCATCGCCTTCTGCAAAACTGTTCAAGGCATCTTTTCCTGCTTTGTTGATACGGTCTGCTGCATCATACAAATAAGTACGCATGATATCTGTCTGTAATTTAACAGCTGCTTCTCCTTTCTGCTCTGTGAGTTTCATAACACGCAATAATGCACTTTCAGCATTGTATGTTTCGATAGCCATGTCAGCAATGTTCATCAATACTTCTTGTTCTTTTTCCAATTGCATCATCAGCTTTTGAACTGCTGCCCCCGCAACCATTAGGATGGCTTTTTTGAAGTTAGCGATATACTTCAGCTCTTTTGCAAAAGCTCCTTCTTCTTCAGCGCCAAAATCAGGAATACTCATCAACTCTTTTTGAACAGACATCGCAGGACCCATCAGATCAAGCTTACCCTTCATAGCACGTTTCAATACCATATCCACTGTCAATAAGCGATTGATCTCATTGGTTCCTTCATAGATACGATTGATCCTACTATCACGATATGCTTTTGAGATCATGTACTCATCACTAAAGCCATTACCACCATGTATCTGAACACCTTCATCCACTACATAATCCAACACTTCACTACCATATACTTTCAGCATGGCACATTCAATGGCATATTCTTCAGCAGCCCCGAGTAATGCTTCTGCAAAACTCTTACCGCTATTCATGAGTTCATGTTCTTTATCATCGATCCATTTAGAAGCACGATACAGCGCACTTTCACAAACCCACATGCGGATGGCCATTTCAGCCATTTTATGTTTGATAGCACCAAACTTAGCGATTGGCAATTTGAACTGCTCGCGAGTAATCGCATACTGAATAGAAGTAGTAGCTGCACGCTTCGAACCACCCAATGCAGCAGCACAAAGTTTCAATCGGCCAATATTTAAAATATTGAAGGCGATCACATGCCCGCGACCAATTTCACCTAATACATTTTCTACCGGCACTTTACAATCCTGGAAATACAATTGTACAGTAGAAGATCCTTTGATACCCATTTTGTGTTCTTCTGGACCTTGTGTAAAGCCTTCAAAACCACGCTCCACAATAAATCCGGTGAACTTATCACCATCGATCTTGGCAAAAACGGTATACACATCTGCAAATCCACCATTGGTGATCCAACATTTTTGTCCGTTCAGGATATAATACTTTCCATCATCACTCAACTTAGCTGTGGTCTTAGCACCCAAAGCATCGCTACCACTATTGGGTTCTGTTAACCCATAAGCTCCTTTCCACTCACCACTCGCCAACTTCGGAATATATTTTTGCTTTTGCTCTTCTGTACCAAAATACAGGATCGGCAATGATCCAATACCGGTATGTGCCGCTACTGCAACGGAAAATGAATGTCCGCCACCCAATCCTTCATTCACAATGGTAGATGTAATAAAGTCTTTGCCCAATCCACCATATTGTTCCGGGAAAGAAGTAGACAATAATCCTTGCTCGCCTGCTTTCTCTAACAAAGAAGGCATTAAGCCGGTCTCCAGCTTATCGATTCTTTCCACGATAGGAAGCACTTCGGCATCAAGGAACTGCGTACACATATCCATCACCATACGCTGTTCTTCATTGAAATCCTCCGGTATAAAGGTTTCAAACGGATTGCTCTCTTTAATGAGCCACTCACCACCCAACAGGGCTTTTGCTTGTTTTGTTTCCATGGGAAGACAGTTTTAATATTTTGGAATTAGCTTATAGTTAATAGTTCATGGCAAATAGTAAATATAAATACCCCGAAAAAAATTCTACTACTATGATCTATTTGCCATAAGCAATACACTATCACGTTAGATTATCATACACCCGCTGAAACACCGACTTCACAGTTTCAATCTCTTCTTTATTAACTCCGATCAATGCCTCATTCATGGTTTGATTCGCCAGATCAATGGTAATGTCTTGGAGCGCTTTTGCTGCGTCTGTCAAACAAACCAGATTGATTCTTCGGTCTTCTTTCGATGCCGTTCTTTTCACTAGCTTTTGTTTCTCTAGATTATCGATCAATCTTGTGATACTAGGTTTGTCACGAAAAGTTCGGTTACACAATTCCTGTTGACTCAAACAATCTTCCTTCCATAAATGATACAATACACTCCACTGTTCGATCGTGATCTCAAGACCTGCCTGTCGAAAATTCTTTTGTAATCTTCTGGCAACAGCTGTAGAAGCCATCCCATTGATCACACTGTATAATTCCCCTCTTTTAAATTGGTTGTTTGGCATATAGTTAGTTATGCAACTATTTTCAAAGTAAATTCGTTTCTTTGATATTGCCAAGAATAAAACCTTAAAATTCCTGTGTCAGACCCACATTTTATAGCCTACCGCCATTCCCGTATCCACTACCACCGTTTTGGTTCCGGACCATCCCCGATATGCTGTTTTCATGGCTATGGAGAAGACGGAAGCAGGTTTAAATTTTTTGAAAAAGAGCTAGGAGAACGATATACATTGATAGCCATTGATTTGCCTTTTCATGGCCAAACGGAATGGAAGGAAGGCTTATTACTCAAACCTGAGGAACTACTAGAGATCATTCAACTGACGCTACCAAAAGAAACAAAGATCACTTTGATGGGATATAGCATGGGTGGGAGGGTTTGTTTACAATTATTAGCATCATTTCCCGCTTTTTTCAACAAGTTGGTACTGATCGCTCCCGATGGATTACATAAAAATCCATGGCAAAGATTTTCTACCCAAACTTTAATAGGTAACAGAATTTTCGCCTTTACGATGCAGCACCCAGGCTGGTTGTTTTCATTGATGCATCTGGCTGGTAGTCTTGGGCTCTTCAATAAAAGCATTATCCGTTTTGTTCATCATTATCTGGATCATGCGGATGAACGAAACATACTTTATCAACGCTGGACCACCATGCGTATGTTTCGGCCTTCACTCAAGCATTTAAAAAAGATCATACACAAACATTCGATACCCTTACACCTGATCTTCGGCAAGTATGACAGGGTTATTGTTCCCATTCATGGTTATCGATTTCAAGAAGGTATGGAATCATTCATCAGCGTAACTGAATTGACAGCAGGACATCATCTTTTACAAGACAAATACAAACAGGAACTTATTGTAGCCGGTCAACTTTAGATTTCTTTGTTACAGTGTACGGTCACCAAATGCTAAATCTTGCATTTTATTAAGTTTCTTTGTTTTATGTACCTGGCAGCACTCCTACTGATATCTGCTCTTCTATTGGCATATTGCATATTGATTGTGCAGTATAAAAAATGGTTTTGCAGATTGCGTCCGTTTGATGCTGTACGAAAAGCAAAGCCGATCACTTCATTTTCTGTGATCATTCCAGCGAGAAATGAGGCTCATCATATTGGAACTTGCCTGAAAGGTATTCTTGAGCAAAATTATCCAACAGCACTATTGGAAGTGATTGTGATCAATGATCATTCAACTGACGCTACAGCTGAGGTTGTAAAGAGCTTACAGCAAGAGTACTTTAATCTTCATCTGATCAATCTTGAAGAGCATGTAGATGGCTCATCTATAAACGCTTATAAGAAAAAAGCCATTGAGTTGGCCATTAGTAAAAGTAAAGGCGACTGGATCATTACCACTGATGCTGATTGTTCTATTCCAAAGAGATGGTTGGAATTATATGATGCATACATTCAGGAAAAAGATCCTGTACTAGTGGCAGGACCCGTTATGTTCAGTAATCAGTCAACTATTTTATCATTATTTCAATTGCTTGATTTTCTGAGTCTGCAAGGCATCACTGCAGCAGCTGTATCTGCCGGATATCATACAATGTGCAATGGCGCTAATCTTGCTTACAAAAAAACAGTTTTCTATGAAGTGGATCAGTTCAGGGGTATCGATCAACTGGCAAGTGGAGACGATATGTTACTGATGTACAAGATCAAACAACGATACCCCAAACAACTTGGCTACCTTTTTCATAAAGATGCCATTGTAACAACAGAGCCAATGCATACTTGGAAAGACTTTCTGAATCAGCGTATCAGATGGGCGAGTAAAGCAGATAGATATGATGATAGATCTGTATTTAGAATATTAGCACTTGTCTATGCTGTAAACCTCAGTTTACTCATACTACTTCCGGTCAATCTCTTTATTACAGGTGAAATGGCACACTGGCTTACTCTGATGCTGGTGAAAACCTGTGTTGAGTTATACTTTTTAAGACCTGTGGCTACATTTTATCAGCATAAAAGCTCGTTATTGTATTTCCCGTTGATGCAACCTTTGCATCTAGTATACACAGTTGTAGCAGGATGGCTGGGTAAATTCGGCTCTTATCAATGGAAGGGCAGAAAAGTGCAATAAGTATTAAGCAATACTGGTTCTCTCTTCGTGTAGTTTACTTTCTAGAACGATGATCATTCCAAGACAAAGCCAGAACAAACTTCCGATCTTATCCGTTTCGATCATATCACTCATGAAATTAATGATGCCGATCATAACGAGTATCGCACCGGTTGTTAATGTTACGATTCGAAAGAAATAGCTATGAAGCTGATGATAGATCTTTTGAATACGCCATAACATTAGAAAATACAAGGAACAGAAAATCAAGAGTCCAATTAATCCTTGCTCCAACGCAGTTAAAAGAAAGTAGTTATGTACCGTTGAATGCTCAGGATTATCGCTGACCCATGTTTCAAATCTTCTGACTGTATAAGGTCTGTAGTTATGATAAAAAGTAGAAGGACCAAATCCGGTCAAAGGACGTTCTGCAAACATTCGTGCACCCGCTATCCACCGGTAAAATCGTTCGGCATTGGAAACATCTTTGAATGCAATGGTAGCAGACATATGCTGAGAGAAATCTGTGTGAAAGATCGTTCGATCATGATCCGGTGCAAAGCGGAAATAGCGTTGATCTGTTGATAGCCACACTGTAGAGATCAATACAGTAAGTAATGCAGTAATGATCACAGGAGTGATCATTCGCTTTCTAATTACCCAAACGGTTACGAGTCCCCCAATCAATGCTAGCCATGCTCCTCGTGAATAAGAAAAGATCAAGGCTACTATTCCAATGATTATAAAAATTTGCAGCCACTTTCTATAGCTTTTATCATGGGTTGTGTATTGATAAGCACCAAATGCCACAGCTAATAAACAAACCAACATCGCACCATAGTTTACATGATTTCTAAAAAACGGGAACAGATGACGATTGATACTTTCAAAACTAAACCCACTAACAGCATGCCGTAGTAATGTGATGATCATAATGACACCCATTGGAATCAGTAGATAACGAACCATTTTTTCAATATTGCGAATACTATTTAACCACAAAGCAGGTAAGATCACAAAGGGTACGATGTACCATGATTTGGCCAATAAAAATTTCACAGAAAGAATGGGCTGCTCAGAATAAAAACAAGTGATCATTATCCAGAGAAGATGAACCAGAAGAAGTAGAAACAAAGGGTGTCTCCATACTGTATCAGGAAATGCTTGCGGCTGATGCCACCAACGCAATAAAGCCATGGCAGTAAGCAACATCATGATAGGCTCATCAGGAAAGTCAAGTCCCAGCGAAGAAGTGATATTGATCTCTGTTGATAATGGCAGCAAACAGAGGAGCAACCAAAATAATCGCTCTGTTGAATGAATCATGAACTGAAACAAAAAAGGAAGGAGTAACAAAGCGAAGGGAATCAATAATAAGCGTTCGTCATGCCATAACACAGAGAAAACAATCGACAGTACAAAAAGTAGTGATGCGGTGATTAGAAATCCATTATGACGGATACGCATTATCATACGATAATTAGGATCTTCTGTCTTTCAATAACAGGAAAAGAATCGAAAAAAGAAAGCCAGCAAGCGCTGAAATCAGTAAAATATTCAGTTTATCAGGTCTTTCAGCTTTGGCAGAGGGTACGGCTTCTTCTACAACATAAAGTGCAGGAGGTACTGTTTCTCCCATCAGTTTAAAAGACGCAGCCGTTTTTCTGTAGGTAGAAAGCTGATCTAATAAAGTCTCCATATGTTTTTGCAGTAAAACCTGATTAGCAGAAGACACTTTAGTAATGCTGTCATTCAAAGTGGCATATTGTTGTTCTGTTCCGACTATTGAAGCATTGAGTTTAGAAACGGCTTGTTGATAATTATCCAACCAGATAGATTCCAATTTGCGTTGTACAATTCTAATCATCGCATGAATGATATCTGCAGATAAGCGTCTGTCTTTTGTCCAACAAACAATTCGCAATTGTCCTTCTTCTGTTCGCTGAAAAGAAATATCTTTTTTGAGTTTCAGTACTGCTTTTCTTCGAAGCAATGGCGTTGAATCACCATCAAGTTTGTAGTAACTGATAAGATTGAATTGATCTGTGAGTTGTTTATAGGTGGTGTCCATGTTAGCCACACCAATGATACGATCGAGATCATCGCCAGAGCCAAAGTAAGAATAGAGGCCTTGTATATTTTCATTGAACAATCTCGACTTATCAGTCAACTGTGGATTGGCTGCAATGATACCGGCACTTGATCGATAGTATTTAGGTACTATCATTACTGTTATAAATGCAATGATCATTGCAAAAACTGTAAACAAAAAAATGAAGCGAATATTCTTTTGTAATACCTGAACCGTATGGGCCATATGTAAACCGGATGTGGTCATAGTATTTGAAAATACAATTAAAAATTGATTCTGTTTTAAGTATCAGAAGGTAGTACTACTACATTTCTATCCAGACTCTCTTCTAATGAAATAAAAGTTTCTGTTCTTTCGATGCCTTTGATCTTTTGCAATTCATCATGTAGTACATATCGTAGCTCCTGAATGTCTTTACAAACGATCTCAGCGAACATGCTATAGTTGCCTGTGGTATAGTTTAGTCGAACGATCTGAGGGATCTTCTTTAGCTCTTTTGCCACAGTATCATAGAGCGAACTTTTTTCTAGATACACACCAATGAATGCGATAACATCGTAGCCAAGGGATTTGAGATCTATGGATAATTTTTTACCTTTCACTACCTTTAGTTCTTCTAGTTTTTTGATCCGTACATGAATGGTACCGCCGGATACAAAGAGTTTCTTACCTAAATCAGCGTAAGAGATCTCGGCATTCTCCATCATCTCCTGTATGATCTGGTAATCCAGTTTGTCAAGATTTAATTTGGCAGACATTTTATGACTCGTTTTTAGATTAAATTCAATATAAAATCAAAATTATTAAATAATATCTATATTTTAAAAATATTTATTGAAATTTATACAATAAATGTGTTGTTTGTCTTAATATTGTGTTGTCAAACAAAGACAAAGCTCTTAAATACTGTGGGGTGATGAAATTTTTCGGCAGACATGCCCTCTTGTCTCGGGGGTGAGGATAACAGGACAAACGTAGTGTAGAGCTCCCAACGGTTCCGTTGGGATCCAGGGTCGACCACTGAACTTTGCGCTATAGCTAACTGCCTCGTGGAGGTTCGATCCCTCCCCCTACAGCAAAAGCCATCCGCTTAAAACGGATGGCTTTTTCATTTTCAGACTTTACGCTATAGATGAACATTGAACGAAAGCAGATTCGATTGCTATCCTACAAACTAATTATAAAAAAGCTTTGTTTTTAAGTCAATACGTTTTGCATTTCATGCATTACGATTGAAAAAACAGTCGATAAGACTTTTGAGCTTCGGCCTGACCTTATGATATTATAGCGAACCTTGAATTCAACCTTATCACTTTTAAAAACTTAACATGCATTATACAAATAGGCAAAATATTTTTTCTGCGCGCTTTTGTAAAAAAGTAAGAGCCCCAACAATAAAATTGCTAATACTACCAAAATAAAACCATTAGGTACAAATGAATGTAGGATCAGCCCAATGAGTAATAGTCGAAAGTAATCGAGATAAAAAACCCAATGCTTTTGCTCAATCATAGCACCAGAATTGATGATACTCATCAATATGAATAAACAAAGTAAAATTTGCTGTTGTGAAGTAAAATATTCTGTTAGCAACAATGTGAAAAATAAAATGACAAGTGTAATCACAGTGTTCAGTAAAATCAAACGCTGTAATCCAAGTTGTATACTTTGTTTATTTCGATTTAATAATTTCCGCTCGAGGTAGTCACGATGAAGAGGATCAATATCATCCGGCTTACCGAAGAGTACTTTTAATTTGGCTTTCAATCCTTTTGCTTTTTTTAGGGCTAACAACAATTCAAGCTGAAAGTGGAAGTGTTGCCATAAAAAACTATAGCTATTCAAAGGTTTGGTAAGTCCATATTTAGGCTCATTTTTTTCTTCCGCAAATGTTCCTAAAAGCTTATCCCAAATGATCAGTATATCACCATAATTTTTATCCAAGTATTCAGGATTACTACTATGATGAACCCGATGGTGAGAAGGCGTCACAAAAATATACTCCAGCCAGCCTAACTTTCCTACCAATTGTGTATGCGTAAAAAAAGGATATACTCCATGTATTATCAGGAAAATAGCAATCATGTCAGGAGGGAAACCTAAAAGGGGCAAAACCGACCAAAATAATCCACGTGCTACTGCTTGGAAAATCGTAATTCGAGTAGATACTGTATAGTTAAAATCATCGCTTTGATGATGTACCACATGAAC
>JBDKEH010000074.1:0-7102 GCA_039795345.1 Bacteroidota bacterium
GTAACAGATCACCAATACGCACTTCTCTGGTCTTCAATCTTTTATACTGTGTAAGGGAATGGCAGTATGCTTGCATAAATGAGATATGAGGTACAAATTTAACGTGAAATCACCTGACTTGATGATTAACATGCACTAATACGCACTTGTTCGTAAATTATCTGATTTTAGAAGCGTCTTAGATGAAGGCCCTTCCTCACCATTCCCGACTTTCGTCGTGAGGTTCGTCAGGTTGACAAGAAAGGATGGGTAAAAAAGCGATGCTGATTGGCAGAGCCAATCAGCATCGCAAGTCGCTTAACTACGCAACCGTCGTCCAGAGGAATCTTCCGACTAAGTCGGAAATGACGACGATGGGTATTTTTTTCATATCCTCAAGGGAGGGGAAATTACTCGTTATAAAATCTCCAATTAGTTTTAAAATTCTCCGTCAATGGTTGCTTGGTGAGAATCGCTCTTACCATTTCAACAGGCATGCTGTTCAACGACATCACTGCATCGTGGTATTGTTTGTAGGTCATCTTACCACTATCTACCAGTTCTTTTTTCAATGCATAAAATTGTCTGCCCCCTGTTAAATAGGCCAGCTGATACAACGGCGGATAACGACCTGTAAATGAACGACGCACTTCACCCTCTGCATTGGCTCTTTCATGACCTACTCTGTCTACCAAAAAATCAATACACTGTTGAGGTGTCCATTTGCCCATGTGATAATTTAAAGAGAAAATAATTCTGGCGCAACGATGCATGTGCCAGAAGAGCATACCAATTCTGTCTTCCGGTGTTTTAGCAAATTGCATATCCCATAAAATCAATTCCCAATACAATGCCCATCCTTCGCCCCAAAATGGAGTACCGAAATTGCGATAGGTTCTGGTTCTTGTATTCACAAACTGTTGCAGGTTATGTCCGGCAATCAATTCATGATGTACCGTTGCTTTTGAAAAATGCGGATTGTTACCACGCATACTCATCATCCTGTCTTCATAAGCCATGGTATTGGTTGGATAAGAGATGATGATATCAGCACCTCCTAAAAAGAAAGGGGCTATCAATTGTCTTTCCGGAGACATCATCATCATACCCCAGGTTTCTTCTGCCAATGGTGGAATGGTGATGAGGTTATTGTTTTTGAGGAAATCAATCGACTCTGTATATAATTTCAAAATAGCTTCAGGCTGTTTGCCCGGTGGCACATACAAAGTCTTTACTTTTTCCAATGCTGCTTTCCAATTATCACCAAAACCCATTTCTCTGGAAGCTTTCAACATTTCAGCATCACACCATGCAAATTCTTTATTCGCAATATCAATCAACTCTTCAGGGGTATAGGGAATCATTTCACTTTGCAATTGCTTAACCAAATTTTCCCTTCCGGCGCGTACACCTACGATACCGCTGTTATCGCTTGCTGTCAATGCACTATTGGCTTTTGTTTTCCATACGCCTGCATAAGCTGTTAAAGCCTCATCCAAAGATTTATGTACAACAGGCACCCACCATGTAAACATGGGATCATACCCATTGTAAAAATCAAATACACTTTGTAAGGTCTGACGAAGGTTGTTGATCACTTCACCCGCTGTGTACACAGATTCAGCATCGATCACTTTCTCTTCTTTTAATTTTGATTGTAAGGATTTGATCTCTGTGATCATGGCCGCCCAATCTTTTGCTACTTCTTCTGCATTGGGCTGATAGCCTCTTCTGCGTTGCTGTTCCAACGTATACACTTTTGGCGCAAAAGGAAGCCATTGACTAATTTTTGAAACTTCTTTGGCTTCTGTAATCAATTGTTCCATTCGTTCGGTCAGATCTCTCTTGAATAAGATATAATCTACTTTACACTCCTGTGAAAGATTTTTAAAATCAACAGCCGCTAATTTTTTTTGATACTCCTGTACCAACTGCTGCAGACGTTTGTTTTTCTCCGGTGAACCAATACCCGCATCTGCACCTCCGCCAAAACCACCGCCTCTAGAAGAAGCAGGACTATAATACCTGCTTAGTATACGATTGTCTGCAGCATATTGCTGAATCAATGTTGGCATTTCCTGACAAGGAACATAGCTCTCTTTTGAAACCTGTGCATGCGCTTGTTGTGGCAATGCATAGAACATAGTGACTGCTACCAGCAGTACAAGGACCCATAGTTGTTTTTTCATAGCGCTGTTTTGGTAGTTCGTTGTATAAAATTTCAATGACCCAATATTTATATCACTTGAAACCCATGTGCATAGGGATCATCATCATCAATGATGATGGTATTATATCCTGTTACCCTTGCCCACCCTTCAATACTTGGAACAATAGCCGGTTGTCCATTTATCGTGGTTTCTGCTTCAATCCTTCCGGTAAAAGTGGAGCCAATGATGCTTTCATGAATGAATGCATCTCCTTTTTTCAGTTTTCCTTTTGCATACCACTGTGCCATACGAGCCGAGGTTCCGGTACCACAAGGAGATCGATCGATGGCTTTATCACCATAAAATACAGCATTGCGTGCTGTTGATGTAGGTGCAATGGGTTTGCCTGCCCATAACAAATGACTTAACCCCTTGATATTTTCATTTTCGGGATGAATAAAACTGTATTGTTCATTCAATAATTTTCTGCAGACCCTACTCCATGAGATCAATTGATCAGCAGTAAAATGTTCAAGACCCGGAAAATTTTCCTGTGGATCTACAATGGCATAAAAATTACCGCCATAAGCAACATCTACTTTGATCTTGCCAAGATCCGGACATTCTACTTCTAAATTGGAAGCATATAAAAATGCAGGAACATTGGTAAGCTTAACAGACAATACTTTTTTTCCTTCTTGCTTGTATTCGATCAGTACCAAACCTGCAGGCGTTTCAATTCTTAGTTGACCGGGTGTTTTTGGTGTTACCAATCCTTCTTCAATGGCAATGGTAATGGTACCAATGGTTCCATGTCCACACATCGGTAGGCTGCCACTGGTTTCAATGAACAACACACCGATATCATTCTGCGGGTCATGAGGTGGATATAGAATACTTCCACTCATCATATCATGTCCACGTGGTTCGAACATCAATCCTTTTCTGATCCAATCATATTCACGAAGAAAATGCAATCGCTTTTCCATCATGGAATTACCTTCCAATAAAGGACCACCTCCTGCTACGAGACGAACAGGATTACCGCAAGTATGTGCATCAATGCAAAAGAATTTTTTATGTGCCATTATAATATCGTCATTGATGGATCAAATTTAATCAGATAACATCACGCGTGTAAACACCATTGACTTTACGCATGATACCTGCTGTATTCTCATTTTGCAAATACAAAGGCAATAACTCCTGTGGACAATCCTGATAACAAACCGGTCTTACAAATCTTCGAATCGCTTCTGTCCCAACAGATGTGGTTCTTGCATCCGTAGTAGCCGGGAATGGACCTCCATGTACCATTGCATGACAAACTTCTACACCGGTAGGTACATTATTGAAAATGACCCTGCCTGTTTTTTGTTGTAAAATATCTACTACTGATGAATATCTTTTCAACTCATCGGTAGTACCGAATATAGAACCGGTCAATTGTCCATGTAGTGTTTGCAAAGCTGATTCTAATTGTGTTTTATCATCACATACTACGATCAGTGAGCATGGACCAAATACTTCATCTTGTAATGATGGATCCTGTATAAAATCCTGAGCATTGACAGTGAATAAAGCCGGACTTCCTTTATGTACTTGCCCCAGATCTTCTCCGGAGAACAATGCTTTTACTCCTTTGGATTGTGCGATCCTTGCTCTGTCTGCATAGTAAGCTTTACAGATATGCTGATTCAACATGGTAGCAGCTGCTGCATTTGAAAGTGCTGCTATCAATGATTCAGTAAATGTCTCTGAAGCTTTTGATCTGATGACAAATAACAAACCCGGATTGGTACAGAATTGCCCAACACCCAAAGTAATGGATGTTGCTAAAGCAGTAGCTGTTTCCGCTGTTTTCAAAGCCAATGTTTCAGGTAATAGAACCACCGGATTGATACTGCTCATCTCTGCATACAGGGGTATTGGCTCTTTTCTTTTCTGTGTAACGGTATTGTACAATGCCATTCCTGCGCGATAAGAACCGGTGAAGCCAATGGCTTTGATAGATGGCTCTAAAGCAAGTCTTTGCCCCAATACAGCACCTTCACCATTGAGTGAAGAGAATACACCATCAGGCATCCCTGTTCTTTCAGCAGCTTTTCTGATGGCATTCGCCATGAGTTCATTGGTACCTGCATGAGAACTGTGTGCTTTCACAATAACCGGACAACCCGCGGCCAATGCTGAGGTTGTATCTCCTCCTGCAGTAGAGAAAGCAAAAGGAAAATTGCTTGCAGCAAATACGGCTACCGGCCCAATAGGCTGCAATATTCTTCTGATATCAGAGCGAGGCAATGGTTTTCTGTCGGGTATAGCTGTGTCTATCACTGCATCTGCCCAAGAGCCTTCTCTCAATAGTGCTGCAAATAGTTTCAGTTGATTGATGGTACGATCTCTTTCACCGGTTAATCTCGGCAGCGGTAATGCGGTTTCCAGGTTGGCTCGTTCCAATAAAAAATCTCCGATGTTCAAAATCTCTTCGGCAATGGCTTCCAGAAAAGCAGCTCTTTGTACAAAAGTGGTCTTACTGAAAATGACAAAAGCGGCTACCGATTTCGCGATAGCTGCTTCGATTTCTTCATCAGTTGCAACATGAAAATGCTCCGGTAAATAAGTTCCTTGAAGCGTGCTAAAAGACTGGAATGATGCTTTGCCTTTTGCAGTTACTTCAAATCCGATAACGTTATGCCCTTGTAGCATGCTACTTGTGTTTCAGGTTCAAATAATCTGGCAATGCCGGACGATTGGCCAATGCCTTTTCTATAATATTCGTTACACGTTTCAACTCTTCACCTTCCAATGGCAGGCGTGGTGCTCGTACATGTGTTGACCCGATACCGGTATGTGTTGCAGCCAGCTTGATATACTGAACCAGTTTTGGATGAATATCCAACTCTAGTAACGGCAGGAACCAACGATAGATCTTTAATGCTTCATCGATCATTCCCGCTTTTACTAAACGATAAATGGCTACCGTTTCCTTGGGGAAAGCATCGACCAAACCGGCAACCCAACCATCTGCACCCATACACAAACTTTCCATAGCCAAAGTATCAACACCACAAAGAATATGAAAGCGATCACCAAAACGATTGATCATTCTTGTTACATTGGAAATATCACGTGTAGATTCTTTTACCGCCTGAATATTTTTGTAGGGTATCATGGCTTCAAACATATCCAATGTAACATGAATTTTATAGTCGACCGGATTGTTATAGATCATGATGGGTAAAGAAGTAGAAGTTGCCACTGCTTTAAAATACTCCAAAGTTTCTTTACTGTCTGCATAGTAACGCATGGGGGGTAATAACATCAACCCATCAGCCCCATTTTTCTCAGAATCCTGCGCCAACTGTATAGCGGCTTTAGTAGTCTGCTCTGCAATATTGATGATAACAGGAAAATCTTTTGGGATATGCTCCTTAGAATACAACAAGAGATCTCTTTTTTCTTCATTAGAAAGAGAACTTGCTTCACCAAGAGAGCCGCCAAGAATGATACCATCAACGCCAGCATCTAATTGTGCATGGAGATTTTTTTGGTACAACTCAAAATCAACAGCATCATCCTGTTTAAATGGTGTGAGAAGAGCAGGATAAACACCCTTCCATGTCAGATTCGCCATACTGAAATATTTTATGCGTATAAAACTAATCGGGTACACTAGTAGATAGTTTTCCGCTATTGACGAATGATGCACAGATTTTAACCTTCATGCATTTTGAGAATATTTTTAATTGATATTAGCGTCGTTTCAAGTATTTTATCTGTTTTTTTTCAAAATCAGGCTATTTTAAGTGAAAATTGGTAGTTCTAAATGATTACTTTGCCTGACCAATGCTGTTGTTATGAAAGTCCTACAATTTACAATCCCTGTTCCGGGAGACAAAAACATCATTGTTCAACATGAGGTATTGCCTTATTTCTATCCTCACCTGCACAGACATGATGAGATTCAATTGACGTGGATCCAAAAAGGAGAAGGTACACTGGTGGTAGATAATAACATGTATCCTTTCGGGCCAAATGAAATTTATTATCTAGGCGCTAATCAACCCCATGTTTTCAAAAGTGATCCTGCTTATTTCTCTCCGAAAAGCAAAAGAAAGGTGCAAGCCATAACCATTCACTTTAATCCCAATGGCAAACTGGCGGGGTTGTTTGATCTTGCTGAAATGAAACCTGTTCATACCTTTCTTCAAAAACACAACAATGGATTTGTGATTCCATCAGAACATATTTCAGATGTAGCACATAAAATGCAGATCGTAAGTAAAAGTCAGGGTGCTGATCAAATGATCACTTTTATTGATCTACTAAAAAAATTTACCTGTATTCCTAAACTCAAAGAATTATCCAGCATTTCTAATTTAACCACTGTAAGTGAACATGATGGTATCCGCTTAAGCCATATTTATCATTATATCATGGCCAATTATGCTAAGACAATTACGCTTGAAGACGTTGCCCAGCAGGCGCATATGACACCTCAGGCTTTTTGTCGTTACTTCAAGAAAAGAACCTTACACACATTCGTCTCTTTTCTGAATGAGGTTCGCATCAATGAAGCTTGTAAAAAATTGATCACGGGTGATAGCAATAGCGTCAGCATCTCTACTATTGCTTATAACTGCGGATTCAACACTGTTACTAATTTCAATCGGGTATTCAAATCCGTCATCGGAAAATCTCCGAGTGAATATGTGGATGACTATTTCAGAAGTACTTATGAAGAAGTAAGCGTGGTATAAAACAGTATCAACGATCGATATTTTTTACAACGACTTATCCATCAAGGGTAGCAGATCGATATAGTTCTTCGTGTAAGTAATAATATTAGGATAGATACTAAACTCCTCCTTCTCATGCATAGTTGTTAGTACCACACATTTCATTCCTGCGTTCAACGCTGCTTCTACACCTTTTGGAGCATCTTCAAATACAATACAATCCCCGGGATTTAC
>JBDKEH010000167.1:0-4317 GCA_039795345.1 Bacteroidota bacterium
TCACTACATCGGCATTTTGTCCCCAGCGGTAATGTATTTTGGCAAGATTGTTTACGATCTGATTGAATCCCACTGTTACAAAATCTGCGAACTGCATTTCCATCATACTCTTGAATCCTTCCAAGCTCAATCCCAGAGCGGTTCCTACAATAGCACTCTCACAGAGCGGGGTATTGCGTACACGCTCTTTACCAAACTGTTGCACAAAACCTTCGGTTATTTTAAAGGCACCGCCATACTCTGCAATATCTTGTCCCATCAAAATCAAGTTCTCATGTTTTTCCATACTCATGCGTAATCCTTCTTGTATGGCATCAACGAAACGTTTTTCGTGAATGGTGAATGGTGAATGGTCAATGACAGATTGGTTGTCTTCAATATTCACCATTGACAATTCACTATTCACAATAGACTTCTTCGCATAAACATCCCTCAACTCTTCTTCTGTGTTCGGAACAATGGCTTCTGCTTCGAAGGCTGCTTTGAGTTCTGATTCTATGTATTCTTTGAATTCATGTCTGATATCAGCCACTTGCATTTCATTCAATACACCTTCTGCTATCAGGTATTGTTCATAATTTTTAACAGGATCTTTTTTGCCCCATTCTTCAAAAAGCTCTTGTGGTACATATTTGGTTCCGCTGGCTTCTTCATGTCCGCGCATACGGAAAGTCATACATTCTATCAGATAGGGCTTTTGGTTTTGTATGCAATAATCACGCACACCTCTGATGGTATCATATACCTCTAAAATATTATTGCCATCAATACGCACACCTTCCATGCCATAACCTTTTGCTTTGTCTACCAGACTTTCGCAACGGTATTGTTCATTCACTGGAGTGCTTAATCCATAGCCATTATTTTCAATTACGAAGATGACAGGCAATTCCCAAACGGCTGCCACATTCAATGCTTCATGAAAATCACCCTCACTGGTACCACCATCACCGGAATAAGCGAGTGATACTTTATTCTCTTGTCTGAGTTTATATGCCAATGCCACTCCATCTGCTAATGCTAATTGTGGACCCAGATGTGAGATCATACCACAGATATAATGTGGCTTACTGCCAAAATGAAAACTGCGTTCACGGCCATTGCTATAGCCGTCTTTATTGCCTTGCCATTGTTTGAATAATTTCTCGAACCCCATTTGTCTGCTGGTAAATACACCTAGGTTACGGTGTAAGGGCATGATCCATTCATCTTTTTGTAAAGCGAGTGTACTTCCTACAGCAATCGCTTCTTGTCCGATACCACTGAACCACTTACTGATCTTACCCTGACGCAGTAATACCAGCATTTTTTCTTCGATCATGCGTGGAAGGAGAATATTGCGATAGATAAAGATCAATTCGGGGTCTGCCAATGATTTGCGATTGAATTCCATGAGATACACTTTATGGTGCGACTAAGATAGTCGTAATCGTTAAAAAAGGGCTTATAAAAAAGCCATCCGACTAGGTGGATGGCTTTACAAAAAGATAAAGATAGGAGGATTAATCTCTGCTGCCGAGTTTACTCAACAAACGCAGAATTTCGATGTACAGCCACACAATAGTGACCATCAAACCGAAAGCACCATACCATTCCATATGCTTAGGCGCACCCATTTCAGAGCCCTGTTCAATCATATCAAAATCCATGATCAGGTTGAGTGCAGCGATAGACACTACAAATAAGCTGATACCAATACTTAACCAGCTGCTATCATACATGAAACTCACATTCACACCAAACAAACGAAGTACCATGGTAATGAGATAAAAGATACCAATACCCATTGTGGCACCAATGACAACAGATTTGAATTTCTGGGTAGCATTGATGATGCGGAAATTATACAACAGGAACATAGCAATGGCCACACCAAAAGTGAGTCCTACTGCCTGCATAATAAGTCCGGGATATTGATCTGCAAAAGCGGCATTCATCACAGCAGAAAGTCCACCAATGAAAAAGCCTTCAAGAATACCATAAGCGGGAGCCAGAAAACGTGCCCATGTAGGTTTAAAAGTAATGACCAATGCTGTGATCAATCCACCGATCGCACCCACGATCATGAGGGTGTACATGAGTCCTTCATTCAGTTGTTCAAATAAATTCCAGGTATAAGCGGCGCCTGCAATGACCATCAGCATCATGAAACCAAATTTGTTGATGGTGCCACGTACACTCATGGTTCCCTGCATTTCGGCTTCAGCCTGCAGACTCTTATTGAACATTTTCTCTGTGAGGGTAGGGTTACCTGATTTGAATAAAGCCATAATTCTTACAATTTATCTACTTCAAATGTAATAAAACTATCGATTGTTTGTTATGGCAGATGGCTCATAGGTCATAGCAAATGGTTAATTGCAAACCTTCCTACTATATGCTATGAACTATAAGCCATATACTCGCTCCTAATCCTTGACCAAAAAACGACACGTACAGATGCCTGTAAACTGTAACTTTGCTGGAATAATCTAGGTAGATGGAAAGAAAAGAAGCGCTTTTACATGATGTGGTCATCAAGTTTGCGGGTGATAGTGGTGATGGTATGCAGTTGACCGGACAACAGTTTACCAACAATACGGCCTTATTGGGGATAGATCTGGCTACTTTTCCTGATTTCCCTGCAGAAATCCGCGCTCCTATCGGCACCCTGCCCGGTGTGAGTGGTTTCCAGCTGCGCTTTTCTAGTGATCGTGTATTTACTCCCGGTGATCTTTGTGATGTTCTGGTCGCTATGAATGCGGCTGCATTGAAAGTGAATTTAAAGAGTATCAAACCGGGTGGTAAGATCATAGCTAATATCGATGGCTTTGATGCCAAGAATCTTCGATTGGCCAATTATCCCGATGGAGTAAATCCTTTGGAAGATGGTAGTCTTGATGGTTTCGAACTCACCAAAGTAGATGTTACCAAATTGACCCGCGAAGCTCTGAAAGAGTTCACGGAATTGGGTACGAAAGAAAGAGATCGTGCAAAGAATATGTTTGTACTCGGACTGCTTTATTGGATGTACAATCGCAGTCTGGATAATACCATTGATTTTCTGAAAGAGAAATTCGGTAAGAAAGATGTGATCCTGCAGAGCAATATCAAAGTATTACAAGCAGGTTATAATTATGGTGACACCACAGAAGCCTTCACTACCCGTTACAAAGTAGAGAAAGCAAAAATGAAACCCGGTGTGTATCGTAGCATCATGGGTAATCAAGCGTTGGCCATGGGTTTGATTGCTGCAAGTGAGAAAAGTGGATTGCCAATTTTCCTTGGTACTTATCCTATTACTCCTGCTTCAGATATTTTACATGAGTTAAGTAAATACAAATCATTTGGTGTTCGCACATTTCAAGCAGAAGATGAGATTGCAGGAATCACTGCAGCCATTGGTGCCAGTTATGGCGGCTCATTGGGTGTAACGACTACTTCCGGTCCGGGTATGGCTTTGAAAACAGAAGCAATGGGATTGGCGGTGATGTTGGAAATTCCTTTGTTGATCGTAAACATACAAAGGGGTGGGCCATCAACAGGTTTGCCTACCAAAACAGAACAGAGTGATCTGTTGCAAGCTTATTATGGAAGAAATGGAGAATGTCCGATGCCTGTGATCGCTTCTTCCACACCTAGTGATTGTTTTGATGTAGCTTTTGAAGCAGTGCGCATCGCAGTACAGCATATGACACCTGTGATCTTACTCAGTGATGGATATATTGCCAATGGCGCAGAGCCTTGGCGTTTTCCAACCAGTGCCGATTTGAAACCTATTGATGTGCAATTCAAAAAAGAACTGGCAGAGGGCGAAGAAAAATTCATGCCGTATAAGCGAGATGAAAAACTGGCTCGTCCATGGGCGGTTCCCGGCACACCGGGATTGGAACATCGTATTGGTGGATTGGAGAAACAAGATGTAACAGGTAATGTAAACTATGAACCCGAGAATCACCAGCATATGGTGAATACCCGTCAGGCCAAAGTAGATAAGATAGCAGATTATATCCCTTTGCAAACTTTGGATAGTGGTCCTGAAAAAGGGAAGGTATTGGTATTAGGATGGGGTTCTACTTATGGAGCGATCAAAAGTGCTGTACAGGAATTACAAGAAGAAGGACATGCTGTAAGTCATGCACATATTCGTTACCTCCGCCCATTCCCAAAAAATCTGGGAGAGATCATAGGTAATTTTGAAAAAGTATTGATACCCGAGATCAATAACGGACAACTCATCAAGATCATCCGCGATCAATATCTCGTAGACGCAAAAGGCTACAACAAAATCATGGGTGTGCCAATTACGAAAGGAGAGTTGGTGGATGCGGTGAGGAA
>JBDKEH010000031.1:0-8436 GCA_039795345.1 Bacteroidota bacterium
GGATTTACAGTATTGGATACCCTATCTTCAAAAGAAAAAACCTGGATGGCGCCGCTGCCGATTGCCTATGACGCAGAATTACCCGGCTATAAAAAAATGATTGAGATGATGGGCGGACATGGGGGCGAAAATCTACCGAAAGCACAGGCCCTAAAGGACGCAACCATGGCACACTTTATTTTGAAATACCATCGGCCTGGCACATTGTTGATACATTACAACGGCGCATATCATTCCGATTATTATGATGGTATCAATTGGTATTTAAAAAGACAAAATCCTTTGCTGAAGATTGTCACCATCAGTACGGTATCACAAAAGAATATCCACCAACTAGAAAAAGAGCATTTGGGTAAGGCAGATTTTATTATTTGTGTGGATGAGGATATGACGAACACTTATTAGCGGCAAGCTTCAGGCTGCAAGCCACAAGTGGTTAATTGTGGTGTAATCTGCGTGAATCAAGATGATCATAAAAAATCTGCGGCTCATAAACAACCACCTATCGGGTTTGTTGATCGCCTAACTTGTACCGCCCTCGGACTGTCAGAAAAATGCGTATAAATACGCTATAAGAGCAAGAACCGAAACCCCTACTTTTATGTCCTCACAAGGAGAAAAAGGGGTCAACTAAATGAATTAGCTAAATTTTACTAAAAAAATTAGTTTATTTCAAAAAAAGGATTATTTTTACAATCCCATTTATCTCAAAAAAACAAATAACCATGAGTAACGCAGAAAAATTAAAAGCGCTGAAGCTGACGATCGATAAGATCGACAAGGATTTTGGAAAAGGAAGTGTAATGATGATGAACGAACGAGCGCAAGACGTAATGGAAGTGATCTCAACCGGCTCTATCGGTTTAGATACAGCGCTGGGCGTTGGTGGATTACCGAAAGGAAGAATCATTGAAATATATGGACCGGAATCATCCGGTAAAACTACGGTTGCAATTCATGTGATCGCAGAAGCACAGAAAAAAGGTGGCATGTGCGCTATCATTGATGCGGAACACGCATTTGATAGCAGCTATGCACAGAAACTCGGAGTTGATGTAGACAATCTCTTAATTTCTCAACCTGATTATGGAGAACAAGCACTAGAGATCGCCGATCGTTTGATACTCTCCGGCGCATTGGATGTTGTTGTAATTGACTCGGTGGCCGCACTCGTTCCAAAAGGAGAACTTGAGGGCGAAATGGGCGACAGCAAAATGGGTCTGCAAGCGCGCTTAATGAGCCAGGCGTTGAGAAAATTAACTGCAACGATTAATAAAACAAATACAGTCTGCATTTTCATCAACCAATTGCGCGAGAAAATTGGAGTAATGTTTGGTAATCCTGAAACCACCACCGGAGGTAATGCGCTGAAATTCTATGCATCCGTTCGATTGGATATTCGCAGAATGACACAGATCAAAGATGGTGATGAAGCAGTAGGTAACCGCGTGAAAGTAAAAGTGGTAAAAAACAAAGTAGCTCCGCCATTCCGCGCAGCAGAATTCGATATCATCTTTGGTGGCGGTATCAGCAAAATGGGTGAGATCATCGATATGGGTGTTGAACTGGGTATCGTTCAAAAAAGCGGAAGCTGGTTCAGCTATGAGAGCAATAAATTGGGTCAGGGTCGCGATGCGGTGAAAACATTGCTGCAAGACAACCCGGAACTCGCGAATGAAATTGAAGCTAAGATCAGGGCCAAAGTGGCAGAAGCCAAGGCGACTACTGAAGCATAAATCTGTTTTTTGAGATGGGTTAGTAAATAAAGCCGCCTTTGAAAAAAGGCGGCTTTTCTGTAAAAAAGTATATAAAAACCCCTTAAATAAGGGATTCGCTAAAAGGAATTAGAAAAAAACTAAAAAAACACGCCAATTGACGACAAATAGATGGTTGTACAGATAACATCAACGTACTTTATATAAAAATCAACCATTGTTATACACCCTGATCAAACTGCCAATAAGACTTGCACTAGGCTTGTTTTGTGTGAACAGAAAGATCATCAATCCACAATTGTTGGCACAAAAGGGACCTCTTTTATTGGTGGCCAATCATCCCAATTCTTTTCTTGATGCCATCATTATTGCTGCTCATTTTAAGTCGCCCATACATTTCCTTGCCCGAGGTGATGCTTTCAAAAAACCATGGCACAATACCTTCCTTCGGATGCTACATATGATTCCGATCTACAGAATGAGTGAAGGAAGAGAGCACTTACATAAAAATGAATATGCATTCAAACGATCAGCACAACTCCTACAACAAAACCAAATCGTATTGATTTTTATTGAAGGTATTTGTTTGCATACACACCAACTTCAACCTTTTAAAAAAGGAGCGGCAAGAATTGTTTTATCTGTATTGCAAGAAAACAAACCATTGAGTGTAATGCCGATCGCTATTTCTTATAACAGTTTTTTTTCTTTCGGAAAAAATATACGCATTCATTTAAAAGAACCCATTGCCGCACGAGATCTTCTGCCCTATCAAAATGATGATGCAAAAAATTTTCAACACTTCAATGACCAGTTGTACCAACAACTATCGGCCATGATACTTGTTCCGCCTGCATTTCAGGCGAACCATAGAATCCTCTTATCCTTGCCTGCACTTGTAGGTTTTTTTCTGCACACACCCTTTTATACACTAATCAAAAAACAAGTCGCTAAAAAAACAAAGGGCTCGGTTTTTTTTGATTCTGTTTTATTTGGAGCCCTGTTGTTGCTCTATCCCTTTTACTTAATACTCTTGGCCACCATTTTATATTTATTTCATGTTCCATTGCACATCTTATTACCCATTGTTTTGATACATCCTTTTTTAGCTTGGTGTGCTGTACAATATAAAATAACACGAAACAACAGCTTGTAAAGAACAAGAAATCGGTTACCTTAATGCGGTAAAACGTATCAAGAAGAAAAGATGACAGCCATTAAAAAACTGGGAAAGCGGAAAAGAATTGCATTGGTAGCCCACGACCACAAAAAGGCCGACCTTATGGAATGGGTGGTTCACAACAGAGAAGTCTTATCGAAACATGAACTTTTTGCCACGGGCACAACAGGAAGGATCATTGAAGAAAAATTAGATCGTCCGGTCAGAAAACTCATGAGCGGTCCTATGGGTGGTGATCAGCAAATTGGTGCCATGATCGCCAGTGGCGAAATTGACATGATGTTCTTTTTCTGGGATCCCATGGAAGCACAACCTCATGATAGCGATGTAAAAGCACTATTGCGCTTATGTGTTCTTTGGAATATTCCCATGGCTTGTGATAGAGCAACGGCAGACTTTCTCATTACATCGCCTTTTATGCATGAAGAATATGAATCGCAATTACCCGACTACAGTGATTATTTAAATCGTTCGATCAAAAAACAAGATGATGAGCGTTGAATTAAGACGCTGGCGTATGCAGGATGCGCAAGCTTTGGCTTCTGTTGCCAACAATAGAAATATCTGGAACCGGGTGAGGGATTTTTTCCCAAGTCCTTACACCGTAAGTGACGCAATGCAGTGGATCGCTATGACAGAAAAAGAATCGCCGGCACTCAATTTTGCGATTCTTTATGAAGGGCAAGTATCAGGAGGGATTGGTTGTGTCACCAAACAGGATATTTACCGAAAGAACATAGAGATCGGTTATTATATCGGTGAGCCCTATTGGGGAAAAGGGATTGCTTCAGAAGCTTGTAAGCTCATTTGCTCTTACATTGAACAACAGATGGATGTAGTAAGAATAGAAGCCAGCACTTTTCACAACAACAAAGCGTCGATGCGCGTATTACAAAAGAATGGCTTTTATCTGGAAGCCATCAAACAAAAGGCCATCGTTAAAAACAATATTTTATTAGACGAATATTTATGGGTGAAAAGAGTCGGGAATACCTGGTGATGAATCAAGAATGCATTTTTAAAACCAATACAAGAATACTATGAGAATTTTGTGGATTTGTCTCGCACTTTTTGCAAGCGCGAATGTATCAGCACAGGATACGTTGTCTAAAAAAGATATTCCTGCCGCAGCTCGTTTATTCGATCTGAATTTTACACAGAAAGAGATAGATACGATGTATGCGGGTGTGAAAGAAAACATAACGGTGTTTCAGCGGATGCACCAACAGAGCCTGAACAATAGCACACAGCCGGCATTTGCGCACAGCGCTATTTTGCCGGGAATGCAATTCAACACCAAACAAGAAAAAATAGATTGGGGCATTCCTAAAAATGTTTCATTGCCTACTAATAAAAATGAATTAGCGTGGTATAGTATTCCACAGTTGGCATCGCTGATCAAGAATAAAAAGATTTCATCTACTGAGCTTACAAAATTTTTTATCGATCGTATCAAAAAATACGGCGATAGTTTACAATGTGTGATATCAATTACAGAATCCATTGCGTTTGAGCAAGCTGCCAAAGCGGATGCAGAAATAGCTGCAGGAAAATACCGCGGCCCGTTACATGGGATTCCTTATGGATTAAAAGACCTGTTTGCAGTAAAAGGAACCAAAACAACCTGGGGAGCGGAGCCATACAAAGACCAAGTGATAGACGAAGACGCGTATGTGTACACACAACTAAAAGAAGCAGGAGCGATTTTGGTGGGCAAGTTCACACTCGGCGCATTGGCCATGGGGGATTATTGGTATGGAGGCAGAACCAAAAATCCATGGAATACAAGATTCGGATCATCCGGATCATCGGCGGGTTCCGCATCAGCAACAGTAGCGGGCCTAGTTCCTTTTGCTATCGGAACAGAAACTTGGGGTTCCATCGTTTCACCGTCATCAACTTGTGGAGCTACCGGACTCAGACCCACATTCGGAGCCATCAGTCGTTCGGGAGCGATGACATTAAGTTGGAGTTTGGACAAGGCGGGTCCAATTTGCAGAAGTGCTGAGGATGCCGCTATTGTTTATTATTATATCAAAGGAACAGACGGAAAAGACAAGAGTGCGGTGAATATGCCATTCAACTATAAGCCCAATACCGATATCAAAAAAATGCGGATCGGTTATACAAAGAACTATTTTGATAGAATTACAGACACGAGCAGAACTGAATTGAAAGTGCTGGAAGCCTATCGTAATATGGGCGTAGAATTAATTCCGGTTGATTTCCCCGATAGCGCCGTTTATCCATTTAATATCATGGATGTTGTGATCAGTGCCGAATGCGCAGCAGCATTTGATGATTTTACCAGAAAAGATATTGACGACTTAATGACCCGACAATTTTCATTTGACTGGCCCAACACTTTCCGTGTATCAAGACTGATTCCGGCAGTAGAATATATCAATGCTAACAGACATCGTTTATTACTAATGCAAAAAGTAAATGAAGTGATCAGTCAATTTGATGTGATCATTTGTCCAACAAGAGGAAGCGGAAATCAATCCGCCATTACTAACCTAACCGGACATCCCGTTGTATGTTTTCCAACAGGATTTGATAAAAGATTCAATACGCCTACCAGTATTACACTCATCGGAAAATTATTTGATGAAGCAAGTATACTTGCAGCAGCGAAAGCATATCAACAAGCTACGGGATGGGATGAAATGCATCCACCGGCCTACCAATAAAAACAGTGCAACAAAAAGCCCGGATTCCGGGCTTTTTTCGTATTGTTATAGAGCGTTTTACTCCCAAATATGGTTTTAAGATCCAATCGTAACACTTTCCTTCTTATAGGAGGAGCTATTTTACTCTTTCTCTTCACTATGTTGGGGGCATATAGGCTTACGCATTTTAGTACCCAACTTTCAACTCCAGAATTTTTCGTTACTGCGGACTCGGCAGATTACTCACCGGAAATAGCGCTTACACAAATAAAAAAGTATCCTGAAAAAATCAGAGATGGTTTTTTTAATGCGGGATTTACACAATATCGTTGGTGGGTATTGACAACTATTTCGCCTACAGAAAAAAGCTGGTTGCAGATTGCCAATCCGCATATCAACGATATCCGTATTTATGAAGAAGAAAACGGCAAGTGGAAGCAAACCTATGTATCGGGTGATTATTATCCTTACGCAGAAAGGGCTTTCGATGATCCCGATTTCTGGTATCCGATACAGCCCAAACAACAACGTATTCTGATGCTCGTAGATAAAAAAGGAGAATCGCTCAACATACCTATCAGAATGATTCGCGAAAGCGCATTGGCACCTTATTTGGCCAATCGAAATTTTTTTCATGGAATGTTTTTTGGGTGGATCATTTTATTGTTGATGTTGAACGCCTTTTTATGGATCTCATTGAAAGACTATATTCACCTTTTTTATATCCTCTATGTTTCTTTTTCTGTTTGTTGGATCATTGCCCAATGGGGTATCGGTTTCCGATTTTTTTGGCCGGAGTGGACAGATTTCGCTGCAAAAGCTCGTCCGTTCTTCTCTAATATTTCTTATATCTTTTTGCTGGAACTTGCCGCACGTTTTTTTACGATACCCAATACGCAATCTTTATATACAAGAGCGATTCGCGTTGTTCAAATGCTCATGATTATTTCCAGTATAGGGCTCTTACTGATTGATTATGCCAGCAGCTCAACATTGGTGAGATATGTTTTTTTAACCAGTATGAATATTATCTGGATCGTAGCAGCGATTTTGATCATTTTATTCATAGCAAAGAGCTACAAAAAGCAAAAAACACTAGTACAGTTCTTTCTTGCTGCACTTGGTTTCTTTGCAGCCTATGTTATTTTATTACTCTTATCACAATATAATTTAGGAGGACAATGGATGTTCTTCGCTAATGTATATGGAGCGCCGGTTGGGTTTCTAGGAGAGAGCACGATCCTTTCTTTTGGTCTTTCACAGCGTTACAATGTTTATAAAAAGGAAAAAGAATTAGTAACACAAGCGTTAGAAAAAGAAAAAAGGGAAGTAGCAGATAAAATGATTCAAACTCAGGAAGAAGAAAGAAATAGATTGGCGCGGGAATTGCATGATGGATTAGGGGGTTTGCTGGGTGGCATAAGAATTGGAGCACATCATCGTTTAAAATCCGATCCTGAAACACAGGGGTGGATAGGAGAACAAATTGATCTGGCAGTAACGGATTTGCGAAATATTGCACACGATCTGATGCCGGTACAATTGCAAGAGCAAGGGCTGGATAAGATCCTGGAAAAAACGGTGGACAGGTGGAACAATGGTGAAGGATTCAAAATCCGCTATAGCAGTCAGCTCATCAGCAGATATCCTCTAAGAACAGAAGCGGCATTATATAGGATTGTGTTAGAGTTATTACACAATATCAAAAAACATGCTGAAGCATCAGAAGTAAGTATTGAGATTTGGGAGGATGCAAAAATGAACAAACTGACTTTGCTAGTAGAAGATAATGGCAAGGGTTTTGATAAGACAAAAGAAGAAGGAATTGGTTGGAAAAGTATTCGACAGCGCGTTCAGTATATGAATGGAAAAGTAAACTTAGACTCCAGTCACCTGGGGTCTACAGTTATCATTGATATATCCTTGGAAAAAGAAAACAGATAACATGAGAAAAGTAAGTGTTGCTATTGCAGATGATCATAAAATATTTGTTGAAGGTATACAAAGTGTGACCAAAGATGTTGAATGGATAGAGTGGGCCGGATCAGCACATGGAGCTGCTGAAGCCGTTGCGTTGTTCAGACAAAAACAACCCGAAGTTTTCTTATTGGATTATCATTTCCCGGATGGAAAAGGATATGAAGTGGCGGCTACTATCATTAAAGATTTTCCGAAAGCCATTATTCTGATATTAAGCATGGAGCACGACAATGATATTATCCAGCAGTGTAAATCCGCAGGAGTAAAAGGATACCTGATTAAAAATCTTTCCTCGGATGAATTGTTGGAAGCCATTCAACAATCGGTTCTGGGAGAAGAGATCTTTATGTGGGCGCCGGAAAAACCAACCACTACTAAACAAGCAGACGGGTTGAGCAAAAGAGAAAAAGAGATCATACAGCTGATCACACAAGGATTCACCAGTCAGGAAATAGCAGAGAAATTATTCTTAAGCACCTACACCGTAGATACCCACAGAAGAAATATTCTTCGTAAACTGGATTTAAAAAACACGGCGATGATGGTGTTATATGCACAGCAGCATCAGTTATAAAAAACGCCTTGTCGCTTATAGGATGTTTGTATATTTATCCAAACGATTCTATATGAAAAACATCCTGTCTCTACTCCTGCTTTTTTCTTTTTCTGTATCAACGATAGCACAGGACTTTTCTGCCTTTGAAAAGAAACAGTTTATCAGAGGAAACGATACACTTAACTACCGCATTTTGTATCCTGCCAAGTATAAAAAACACAAAGCGTATCCGTTGGTAATGTTTTTACATGGTTCAGGTGAAAGAGGAAACGATAACGAAGCCCAACTCGTACATGGTGCCAAAGTTTTTCTAGAACCCAAGAATCGGAAATA
>JBDKEH010000036.1:0-3119 GCA_039795345.1 Bacteroidota bacterium
CTGATGGATTCTGAAAATACCCTGCCTACTTATCATGAAAAGATCATGATTGCTAAAGTTCGAAATTTGGAAATGGAGTCCATGCACCAAGAATTCAATATGCTGATTCATCTTGCAAAACAGCGGAAAGGGACGATGGAAATGGTGGCGAAAATGAAACAGCTAGTGCCTGAATTTGTTAGTAACAACTCTGTTTTTGAACAACTTGATCAACAAGGTAATGCTGATGTCATAACTATGAAAGTCGGTTAAAGGCTTTCTTTATCATCCCTGAATGCGGAACAAAATATTCCGCTAAAGAGCTTAGGGTTCGTTGACTTTCTTTATGTATAAACTTTTACTTTTCGTTTTTTTTACTCTTTCCTGCACTCTAATAAGTGCTCAAACCTTTGATGTAGGAACACTTAATGATATCCATAATCGGGAACAACAGCTTAAAGGAAAATGGGATCCTCAGCAAAGTGTTATGATCAGGTCTCTGGCATTAATGGAAGACTCCACAACTGCAAGAGCATCTTTTCGAAAGCCTATTATCAATATATTACCCATCAGCCTAATAACCCAATACAATAGTCGACATCCTTATGGTGGTAATGATGGATCATTGATACCCGCAAGAGGATTACAGTCACGATTTAGTACCGGTATTCAATTAAAAGCCGGTTTTATCGAAGCACAGTTCGCCCCAGAAGTCGTTGGTGCAGTTAATCAAGCTTATCAGGTAACACCCGATTTTGGCTACAATAATGGAAAATCATTTCAACGTATTTATTCCGGGCAGTCTACTATTCAACTGACCCAAAGCGGGTTCAAAGCAGGTGTATCTACTGCCAATCAGTGGTGGGGGCCGGGTGTACGCAATAGCTTGTTGATGAGTTATCAGGCACCTGGTTTTGTACATTTTTTTGTGGGCAGCAAAAGACCTCAGTCCATTGGCATTGGTCATTTGGAATGGAAGATGACCGGAGGATGGCTGGAAGCAGATGGCGATCGATCTATGGAACATAGACACTTACGTTCAGCAGATCCGATGATGAGTTCTAGAAAAAGGTACGTGAATGCTGTTACTGTGAGTTATCAGCCTAAATGGGTGCCCGGGTTATTCGTTGGACTTAGTAGGGTGATTCAAACGTATACTTCAGACTCATTAGTCAATAGCCTGGGTAGTTTTGAAAGATATTTCCCTGTTCTGGCATTAGGTGGACAAAAGAAAAATCTTACCAATGAAGATCAATTTGCCAGAGATCAAGTAGCATCTTTCTTTTTAAGATGGGTGTTAAAAGAGCATCAGTTAGAGTTTTATACCGAGTATGGATACAATGACTACAAGACCAATATCCGTGATTATATTGGTGGTGTAACCCATTCAGCAGCTCATATCGTAGGGATTCAAAAAAGAATTGATAGACCAGGCGCGAATCGATACATTACCTTAAATATGGAATTGACAAAAGTGAGTCAGTCGCCCGATTGGTTAGTACGTAGTGCAGGTAATTGGTATGAGCATGATCAGATCAAAGAGGGGTATACAAATGATAATCAGATCATGGGTTCAGTTTATGGTTTTGGTGCAGATGCGGTTTTTGTGGGAATAAATTTTGTAAAAGAAGAAAATCGACTCTCATTTTTTTATGAGCAGATCGTTCGTGATCCTATTGGGCGAACGTTAAGATGGGTAGACAGAAGTATTGGAGCCCAACGTCAAATTAAAAAAGGTAAATGGTTATTATCAGGGAAACTGCAAATGATCTTGTCTTCTAATTATACATGGCGAGATGGCAGCCCGATGCAGATTCAGGCAGGCTTTGGTATAACAAGGTTTTAGTTTTGATGTTTGTGAATTATGAATAGAAGGTTTATCATACGGAATATATTTACAACACTTTTTTTAAGTGTAATGATAGTTATACCAATAACTTCAATTGCGCAAAGTAGTAGTTTATTAGCGGATGGTATTCACGATTATACAAAGCGATTACAACTGCTGGGAGAAATGCGACAGCACTCATCTCTGATGGCTGTAGACGGATCTGCTCATCAATGGCTTTTTGATTCATTGACAAAAAATGAAGAAAAAAAATCTTTCAAGCTAGGAAAGAGTACAAGTTTAGTTAAGTGGTTACCCGTACATTTTACCACACAATTCAATAGTAAACATGCTTATGGTTGGAATGATGGTGCTATGATACCTGCAAGAGGTATTCAACAATTAATATCAACAGGAATTTATGTTCGATCAGGAAAATTTTCTTTACAACTAAAACCGGAATTCGTAGCAGCGCATAACCCACGTTTTGAAACCTTTCCTACAGAGCATTTTGATTATTATTGGTCAAAGTATTATCGTCTATTGAATACGATCGATATGCCTGAGCGCTTTGGGACAAAAGCATATACACAGTTATTTCCCGGACAATCCTCTTTCTTGTTTCATACCGGAGCATTTAGCATGGGTATATCCACTGAAAATCGTTGGTGGGGACCGGGTCGCTTCAATAGCTTAGTGATGAGTAATCAAGCACCCGGATTGCCTCATTTGATTCTCAAAACACAAAAACCCATCCACACAAAAATTGGCTCTTTTGAAGGACAATGGATGACCGGTATGATGGAGGAGTCAAATATTGCACCTCCTGACACACTTAAATATTTTAATGGAAACCGTTTGTATCTTCCAAAGACAACAGATGCCACTCGTTATTTAAGTGCCATTACGATCAATTGGCAACCTCGTTGGCTCAGTGGCCTTACTTTAGGATTTGCAACTGCGGCATACAGGTATAAAAAGGGAGCAGGATTATTGGATTTACAACCGTTACACTTTATCAGAACAAAGGCTGAAAAAAATGGAGAAAAGGCAGTTCTAGGATCATTATTTGCACGTTATATAATGCCCATGGAACGTGCAGAATTCTATATGGAATTTGGTAGAGCAGATAAAGCTCCTCATCTGATTAACCTATTGTCGGATCAAGGTTATCCTCGTGCTTATGTAGCAGGGTTTCGCAAGCTTTTTCCTTTGCGCAAGCATGCAAATAGATATATAGAGATCGCCACAGAATTCACGCAAATGCAGTTACCTACAAGTGAACTGATTCAGCAAGGTATTAGTTGGTACG
>JBDKEH010000037.1:0-19513 GCA_039795345.1 Bacteroidota bacterium
ACATCGGTGGTGGTGGACATATCGGCGTATGGAGCGACAATTGGCGTAATCGTTATCCAACGCGCAATGATGGTCTTGCAATTGGTGTTGACGGTGTATTAGGTGTTGATTATAAAGTCAAAGGCGCTCCACTCAACCTTAGCTTCGACTGGCAACCTTCTTTTAATTTTATCGGATACAACTACTTTGAAGGTGGTTGGGGAGGAATTGGGATTCGATATACTTTTTAAATAAGAAACAGAGGAATATGAAATAAGAAATCAGAAAATAAATACTACTTTCTGATTTCTTATTTCTTATTTCATATTTTTTATTTCTCTGTTTTGTTAAACAGGCTTTCAACAAAAGCATGTTTATCAAAAATGATCAGATCATCTATTTTTTCACCTACGCCAATATATTTTACTGGAATTTTGAATTGATCGGCTATTGCAAGTACAACGCCACCTTTGGCGGTACCATCCAACTTTGTAATAGATAATGCAGTTACTTCGGTTGTGGCTGTGAATTGTCTAGCTTGTTCCAATGCGTTTTGTCCGGTTGAGCCATCCAGTACCAACATCACTTCATGTGGTGCATCAGGAATTACTTTTTGGATCACACGTTTGATCTTGCTCAGCTCATCCATCAAATGCAGCTTATTATGTAAACGACCGGCGGTATCAATGATGACTACATCCGCATTACGAGCCACCGCGCTTTTAACGGTATCAAAAGCAACCGCACTTGGATCAGAACCCATGGCTTGTTTTACAATGGGAACTCCCACTCTTTCACTCCAAATGGTCAGTTGATCTACTGCAGCTGCACGAAATGTATCAGCAGCGCCTAGTACAACATCTTTTCCTGCCTTTTTATAATTATGAGCCAGCTTACCGATAGTGGTTGTTTTACCTACACCGTTTACACCCACTACCAATATCACATAAGGTTTTTTCCCTTCCGGTATTTCAAAATCTTGGTAAGAAAGTTCAGGTGCATCTACCAATAAAGCTGCGATCTCTTCTTGTAATAATTGATTGAGTTCAGCAGTACCTACATATTTGTCTTGCTTTACTCTTTTCTCAATCCTTTCAATGATCTTGATGGTTGTATCGATGCCCACATCTGCACTCACCAATGCTTCTTCCAGGTTATCCAATACCTCATCGTCTACGGTTGTTTTACCTGCAATTGCTTTGGTGATTTTAGAGAAGAATCCTTCCTTGGTCTTTTGTAATCCCTGATCCAGACTTTCCTTTTCTTTCTTCCCGAATAATTTATCAAACAAACCCATACTACCTGATTTTATGGATGCAATTAAATACAAAAAGCCTTCCCGTGAAAGAGAAAGCTTTTAATATGATAAGGTCAGAACGATTATTTCTCTGACATGAAGTCTTTAACCTTGTCTTTGTGTACAATAGCTTCTTTGAAGGTATATGCACCTGTCTTTGGGCTACGTACCGCTCTGATCACTTTAGTCCAGTTCTTAGCTTCAGCGGCTGCTTTCTGGTCTTTTACTTTCGCGTTTTTGGAAGCTGCTTTTGCCATGATTATTTGATTTCTTTATGAACGGTTACTTTTTTCAAAATTGGGTTGAACTTTTTCAGTTCCATACGCTCAGGCGTATTCTTCTTGTTTTTGGTAGTGATATAGCGGCTTGTACCTGGCAGACCTGTGGTCTTATGCTCAGTGCATTCCAAAATCACCTGTACCCTGTTACCTTTCTTTGCCATTGTATTAGGTAGTTTTTTCTTTTTGTTAATTAGATCTTAGCTCCCTGGGCTCTCATTTCTTTGATCACAGTTGCCAAACCATTCTTATTGATGGTTCTTAAAGCATCAGTTGAAACCTTCAGGGTTACCCAACGGTCTTCCTCAGCAAAAAAGAAACGCTTCTTTTGTAAATTCGGTAAAAAACGACGCTTGGTCTTAATGTTTGAGTGAGAAACACTATTTCCTACGATCGGCTTTTTTCCAGTAACCTGACATACTCTTGCCATGACTCAATTTTTTTCGGGACGGCAAAGGTAGGGAAATGCTCCAAAATATCCATACGAAATTCTCTTTTTTTAATGAATTTGTTCACACTACCCGTATAAATTCCATTTGGAACGAATTTTTTGAGCCGGGTTTTCCACATTTCACCTTCCTACCACCCTCATTTCTAAAAATAAATCCGTGATTTTCTGTTCCCTCAGTGGCATTGATTGCCACAGAAAACACTGAAAATCACGGAAATAAGTTTTAAAGTCTGATAATGTCTCCAAAAAACACGGCATTCATGAATAACTTGGAAGTTCCCAACCAGAATGCTCTAAAATTGAGGTTGTCTACCATAGAAATCACCTTCCCTCTGCCTACCGCATCAATATTGATGGCAGCACTCTTTTTCACCACTTCTTTATACCCCCTGTACAAATACCCACTTTGCAATGGATTTTCGGTATACATCACCGGCGAGTCGTATGGATTATTGTTTTGATCCATGAACAACGTATTCGACTTAAAAATACTCACTGAAGGTTGGCGATAACCGTATGCCAAAGGATGTGTCAGATCTAACTGGGCCTCAAACAATGAGCCAGCCATATCTTTTGCGCGCATTTCATCTGAACGGAGATAATAAGGCAATTGCAAAGTGGTATCTCTTTTTTCTTCTGCATTTCTGAAGATCACTTTGGTAAAGCCATTGGTAGCGAGCCATTTGGTAGCATCTTCTGTTGCCACAAGCGTACCACCTGCACTGATCCATTCTTTCAATTTATCTTGGGCAGATTTGTTCAGGTTATTGTATGAACCCGATGGCATGATGATCACATTGTATTTATCTGCATTGATGGAATTGAAACGCTCTACATCTACAATACTCACCGGCATTTGATAACGGATATCGATCATGTGCCAGATCTCTCCTACATCTGTAGCACTGGTTCCTGTTCCTCCAAACATCATAATACGTGGTGTTTTCACATTGTTCAAGCTGGCACTTCCTAAATCAATGCCCCCGGCAGCTAGTCCTGTAGGGATGGCAAACACTTCTACGCCTGTTCCCGCTGCAACAGAGCCGATCAGTGTTGCCAACTCTTTTCCTTTTACAGATTGTGTTCCCATCGGAATCACAATGGTACCGTAATCAAAGGATTCCTCTTTCCCATCTACCATCATCTTGAATTTCTGTGTAGCTACTTTGGCTTTGATGCCCTTGGATTGTAACTGAAACAATACTTTAGGTGCGTTGTAATCATCCCAACGAAAAGCATAAGCAGCAGCATTGGCTGATAAATTCATGAGTGGTTGACTCAATGGTACTGCATTGATCACTTTGGCTCCTAATAGCTGATCAAATCCTGTTTTGAGCTCTGCTGTTGGCAAACCAAAAGCCAGTGACATGGTCCATGCAGTAACATCATAAAACAAACTGTCTTTGTACTCAAAGGTTTTTTCTAAAACAGTCTTAATGATCTTAAATTGTTGCTGTGCTGCAGGAATCACAAACGCTTTGCCAGCTTTGAATTGTTTTCCATCCGCTGTGAAATCTTGTTTTAATTGGAAGATGTCTACCTGATGTCTAAGCAACATTTGAACAAAAATATTGGTGCGTGTCTGATCAAACTGATCACCGATCACAAATGCTTTTACCGGATAAGCTGCAGCTTCTTTTTCTACCTCTTTGTAAAAATCACGCTGGTACTTCAACATATCAACACGCAATTGTTTGGCTGCTTCCAAAGTAGACAACGCTGCCGTAAATTGATTACGTACAGTAAAAGGAAAAGTCAGTAATCCATTTTCCGTATCCTGCGCATGACCGCGACTACTCGCTTGTTCAAATAGAATACCTACACCACCATTGATATCCGGATAAGTAGAACCTTTGCCATAATAAAAATCATCATACCCTTCTTTTGTGAAATACAAAGAACCAATGCTATCAAAAAATTTAGCGTGATAATTTCCGATAGCAGCCGTTAACTCCTGATTCTTGGCAGGTGTATTCGGGTTCACTCTTGATGGTACTCCGGGTTGAAAGAAGAAAGTAGCATTACTTCCCATTTCATGATGATCAGTCAAAATATTGGGTTTCCATTGATGAAATAATTGCAAGCGATTTTGGCTTTCTCTGTGTTGAGCAGGCAACCAATCGCGATTCAAATCAAACCAATAGTGATTGAATCTTCCCCCCGGCCACACTTCATTGAACTCTCTTGCCTGAGGATCAGATACCAGGGTTTGACTCTTATGCATGTTAGCCCATGTTGCAAAGCGATTCAATCCATCAGGATTAAATGATGGATCTAATAGTACGACTGTCTTATCTAAGAGCGCATCTATTTCAGGCCCTTGTGCAGCAGCTAAATAATATGTGGTCAATAATGATGCGTTCGAACCACTGCTTTCATTACCATGAATGCTATGTCCGATCCAAACAACTGCAGGCATATCATTCACATTCAAACTACCCGACTGATTCACCTGCGTCAGTTGTACATGTTGCTGACGAATTTGTTCTAGGTTCTGATGATTCTTGGGTGATGTAATGATGAGCGCTAATTGAGGGCGACCTTCATAAGTAGTTCCCAATTGTTGCAAGGTTACACGATCAGATGCAGCATCAACTGCTTTCATGTAATTCACCAAACGATCATGTGTTACATGCCACTCACCCACTTCATGACCAATCACCGATGAAGGTGTTGGGATAGATGGATTGTAGCGAACATTCTTAGGCAAGTAATAATCTAAATTTTGTGCCTGCAGACCCATAGTACAAAGCAGCGCAACGGCTAAAAGCAAATTTCTCATGATGGCAATTTAAGTTGCCTAAGATAGTGAAAACAAAAAAGCCATCCTTGAATTGAATGGCCTATTAGGTGAATACAAAAAGAAATCAGATCAACTGCATGATCATCACTTTGGGATCAACATGAACGGTGTCATGATCAAAGTCCAATTTCATGCGCCATTTCTGCATGGTGACAGCACCTACTACAGCTTCTTCGGTTAAACCGGGCACGATCAAGAACTCATCACTTACATACACATCATTTATCCAGAAATCAACAATAATACGATGTGAAACTTCGATATAATGACCTTGACTAGCAGTTAAAAGTTTTCTGGTTGCACTTAGCTCAGTTGGAATTTCTAGTCCAGATACAAAATCGGGATGGATACAAGAAAGGTTGGCTCCACTATCAAATAAAGTATACAATCTTTTTTCCCCGAGTGATCCAGTGAACAGTAATGGAATTTTTATAACAGACATATAAAGGGTTGTTTAAGAGCTAAACTAAATAGTATTTGCTTCTAAACAACCCTTCCAAAAAGATTTGCGGGAAATACGGTAACATAATTCGCGAGAGGCGAATTAGGCATACATTTCTTCTCTTAATTCCTTCACTCTCTTGTCTTCCATGTATTCATCAAATGTCATCAAACGATCAATGATACCCTTCGGTGTCAATTCAATGATGCGATTGGCCACTGTTTGCATGAAAGTATGGTCATGAGAAGTCAATAAAACAATACCCGGGAAACTGATACAACCTTCATTGAAACTCTGAATACTTTCCAAATCCAAGTGGTTGGTAGGCTGATCCAATACAATCAGATTCGGATTCTGCAACATCATTCTGCTCACCATGCAACGCACTTTCTCTCCTCCACTCAGCACATTGGTTTTCTTCATGATATCATCACCACTGAACAACATCTTACCAAGGAATCCACGGATAAATGGCTCATCCGCATCGGTTACATGAGAAGGAACATATTGACGTAACCAATCCATTAGATTCAATCCTTCAGTGAAAAATTCACTATTCTCAACCGGCAAGTAGGCTTTGGTAATAGTGGTACCCCATTCAAATTTTCCGGCATCGGCTTGTGCGTTTTCATTGATCACTTCAAAGAAACTGGTTACTGCCAATGGATCCTTGCTCAAAAAGGCAATCTTCTCTCCTTTATTGATACTAAAGCTTACTTTATCAAATAACACACGTCCATCAACTGCTTTCTTCAGGTTCTCTACATTCAAGATCTGGTTCCCTACTTCACGTAATGGTTGGAATATAATTCCGGGATATTTACGGTTAGATGGTTCGATCTCTTCAATGGTCAACTTCTCCAAAGCTTTCTTTCTCGATGTTGCCTGCTTACTTTTCGATGCATTCGCTGAGAAACGAGCGATGAAGTCCAATAAAGCCTGACGCTTCTCTTCTACCTTCTTATTCTTATCATTGATCTGTCGACTCATCAACTGAGATGATTCATACCAGAAAGTATAGTTACCGGTAAACACTTTGATCTTCGAACGATCCACATCTGCAACGTGGGTACATACCGTATCCAAGAAATGTCGGTCGTGACTCACAACCAATACAATGTTTTCATAATCGGCCAAAAAGTTTTCTAACCATCCGATGGTTTCAATATCCAGACCGTTAGTAGGCTCATCCAATAACAAGATATCCGGATTTCCGAACAATGCCTGCGCCAATAAAACACGCACTTTCATGTTGGAAGGAATATCTTTCATCAGACTATTGTGCATATCATCTTTGATACCCAGACTGCTCAATAGTGTTGCGGCATCACTTTCTGCGGTATAACCACCCATCTCTCCGAATTCTGCTTCCAATTCACCTGCGCGGATACCATCTTCTTCAGAAAAATCAGCTTTTGCATAGATGGCTTCACGCTCATGCATGATATCCCACATTTTTTTGTGACCCATCAACACTGTGTTAAGAACGGTGCACTCATCAAACTCAAATTGGTTTTGTTTGAGGAAAGACATACGCTCACCCGGCGTGATTTCAACGGCCCCTTTATTGGGTTCTATTTCACCACTCAATATTTTAAGAAAAGTAGATTTACCGGCACCATTGGCTCCAATAACACCATAGCAATTCCCTTTAACGAAATTGATATTCACTTCATCGAACAATACCCTCTTACCATAAGCCAGGGTGATATTTCTTGCACTGATCATTGCTTGCTTTGTTTTTCAGGCGGCAAAATTACGGCTAATGGTTGGGATTTCCCTTTGTTTTTGTGTGAAGTTAGCTACCAGCTGGCCCTTGCACTCGGATTGGCATCCAAGCCAATAAAATCTTCTTTTAGGTACTTATAATACGCTGTAATAGCGATCATGGCTGCATTATCGGTACAATATTCAAATGGAGGAATAAAAGTTTGCCATCCATGTTTCTCCCCTGCCTCTTGTAATGCTTTTCGCAAACCACTGTTCGCACTTACCCCCCCGGCAATACATACTTGTTGAATACCCGTTTGTTGTACTGCTTTTTTCAACTTCTTGATCAAAATATTCACAATAGTATGTTGAATAGAAGCACACAGGTCATGAAGATTGTCTTGAATGAAATCCGGCGATTGTTTTTGCAAGAAGTATAATACGGATGTCTTTAGTCCACTGAAACTAAAATTCAACTCCGGTATTTGTGGTTCTGCAAAAGAAAATTTCTTGGCATCTCCTTCTTTTGCATATCGATCGATCAATGGTCCACCGGGATAAGGCAATCCTAACAACTTTGCTGTTTTATCAAATGCCTCTCCTGCCGCATCATCAATGGTTTCACCGATCACTTCTAGATCCAAAGGTGAACGTGCCAATACAATCTGTGTATGTCCGCCACTCACTGTTAAACATAAAAAAGGAAATGTGGGTGCAGGTTCCATGATCAGATTGGCCAAAACATGTGCCTGCATATGGTGCACTCCAATCAATGGAACATTCAATGCTAAGGACATAGATTTTGCAAACTGAGCTCCTACCAATAAACTACCTATCAAGCCCGGTGCTTGTGTGAATGCGATTGCATTGATAGTTGACAGTTGACAGTTGGCAGTTGACAGCGCTTGGTGTACTACGGGAACAATATTTTGCATGTGTGCCCGGCTCGCCAGTTCAGGCACTACCCCGCCATATTGTTCATGCACTGACTGATTCGCGATGAAATTCGATAATATCTTTCCATCCACACATACAGATGCAGAGGTTTCATCACAAGATGACTCAATAGCTAATATGGTAATAGGTGAATGGATGACTCTATGTTTTACAATGAGTCTGCAAAATTAACGCTAAGAAAAGAGTCTCCACCTATTATTTTGTTCTGATGGCTACTACCGGATCCATTCTTGCTGCAATAGACGCAGGAATAATTCCAGAAATAATGCCCAATACAATACAAATACTGAGTGCCAGAATAATAATATTGGGAGCAATGTATATAGGAAAAGGGAGCACGGCGCTTAATACCAACGACATCAACCATACCAAGGCCAAACCAATTAACCCACCGATGATACACAGAAATGCACTTTCCAATAAGAACTCTGTTAAAATGGTTCTCTTCTTTGCACCGATCGCTTTTTTCAATCCGATCTGACTGGTTCTTTCACGAACCGTTACAAACATGATATTGGCTACACCAAATGCACCAACAATCAAACTCAATCCAGCAATGGCCCATCCACCGGCACTTACTTGTCCGAAGAAACCGCTGACCTGTTCACTGAATTGTGCGACATCATTACAAGAGAAATTATTTTCTTCAGCCGGACTTAACCTTCTTAATTGTCGCATAACACCTGTTAATTCATCGGCAAGTGCTGCAGAAGATACATTGGGTTTGCCTTGAACCATGATCACAGGGCTATTCAGATCAGGATTATAGACGCTGGCAAAATAATTGTAAGCAACCAGCACAGATTGATCATAATCAAAGCCTCCAATAAAGCTTTGTCCTTGCTTTTTAACAACGCCAACGATATTCAATCTTTTTCCACTGTAACTGATCTGTTTACCGACTGCTTTCTGTGGAGAGCCAAATAATTGTTCCGCTACAAAAAAACCAATCACAGCAGAAGTTGTACCGCGAAGGAATTCAGCTTCATTCAGGTAACGTCCCTGATCTATCTCTATGGTTTGAATGGCATTGTATTCCTGTGTGATACCATATAAATTGATATTACTCAGGATATTGTCTTTGTAACTAATATTAGAAGAGGTAGAAACAAAAAAGGCAATATTACTAGCCAGTTGGCTTTTGGTTTTGATAAAGCTCATTTCAGATTCCTTCATCGCAGGTCGCTTCACAAATTTCCACCAAGGATAGTCAGGGCCTCCACCGCTATAGTCCCATTTATCAATGTAGATGGTATTGCTCCCAAATGCTTTGATGTCATTTTGCACTTTGCGCTCTAGACTGTCTACAGTAGCTAATACTCCAATTATGCAAAAAATACCGATCGTAATGCCAAACAAGGACAGAAAAGTGCGCAATTTATTGACACGTAGTTCCTGAAGTGCCATTCGGAAACTATTCCATAAAATGCTGAGCAATTTAAACATATCCAAATGTAAGGTGTGAACAGGAATGCACCACGAGAATTTTATGGGTGGATACTTCCGAGAAATAGATGGCGGATGGTCTGAATGTTCAAAGACGATGGCTACTGAGCGAAAGCAAGTTCAACAATAGAAAAAACAGCCTGAAAAGCGAGAACAATTGCGTATTTCATGTTGTTTATCAACATTATGCATGAAAAAAGTTTTTCGTTTGAGGAATAGCTATCACCTTCTGTGCTATTTTTGCAGCGATTTCTTAAAACATAAACTTGCGATATGACCTGGAAACAAGTATTTATTTCATCAGTTGGAAAGAAGCTGGTCATGGGACTAACCGGTATTTTCCTGATCCTCTTTCTGATCGTTCATGCCGGATTGAATGCCTGTATCTGGGCCAACGATGGAGGTGAAATGTTTTTACACGCAGCCCACTTCATGGGTGGTAACTGGGTTCCCCGCATCCTTGAGATCGGACTTTTTGTAGGATTTATCCTGCACATCTATCAAGGTTATCTTCTGACTCTTGAAAACAAGAAAAAGCGTTCTGTTGGTTATGCAGTAGCATACAGCGATGGAAGTAAGTGGTATAGCCGCAGCATGGGACTCTTGGGCACACTGATCCTTTTGTTCTTGATCATGCATATGTCTCATTTCTGGTTTCCGAACAGATCCAATCAAGGATTCTTATTAGGTCCTGAAATCAATTTATATGAAAAGATGAAAACCGAGTTCAGCGTTCTATGGGTAGTGATTGTTTATGTGATCGGTTGTATTTCGCTGGCTTATCATCTGGCACATGGATTCCAAAGCGCATTCAAGACGCTGGGAGTTCACAATAAAAAGTATAACAAAATGCTGGTGAGCATCGGATACGGATTCTCAGTCATCGTTCCACTGGTTTTCGCAATGATGCCTATCAGTTTTTATTTTAAATGGATTCAATAGGTGAAAAGTGAAAGGTGAAAAGTGAAACGAATTTTTCACTTTTCACCTTTCACTTTTCACTTTTACTCTTTTCACTCAAAAAATCGTCTCGTATGCTGAATGCGAAAATTCCCGCAGGACCTTTAGAAAGTAAATGGACAGATTACAAAGGACATTGTAAGTTGGTGAATCCTGCCAACAAACGTAAGCTGGAAGTGATTGTTGTAGGTACCGGTCTTGCCGGCGCATCTGCTGCAGCATCCCTGGGCGAACTGGGTTACAAAGTGAAAGCTTTCTGCTTTCAGGATTCTCCGCGTCGTGCACACTCAATCGCTGCACAGGGTGGTATCAATGCCGCTAAGAACTACCAGAACGACGGTGACAGCGTTTTCCGTCTCTTCTATGATACTATTAAAGGAGGTGATTACCGTGCACGTGAAGCCAATGTTCATCGTCTGGCTGAAGTAAGTGCCAATATTATTGACCAGTGCGTGGCTCAAGGTGTTCCTTTTGCACGTGAATATGGCGGATTACTGAGTAACCGTTCATTTGGAGGTACGCAAGTACAGAGAACTTTCTATGCTGCAGGACAAACCGGACAGCAATTATTAATAGGTGCTTACCAAGCTTTAGAGCGTCAAGTGGCATTGGGTAATGTGAAAATGTACAGTCGCCATGAGATGCTGGAGATCGTTAAGATCGATGGTAAAGCACGTGGTATTATCGCTCGTGACTTAGTAAGTGGTAAACTGGAACGTCATTTTGGTCATGCAGTATTGCTTTGCTCAGGTGGTTATGGTAACGTATTCTATCTGTCTACCAATGCCATGGGAAGTAACGTAACTGCTGCATGGAAAGCACACAAACAAGGTGCTTTATTTGGCAACCCATGTTTTACGCAGATCCACCCAACCTGTATTCCGGTGAGTGGAGATCATCAGTCTAAATTGACATTGATGTCTGAGTCGCTGCGTAATGATGGTCGTATTTGGGTACCGAAAAAACAAAACGATACTAGAAAAGCAACAGATATTCCTGAAGAAGAGAGAGATTATTATCTCGAAAGAAGATATCCGGCCTTTGGTAACCTTGTACCAAGAGACGTAGCATCTCGTGCTGCGAAAGAAAGATGTGATGCAGGTTATGGTGTAGGTTCATCAAAGCAGGCTGTTTACCTGGATTATGCTTCTGCCATTGAAAGATATGGTCGTACAGAAGCCAATAAGCAAGGAAAGAGCAATGCCAGCATGGAAGAGATCATTGCCATGGGTAAAGAAGTGGTAAAAGAAAAGTATGGTAACCTGTTCGATATGTATGAAAAGATCACAGGTGAAAATCCATATGAAGTTCCAATGCGCATCTACCCTGCTGTTCACTACACTATGGGTGGATTGTGGGTCGATTATGAATTACAAACAACGGTTCCAGGTTTATACGCACTCGGTGAAGCGAATTTCAGTGACCACGGAGCAAACCGTTTAGGTGCATCTGCCCTGATGCAAGGTTTGGCAGATGGATACTTTGTGATTCCTTACACGATTGGTAACTATCTTGCTGATGAGATCTACAGCAAAGCGATCTCTACTGATCATCCGGCATTTGCGGAGGCAGAGAAAGCCGTGAACGATCGTATCCATCATTTGATGAACATTAAAGGAAAACAAACCGTAGAAAGTTTCCATAAGCGTTTGGGTAAGATCATGTGGGATAAATGCGGTATGGCAAGAAATGAACAAGGCTTGAAACAAGCCATTGCTGAGATCCAGGCATTAAAGAAAGAATTCTGGAGTGATGTACGTATCCCGGGTGAAATTGAACAAATGAATCCTGAATTGGATAAAGCCAATCGCGTTGCAGACTTTATTGAACTAGGAGAACTCATGTGTATAGACGCATTGAACCGTAATGAAAGCTGTGGCGGCCACTTCCGTGAAGAATCTCAAACAGAAGAAGGTGAAGCTTTACGTGATGATGCTAACTATATGTATGTAGCTGCTTGGGAGTTCAAAGGTGAACACCAGTGGGAATTACATAAAGAAGCATTAAATTATGATGTAATTAAGCCAAGTCAGCGTAACTATAAATAACGATTTTCAATTTGTTGCTATGGAACATTATACTATGAATCTCAACCTTAAGGTTTGGAGACAAAAAAATAAAGACAGTAAAGGCGAGTTCAAACTTTACAGGGTTGAGAACATTTCAAGTGAAATGAGTTTCCTGGAAATGTTTGACGTACTGAACGAGCAATTGATCCGTGACGGAGAAGATCCGGTTACGTTTGACCATGATTGTCGCGAAGGTATTTGTGGTGCTTGCTCAATGTACATCAATGGTAAGCCCCATGGTCCATGGCAAGCAAACACCACTTGTCAGTTGCATATGCGTGCTTTCAAAGATGGTGATACCATCGTTGTTGAACCATGGAGAGCCAATGCATTCCCTGTGATCAAAGACTTGATGGTAGACCGCTCTGCATTCGACCGTATCATTCAAGCAGGAGGTTATATCAGTGTGAATACCGGTAATGCCGTAGATGGTAATGCCCTACCCATTGAAAAAGACAAAGCAGACAGTTCATTCGCAGCAGCGATGTGTATTGGTTGCGGTGCTTGTGTTGCAGCCTGTAAGAACAGCTCTGCAATGTTGTTCCTCAGTGCTAAAGTATCTCACCTAGCATTGTTACCACAAGGTGCACCTGAACGCAAATCACGTGTACTGAACATGGTGGCTCAAATGGATAAAGAAGGTTTTGGTGCATGTACCAATACCGGCGCGTGTGAAGCTACTTGTCCAAAAGAAATTTCCATCAGCAATATCGCTCGCTTAAATCAAGAGTATTTGATGGCGAGTTTGACGGCGGAATAACAAGCTACTAGCTATTAGCAATTAGCTACTAGCTTTAAGCCATCAATAATAAAGCCATTCAATAGCATGAATGGCTTTATTATTGATATAAAACGATTTCAAAAAATGCTAATAGCTAGCAGCTAATAGCCAGAAGTTTCTTTCTTTCTTACTTACTTTCTTTTCAACAACAAAGCACTGATCAAAGAAACCAATAGTCCAACCGGTAAGATTTCTGCGTAGGTCATTAAGGCATTGAATAGCGGATTTTTATACCATTTTGCAAAACTGGCCATTTCGGCTGTTTGCTTGGCTAATTCTGCCTCAGTAGCCCCTGCAGCTTTTGCTTTGGCAAGTTCTATCTCAGCATATTTTTCAGCAAAGTCGGGAAAAAAATAAAAGTATTCCACTAACCAGGTGGCCACATAAAAGGTGGAAGCGATCAAGGCTATGAATAATCCGATCTTAAATGCTTTGCCGAAACTGATCACACCATCATTATATCGGTCACGAAAACTTTTTATACCTACAAAAATGAAAGCAAATGCAAGGATCATAGAGGCATACCCATAGATCATTCCATTTTCGTGGTCGCCGGAAGATTTAAAATACATGGTAGAAGCAACCATCAATACACTGACGATCAATCCGGCAATGATGCCATTAACAAGAACAACTTTTTTCATATCGTGTTGGTTTTGGGTGATAAATGAACCACTAAAGTCGCATCTCCGCTTTTCTTTTCGTTCATACTTTCGGGTGATTTTGACCATCTTCTTCAGAAATCATCCAAAAGCATGAATCATTAGGCGATCAAACCGATCTTTTTTGCTTTTTCAATGGCTTGTGTTCTTCGTTGCACCTCCAGTTTTTCAAAAATTCGTGCAGCATGAGTCTTGACCGTATTAAGTGATACAAATAAGGCATCCCCTATTTCCTGGTTACTCATTCCTTGCGACATCAACTGCAATACTTCCAACTCTCTTTCACTGATACCCAATGCTTCCATTTCCTTACTGTTGACCTCAAAAGGAAGAGATGGATCACGATATACCGTTTTTTCAATAATGCGTGTCTCTGTTTTTGGATGGGTTAATTTTCTGGACAACCATATTCCCAATCCGGTAAAAAACAAAGCGATGATCCCTGCATAGATCTCAAAAGCGTTCTTATAGATCAGGAATTTCAATTCTAACCATCTTAATAACAGCAAGAGAACAGCGAGCGATATCCCATACAATCCAATCGTTTTGTATTTATTGAAAAAACTTGTCTTCATCTTCTCTAAGATAATAACTCCTCTTGAAAACCTTGCACGCTTACCTTTGTGTTATGCCCAACTCGTATTTCCAATTCAAGCAATTCACGATTCACCAGGATCAGTGTGCGATGAAGGTTTGTACCGATGCTTGTTTATTCGGAGCATGGGTGGGGAGGAAAGTGGAGAGTGGACAGTTGACAGTTGATAGGAAGAATCAGCGTGCTTTAGATATTGGGACAGGTACCGGATTACTGGCACTTATGTTGGCTCAAAAATTTGATGGAGTCATTGATGCCATCGATATTCAACAAGATGCTGCACAACAAGCCATCGCGAATGCTGCGGATGCTGTATGGGGTGAACGCATCCATGTACATCATACAGATCTTGCCAACTGGCAGGCGCCATCGTATGATCTAATTGTATCCAATCCTCCTTTTTATGAAAAGGATTTGAAAAGTCCGGATAGTCAACGCAATCTGGCTTTACACGATACAGGGTTAACATTGGTGTCTTTGTTTGAAAATGTAACGCGACTACTCAAATCCAATGGCAAATTCGCATTGCTTTTACCAGCCCATAGAAAAAAGGAAGCAATTGATTTAGCAGCACAAAAAGGATTGACAGCTACTGAAACGATAGAGGTTTGTCAGACAGAAAAACATACTCCTTTCCGAGTGATGTTCTGGTTTGAAAAATCTATTACTGCCAGTGAAAAGAAGACCATACGCATTAAAGAAAATGGGGTGTATACTGAGGCTTTTACTGAGCTGTTGAAAGATTATTATCTGGCGTTTTGATTGCCACTGAGAGCACTGAAAATATTTTCTGTGTATTTCTGTGCCCTCAGTGGCAATCAAATCAATGAGCCGCATAATCCGACAAATAATCAAAATAAGTAGTCAGTTTTCCTTTGGAAAGAATCGTAGCACGATCAATGGTCTCACTCCCTCCCTTTCTAATATCATCCAACACATATTTGATCAACTGTTCACCAAAATATTTACTCGCATCGCGAGGTAATTCATTGGGTAAATTACCGACTGCCATTACATCTACACTGCTAGACAAATAAGGCGCCGTTTTTTCAAATGAAGATCGATCCACTCCATACACAGGATCATCAATACTACCATCACCTAAATTACAAGGAACACTTCCCCCCTTATCATCTGTAATATCTGCTATGGTTTGAATGCGAAAATCAGCTGCACGTAAGTCATCCGTTTCAAATAAACGAGGAATATTATGATCCCAATAAATACCATTCATGAGAATATCGGTATCAGCACAATATTGTTTGAAGATGCAATCATATTCTTCCGGATGATGGTGAAAATGATCTCGTTGATAAGTGCGGTTTATTTTATGTCTGTACAAGTCACTTCCTTTCAAATGCACATATACCGGATAGGTAAATGAACGGTTTAGGTATTCATCAGGTTCTACCTCCTGTACATCCATTAGGTTCATGATTTCTAAAATACCATGTGCAACTCGCCCACTACCGGTAACCGCTATTTTGATATTCGGAAGTTTGAGTCCGAAATAAGTATGGATCAATTCTCGGTAATCTTTTACTTCTACTACCCTGCTCAAATGATAAGAACCGGTCCTATTCCCATAACACATGATGCCATTATGTGCCCCAACAATACCTGCAAAAAATCCAAAACCAATGATGCGTTGTCCGTCCGTATGTTCCAGACATTCATAATCCACCAACGTAATGTTTTTATCCATCATGGCATGCAACAAAGCCTGGTTATAGGGTTGTTTTTTCTTTGTATGAGAAAAGAATAGATAGGTTTTATTGGGAATCAGCATGTTTACGGGTACCTCTTTAATACCCAGGAGGATGGCACAATCAGACAGATCTTCCGCTACTTCCATCCCTGCATCTCTGTACTCCTGGTCACTGAAACAGCGATTAGGCGACTGTTGTACCTTTATTTTCAGATCCGGCACATTCTTTTGTAACCATTTGCATTGTCCGGGCGTAAGTGCCACCCGGTTATCCGCCGGAATTTTTCCCTCTCTGATAAGTCCGATAACGAGCATTGAAGTAATTTTGGGCAAGATAGTGTTTTAAGGGAGTGAAAAGTGAGAAGTGAAAGGTGAAAGGAAGGTTGGTATTCTAATCCTTTTCATTTTTGACTTTTCACTTTTGACTTTTCACTTTTGACTTTCCACCACCCATGAACCATTTCGAATTATTCAACCTGCCAATTACCCTACAACCTGATACCAGTCAGTTGTCGAAACAATATTTCGAGTTACAGCGAAAGTATCATCCGGATCGTTTTGTACAGGCTTCAGAGGAGGAGCAGGAAGAGGCATTACAGGTATCGGCACAGGTCAATAAAGCGTTCAAAACTTTAAAAGATCGTGATGAGACGCTCAAATATGTGTTACAATTAAAGGGGTTACTGGAAGAGGAGGAAAAATACCAGTTATCCCCCGATTTTTTGATGGAAGTAATGGAATTGAATGAGCTTAGGGAAGAGGGCGATACCGACAGTATTACCGCCACTATTGATCAACTGAAAAAACAGATATATGAACCCGTGGAAGCGATTATTACAAATTATCAGGAGGGTATTACTACCGAAAAAGAGTTGCTGCAAGTAAAGGAGTACTATTTTAAAAAGAAGTATTTGGATAAAATCTGAAAAGTGTAAAATTTTCAAATTTTATCGTATCATTGCAGCCCAATAAAAAGCCCAGATGGCGGAACTGGTAGACGCGCTAGACTCAAAATCTGGTTATCGCAAGGTAGTGCAGGTTCGATTCCTGTTCTGGGCACAAAAGCAGCAAAATATTTGCTGCTTTTTTTATTATAAATCATTCCATTCTATTCCCTTGCATTTGTCAGCTACCTATTCCGTCATTTGAACACATTTGTTTTAAATTCTTACAAGTACACTTCTACACATTTTTAGGTATTAACAAATTGATGGTTTAATGATCGTTATTCAGGATAACATTACTTATATTTATATACTTGAGCTACATTGTATGATCCTAAACCGAAATCAGTATGAACGGTTTATTATCCAACCATGATTTTTTTCATGCGATCCAGGTACCATGCTTACTACTCAATAGTAACTCTCCTACTTTTAGCATCCTTGATGCCAACAAAGCTTATTTGGATGTAACACATACTTCATTAAATGACATTAAGCAAAAAGGCATTTTTGAAGTTTTCCCGGATAACCCTCTTGATCAATTGGCTTCCGGATCAGCTGCTTTATTCATGAGCCTTCAAAAGGTATTGGAAACAAGAAAACCGCAAAAACTACTAGCTCAGAAATATGATATATTCATTGAAGAAACGGGAGAGTTTGAAGTAAGGTATTGGAATGCGATCAACTCTCCTGTTATTGACGATAATGGAAACGTTATATCCATTATCCACTCCGCAGAAGATGTCACAGAAAGCGTAACACAAAGGATATCTCAAAAAGATGTTTTAAAAGTTGTTCAATACAATAGAAAAGCATTCCAAACCCTTCTCGAGAATAGTATTGATGCAATATTTACAACAGATATAAATGGAAATTTTACATTTTCCAATCAACAATTCTTAGACCTCTGTGACATCCATTTTTCTGAGTTATACGGGAAGAATTTTTTTTCCATTATAACTGATGACTATAGGAACCGGGCATTTTTACTAATGGAAAAAACAAAAAGAGGAGATGCCGCTTCTCAAATTCTTGAGATTAAAAATACGAATCAGCAGGTACTGACACTATATGTTACAAGTACTCCATTGATTGTTGAAAATCGACAGGTGGGTATGTTTGGGATTGCTAAAAATGTGACAGAACAATTTCGAAATTTTCATTTGCCGACAGAAGAGCTCATTCCATTCAATAAAAATCTAGCTGGGATGAAGTGTTGTAAGATGATGGTTGATGAGGTCGGTGTTTGCAAAAACGCAGATGCAGATCTAGTATCACTTCTGGGCATAAACTATGATGATATAAAAGGGAAAACGATTTTTTCGATGATTCCTGAACAGGATCGAAAAAAAGCAGCAGATCTATTTAGACATACTTTCCAACAAAAAGGAAAAGACATTCCTGCTTTTACTTTCATTCATGCAGATGGTACTTTTCGATGGATGGGAATACACATATCAGAGTATTTAGAAAATAACAAAGAAAAATACGCTGCTATCACACTGTATGATGTTACCGATACCGTATTAAAAGATATTCAGCTACAGGAAGTTTCATACGAAAATGAAAAAATATTTGAATCTTCTGTAGATATGATTTGTACTATAGGCAAAGATGGCACATTCAAAAAAGTAAGCGATGCTTGCTTTATGATGCTGGGTTATTTCCCCAGTGAATTGGTGAATAAAGAATACATGGAATTGGTACATCCTGATGACAGGCCAAAAACAGAGGAAATTGCTGTTAAAATAATGCAGGGTTTAAAAACCTCTACTTTTCAAAACAGGTATGTGAGGAAAAATGGAGAAATAGCATATATCGTATGGACAGCACAATGGGACGAAAAAGGTGAATTAATGTATTGTATTGCCAGAGATGAGTCGGAAAGAATCAAAGGCGACCTGATACTGAAAAAAGAAAGAAGACAATTAGAAATCAGCAACGAACGGTATGAATATCTTAAAAAGGCCACCAACGATGCCATTTGGGATTGGGACTTAAAAACAAATCATGTTCTTTGGGGCGAAGGATTTCAAACCTTATTTGGTTATGATACTGATAAGATGAGTAATGATGTAAGTGAATGGGCATCACATATACATCCCGCCGATCTAGAAAGGGTTTCTGCAGGTCTTCAGAAGGTAATTGATAGCAAAGAAAATTTCTGGGAAGATAAATATCGATACAAGAAAGCAAATGGTGATTTCATCATGATCTCAGATAGAGGTTATATCATTAGACGTCCCGATGGAACAGGAAGAAGAATGATCGGCGCTATGCAGGATATCAATGAAAAAGAAAAATTAGAACAAGAAAGACGTATTGCACTTGAAATCGATGAATACTTTTATCAATCGAATTCATTAGAATCTATTCTTGATAGTGTACTCACATTATTATTAAATTATACCGGACACTATCTGGCCGAAGT
>JBDKEH010000041.1:0-3351 GCA_039795345.1 Bacteroidota bacterium
AACTGAAGAAAATGTCGACGATGCAGCATGTTGATTTGTTTCGTCGAATGTAGGAAGAAATGGAAAGAAATGGCGGATTCGTGAATTGTGAATGGTGAATGGTGAAAAATATCTCACACCCTATTCACAATTGACAATTCACAATTCACGAATAGACAGTTTCCGAATCATTTCATCACTCAAAGAATCACTATAAGCTCCATAGGCATTGATCAGGATGCCTTTCATGGTTTGGTCATGCGACTCAATGACGTATAAGATACTTGAGTTGGATGGATCGGTATCTCCTTCAAAACGGTGATGCGCTACGATGTTGAATTGAGAAGGTAATAAACAGATCCCTGTACTGGCACATTTGATCTGATCAAAAGCAAGGTTGAAATCTGTGGTATATCCCAGCAGTTTTAAATCAGCCAAAGCCTCCACTAAGTTATCGTAGGATTTCATAGTAGAAAGATAGGAAGAAATGGCATATCTGTGAATTGTGAATTGTCAATTGTGAATGGTGAAAAATAGCAAGTCCCTCTTTCTCCATTCACAATTGACAATTCACAATTCACTCTCTACTATCCCCCAATTCTGCTCTGCTCTTCCGTAGCACTTCCGGTGCTGCGTTTATTGGTTTTGAAGCTCTTACCAAAACGATAGTTGAAACTCAGATTCAGGATACTGTTTTCCCATCGGCTATTAATGGTGGCATCTACGGTTGCATATTTCGCCGTTCCATTGAAGCTTTGGATCTTAAATGGATCACGATAGTTCAAACTAATGCGACCTTTATTATTCATCACAGATTTTGATACGGCTAGCGTAAACATTCCCATTCCTTTGTAGATCATCACACCATCCACACCCTTAGTATTGTAAAAGCCATTGACCTCAGCATCCCATCCCTTACCCAATTTGGTTTGTAAAGCTCCACTGAAATTGCCTGAGTTTACACTGATATCAATCAAGGAATCATTCACAACACCTTTAAACTGGTTGTTGAAAAGGTTGGCGTTTAAACTTACGGTTAACCATTTTGTCACCGGCTTATAGAAATTGAATGCAATTCCGTATTGTTTTCTGGTAGCAATATTCTTTCTGATCAAAAATGTTTCTTTGGTAGTTTCATTTTGTTCGATCACTTCTGAGATCACACCACTGGTATGTGAGTAATTCAAAGTGGTAGTGAGTGCGCCTGCATAAGTATGCGTTAATTCAATATTGTTACTGAACTGAGGCTGCAGATTCGGATTTCCTTTTTGATATGTATACCTATCTACAATGAACACAAAAGGATTCAGATTTCTGTACTGCGGACGCATGATCCTGCGACCAAAATTCGCGCCTAGTATATGTTTTTCATTCAGATTGTAACTCAAGTATAGGGTAGGGAAGAACTGCCCGTATGTATTCTTAAACTGAATATTACTGGTCACTTGATCACCCCTTGCATCGGTGTATTCGTAACGAAGTCCGGCCTGCATGGATAATTTAGTACTCAATGGTGTATTCAGATTCACATAAGCTGCATACACATTCTCTTTGTAAATAAAATAATTTGATCTTGTCAGATCCGGAACTCGGTTGCCATTGATGATACTATCAAAACGAATATTGTTATCACTGTTTACAAAACTCACTTTCGCACCTGCTTCAAATCTTCCTTTATTCTTCAAAGGCTGAGCATAATCCAATTTCCCGGCATACACATCAAATCCTGATGGGAGATAACCTACCAAACTATCTGCTTTACCGATGAGTTGATTGTTGGCATCGTAGATACTATTGATAAAACGTTGACGGTGTTTGTCTTTGTACTGAATGTAATCTGCATCAAAACTCAATTCTCTACCGATAGAATCAAATTGGTGACGGAAGTTCAGGTTCCCACTATAGTTGGTTACATGAGGTGTCATGTTAGTACCACCATAGATGGTAGATTGTAAATTACCTACTGCATCTGTCAGCTTGCTGACACTGTTATTGTTGAATTCCATCTTGGTCCCAAAACCATTCAAGGTCAATGCAGCAGAAGTCTTTTTCGAGAAAGTATAATCCAAGCCTACTTTACCGGAATGTGAATTGCGACTATCGGGCATGTAAGCACGTTGATCAAAAGTACCGGTGATATTTTTGGTAGATGGGTTGATAAAGTTTCTTAGGATACTGAATTGCTGAAACGCTTCTCTATAACTGTAATTATAATTTCCAAACAGATTCAGTTTGTTGATACGATAATTCAGATTGGTACCCACACTCGCTTTCGGATAAACACCCTGCGCATAACTTGTATTCACATTACCATTGAAGCCTTTGGTCTTGATTTTCTTCGTGCGAATATTGATCACACCGGAATTACCTGAGGCATCAAAACGCGCAGGAGGATTGGTCATGATCTCGATCTGATCCAATTGATTTGCATTCATGCCACGCAACATATTGGCCAAGTCTTCACTGCTCATGAAAGTTGGACGACCATCCAATAAAACGATCACACCTTGTTTGCCTTTTAGACTGATATTGCCATCTCTGTCAACAGCTACACCCGGAGATTTTTCCAATACTTCCAAAGCAGTATTACCGGCATTGGAAGGAGATGCGTCTACATTTACCACCATCTTATCGGCTTTCATTTCCAGAAAAGGTTTTTTACTGGTGACGGTTACTTCACCCAGTGAATTATCAGTTGCTTTTAAAGATTGAACACCCAGGTTCACAGCACTGTTAGTAGCAGATAATGTGATGGGGTTGGTGTAAAAGCGTTCATATCCCACACTGCTTATAGCAACCAAGTAGTTCCCCAAACCGATGTTTTCAAAACTGAAGATGCCGTTTTTATCAGATACAGCTGCTTTTACCAGACTGGAATCTTTTTGTCTCAATAAGGTAACAGAAGCACTTTCAATAGCGCGACCATTACCGGATAAAGTACCGGTGATACTACCTGTTTGTTGTGCAAATGCAGTGGTAGTGATCAAGAGCATCAGGAATGTAAAATACCTTTTCATATGGTGGTTGAGTTTTGCGATTTACAGTGTAAAACTGTTCTACAAAACCCATGTACTCAACCGCATAAATATGTGTGTAGGGACGAATGGTGAATGGAGAAGATAAAGGGTTGCAGTATCATGTAAGGAGTGAAAAACAGCGTCGTTCATTTACTTTCATGATACATAAGCAATAGATTTTCAAGTTTATCTTATGCATCAATATTATGTAGATGAAAAATCACTTGTAGGAACCATTACTATATAATACATACAAAGTGTTGATGTCTGATAAAGAAAGTCTGCAGTAAGCCTTCAAATGGCGAAATCAACCGATGATGATAAAGAGACGATTGATAGACTACATAGTAAATAT
>JBDKEH010000044.1:0-31541 GCA_039795345.1 Bacteroidota bacterium
CGAACATACCCATTCAACATTGCTGCAGTATCTGCCACAAAAAGAATATCTGAAGAAGCGATTTTTCTAAGTGTTCCATTAAGTGTAGTTACTAAAGAATCTGTCCTTTGTCCATTTACAGTTGGCGCAGTTAAAGTTCCAATTGATTTAGGTTCCCAAACACTGGTAGTAGAATTCCAAACATAGACCTGTCCATTAGCAGGTACACTACCTGAAAGTTGTCTACCCATTAATCTGTTGGCATTCCATATAGCCATTGTATTCTTGGCAGAAATCACCCAATCATTTCCACTTGAATTAGAAACCGTGATCGTTACGTCATCGCCATTCATATTAACCGCCCCAACTTGTCCGTTCAAGGAAGCAACTCCATTACCAACACTTCCAAAAGTTCTCCAAAAACCAGCTTGACGTACATAGAGCTTATCATCAGCTAAACTATATACCAACATACCATTCACTGCATTTGCATCAGGAATAGCTAGTGTGTCGGAAATCCTTGGCAAAAGCAATGCTTTATCAAGTCCATCGATTTGTAAAGCAATATTGTTGTTGAGAATACGCGCTGTACCAATTGCGATACCTTGTGCGTTCACAATCCTAAAATTGTTCATCCGCAAAGTATCTGTTGCTCTATGATCACCTAGATTATCACCAAAGCGTTGAGCTTTAGCTGAAGATAAAAATGCAAAAAGAATCAATAAACATATTGCTATGTATTTGATCAACTTTCTCATCTTGTTATGTGCACTAATGCTAGATATCACTTATTAACTCTTGTTTATTTAATTATGACCACTTTATATTGACTTCCTAAAACATCTACTGGTAAAGATGTAAAGTTTGCAAACCTTACAGACACTACTCCATCCGCACTACACCAAGCTGAATACACAGCCCAATCTCTATAATCATTTTGAGGTGCAACGAAAATCGGATCACCTGGCTTTACTCCCGGAACCGGTATAGTAACAATTGTTGTTGTATTAGCAGGTATCCTTGCATTTTGTCCTGTTGTAATACTTAGCGATAAGTTTACATTTGTTACTTGCGTTACATTGACTTGTGCTGCTTGGGGTGATGTCCAGTTAACATTCCCTAAACTATCTGTTGTTAAAAAGGTATTTGGCGGACCAGCAGGAATATTTGTAGTAACATTTTGTACACTAGCATTTCCTGCATACATAGCATATACTGCACTCAATATTTGTTGCGTGCCTAGATCTACGTAGTTATTTGCAGCAATCCACCATGGAGCTGGAATGGATGGTGCAACTGCAATTTTCTGATTCATGAAATAAGGACCATTACCCCAATCAATTAGTGATAATGAATCTCTCAATGGAGGTGTTGTGTTTTTTATGCCTCTGCCAACCACTACTTCATATACTCCATCATTATTTGACTGGACAACATGCGACTCTTGGTACACTAATGGGCCTCCTAATGGTCGAGCTTGGTAAATAGATATTTGGTAATGAATGGTACGATTACGTGCAGGATTACCCTGATTATCTTTTGCAACTCCCTGTAAATAAAATGCACCTGGAGGCTGCGCAAATAAGCCTTCTGTTATTAATAACAGGAAAATACTCAGCTTAATGATGGTACTTTTCATACACGTTGTTTTAAAATACGGTTACCAATAAGTTTTAGACTTAAAGGTTTTCCATAGGATACGGCTTTCAATAGTTGTTCAGAGGACACGACTTTTAAAATTGGTTTTTCATAGGATATGTCAATGTCTTCTATATTTACTGATAATTAGTAAGTTACGACTATTTCTAATTACAAAAATACCACATAATCAGCCCTTTAACGAATAACTACAATTTAATTAACCTTAAACTATAGCGTTTATTCATCAGTTCAACCATTACCGTATAATTTCCGGCCGCCCAAGCATTCCCATTGATCATATAGCCCTTTTTCACATCTTTCATTGGAACCATTTGACCGAATAGGATCTTACCATCCATTGCAATTACTTTCACTAAACAAGAAAGCTTCTCATCAAAATCGCCCGTGGCCTTCAACATGGTAGAACCACGAGTTGGATTTGGATATACATTTAACGATAGAGAGAAAGTTGCACTATCTGCAACCGGAGGCTTTTCAGAGCAAGCAGACCCAAATAAACCCGTTCCGTTATTGGCAATATCCAAAGCTGAGGCACTTCCTCCCACTACGAGACATTTTCCCGATCCGGATACCAATACGGTTGGTGTAGTCACAATTCCTCCATTCCCGCTCAAAAAGCTGGTTCCCATAACAGAAACCTGCGCTTTACCTGCCAAGCAGCTAAGCATTAGGATCAGAATGAAATATGTGATCTTTTTAATTGGCATAATAAACTTCTCTCACGATCTGTGCAGGCACTCCCGGAGGGTTAGTAATCTGGATATCCATAGTTTTTTCGCTCAGCTCTTTCACAACATAGTCACGAGTAGCAGCTCCTGTAGGGCCATTATTTATGACTTCCTTCAACTGAATGACGCTTAACAGATAAGCTTCGCCTCTGTTACCGTCATCATCCAAAAAAGTAGCTGTGAAAGGAGATTGGGTTCTTGTGTAAGTCTTGTAATACCTTTTCTGAGCATCTGTTAAAGGCTGTAGTGCACCGTTCACATAAATTGCTTTCAAGAACCATTTTTTATTACCCAACTCACTGGTCAGATAATCAAAAAGCTTTTCATGTTCTGATTTAGGAATTACTGTTTCCTTACTACACCCTGTAAAAAACAAAGCACCTGACACCAATAGGGTAGTCAAAATAAATGCCTTCATTTTTTGAACTGGTTTCATCTTTTGTTGATTTCCTTGGGATTAGTTTGGGTTGCATTCGAATTGGGCTGTCCAATTGAATGGGCCTTGCAGAGGATAACGTCTTATTTGTCTTCCGTTTGGTTGGTTGTTGGAACAACCGGGTATACCAGACAGATCAAAAAGCCGTGGATGGATTGGATTGGTTCGGTTTCTAAGGATTGGATCGAGACAGACATGATAATAGCCGTTTATCGGCGGCGTTCTATCAACGCTGTCTTCATGAGAATAGGATTTTCTAGATGGCGAAGAATTGATTTTCAATTACTCGCATGCATACTGATACAGCTTTTCGAGGAATGGATTGGTGTAGGATTCAAATGAGGAGTTACTCATTTGGTGTCAAGACGCGGATTAAAAGCTTTGGTGCTTTGTAGGATTGGATATTGTATTGCAAATATATTACTATAAACGTGTAGTAAAAGCACTACTAATAGGTTTTAATGGAATTATAATCCATAAAAAAAGCTCCCATTGGGAGCTTTAATATATATAAATCTAAATATTTATACTTTGAAGTGAGAGAAGGCTTTATTTGCTTCAGCCATTCTGTGGGTATCTTCTTTCTTTTTGAAAGCAGCACCTTCACCTTTACTTGCAGCTACAATCTCATTAGCCAGTTTGTCTGCCATGGTACGACCATTACGCTCACGGCTGTAACGAATCAACCATTTCATGCTCAATGAAATTTTACGATCTGCACGTACTTCAGATGGAATCTGGAAAGTTGCACCACCGATACGACGACTTCTCACTTCTACAGAAGGAGTTACATTGGCAATGGCTTTTTTCCAAGTTTCATAACCATCTTCACCGGTCATTTTAGTAACCTTATCCACTGCATCATAAAAAATATTGATTGCAGTACTTTTCTTACCATCCCACATAAGGTTATTGATGAAACGGGTTACCAGTTTGTCATTGAAACGACCGTCTGGTGCAAGAGGTAATTTTTTGGCTTGTGCTTTACGCATGACGTATAGTAATTAGCTGATTAACAGATTATTAGGTTATTTTTTTGCCTTTTCTTTCTTAGTTCCGTATTTAGAACGACTCTTCTTACGATCCTTAACACCGGCAGTATCAAGGCTACCACGAACGATATGATAACGTACACCCGGCAAATCCTTCACACGACCACCACGGATCAACACGATCGAGTGCTCTTGAAGATTATGACCTTCACCTGGGATATAAGCGATAACTTCTACTTTATTGGTCAAACGCACTTTCGCTACTTTACGCAGAGCTGAGTTAGGCTTCTTTGGAGTAGTTGTGTATACACGAGTACATACACCACGACGCTGCGGACAAGCATCCAAAGCCCTTGACTTACTTTTGGCCCTGATAATTTCGCGACCTTTTCTAACTAATTGCTGTATTGTAGGCATTATTTACCGTTTAAAATTTCGGACGGCAAAGGTAATGGCTGCAACTGAAAAATCAAAAACTTTTCAAAAGTTTTGATCCTTATTGTGGATAAGCATGGGTTTTGAACTCAATTTCACGGTAAATAAAGGATCTGAGAAGCCAATTTCCTTCTATTTTTTCTATCCATCAAGTAAAAATACCCTCTCTTTTTTTGAATTGTTACTTGAATCAACCTCCAAGGGTATGATCCGCTAACGAACATTTTAGGTTTAGGACCTAATTCTGTCACCCCATGAGTAAATTTTTACCTTTTTTCATCCTTTTGTGCTGCCAAATAAAAGGATTTTCCCAATTTTCTGTAGTCCCCTATCATACAGCCGGAGCCACTTATTCGCAAAATTTTGACTCATTACCTATATCAGGCACAGTCACACTTGCAGGAAAAGGCCCTCATCCACTTGACCAAGCTCCCTTGTCTTTTACATCCCTTTCTGGCTGGCAAATATTACATCTATCAGGTAATCAATCGAATACTTCGTTTCTCACAGGTACCGGATCCGGAACTAGTAGTGGGATCTATAGCTTTGGGCTTTCAGGTAATGCAAATCGAGCCTTGGGAACATTGGCATCGGGAACCGGAACTTATGCGTTAGGCGTTGTTATTGAAAATCTAACTGGATCCCTCCTCAACAAAATAAATATTCGTTTACTAGCGACTCAATGGCGCAAAGGTGGTTCAGGTAATATCAACAACTGGCGTTTCTCCTATCAGACCAGACAATTGAACAGCATCGACACCAATCAACTGATCATCGACAACAGAGCTGATCTTACATCCATTCATATGACTACCGGCAGTGCTACATTGAACGGACATCTTTCAGCCAACCAATACACGATTCAAATTACTTTAACGGATATCGTTTGGAAGCCGGGAGAAAAACTAATCCTTCGATGGGATGATCAAGATGAGACCGGTAGTGATGATGCTATGGCAATTGATGATTTTAACTTTACAGCAACGGCTGAGATATCAGCACCTATCATCAGCAAACCAACTATTGATAGTATTGGAACAAAAATAGCCAGGATTAAAACAACCATCAACGATAAGTTGTCTAATACAGCGTTGAAATTTGAATATGACACAACTGCTCAATTACAGCATCCAATTACCATTGCTCATGCAGTTCCCAACAATATTGCGGCGGGCTCAGGAAATATCAAGTCCACACTATTGCTTAACTCACTCCAACCAGGTAAAAAATATTTTATCAGAGCCATAGCCACTAACTCAGTAGGAACTACAGTAAGTGATACCACTTCATTTAGCACCATCATTACTAAGCCAGAAGTTCGCACTGACACCGTAATTCGGGAAGATTTTGGCATTTTTAAAATTGAAGGAAGATTACTATCAGATAATGGAGCTCCGATTACAGAAATAGGTTTTTGCTGGCAAGTCAATGATACCCCTTTGATCGAAAACAATCGAGTACCTCTTTCAGTACAAGATTCACTACTGTTGGTTTCACTAAAAGATTTTCCGATCAACGCAACAATATTTGTTAGACCCTATGCAATCAATGAAAAAGGGATCGGATATGGAAAGCCTTTACGTTTTCAATCGCAGGTGTCTATCAAATCATTTACCCCTTTAAGTACTTATAGCAATCAAGACACTTTATTATATCAACTAAATTTTCATAAACCCGTAGATGCTATCATGGATTCTCATTTTAGCCTCAACAGTATCCCTCCAAATGATGCAAAAATTATTTTAGCTCAAAAACAAAATGACACAACCTATCTAATAAAAATTAAATCAGGCATTAAGGATGCTGTAATACAACCCATACTTTATCGTCATGAAAAACAAGTTCCACATATCTTACCAATATCTTATGAAGGAAGTAAAACAATATTTGACAAAACACCTCCAGAGATAGTAAGCGTGAGTATCCCCAATCGATCTTACAAAGTAAAAGACACTATCTCATTAAGCATATTGACTAAACCGGATACCACGTCATTCCTTTTGCTAGAAGGATCTATTTCAGGTTATCCGATTACACAATTTCGTAAGCAAAGTGACAGTATCTATTCAGCTATTTCCATCATTACAACGGGAGGAATGGAAATAAAAAGTAATGAGCCTCACATTATTCATATTGTAATAAAAGACAGCGCCAATAATAAAAACAATATAACATCGTATAAAATCATACAAGATAAAGATGCCATAGACCATACAAGACCGTTGATCAAATCATTGCAAAGTGTTGAAAGAAAAAAATACAGAGCAGGTGATACATTACATTTTACGGTGATCAGCAATGAATCCATTGAATGTGATACACTGTTTGGCAAGCCTCTATTATCTGTCACCATTGGCACTCGCGTCCGCAATCCGGTACTTGCATCATTGACAGATACGAGTTTACAATTCTCATATATCATTCAACCTGATGAATTTGACGCAGATGGCATAAGAATCGCCAATAGTATTACGCTGAATAATAGTATTATCAGAGATCCTGCAGGAAATCTCTTAATGAATAATATTCCAAATACAGGTATCATTCCCGATTTATTGATTGATGCAACGCTTCCTGAAGTAACAGGAGTAACAACACCCAATGGAAAATTATATGGATTGAATGACACCTTATCTTTTGATATTTTCTTTTCTGAGACAGTTCATATTCGAAATCAACAATTCCCTTTTCTTGAAATAGTGCTAGGCAATATGGTTTATGAAATCCCTTACAGTCAGGGCGCCCCGGGTAATAAACTAACTTTTAAAACGTCCGTTCAAAAAGGCATGTTGGATAAAAATGGAATTGGATTATCTAATCAATTATTCAATGCAAAAGCTGTAACAGATGAAAACGATAACCCTGTTGTTCCATTTTTGAAAAACATTGGGGCACTTAGCAGCATTGATGTTGATGGAATTCCTCCAAAATGGACCGATACTATATCCATACAAATACCTGTTTGCAAAAAGGGGAATCTCACTATAGATAAGTTTTTGCAAATAGAAGATGAGGAAAAAGCTGGTGGTTTGGAATGGAAGATCCTTACACCTCCAAAGTATGGCTTTATTTCAGGACTCCCTTTTAGCAGCAAACAAACAACAGCAATACAAGAACCCAAAAATATTATTTACACCAATGGTTTTGATCATGAGCAAACCGATGAGTGTGTGATACAAGTTTCGGATGGAATCAACGCCATAATAAAGCAATTAAAGTTTCATCTCTTTCCCGAAATCAATAAAAACAACATCCATAAAAACCAGATTATTTGCAGCGGTACCATCCCTGAAAGAATAATTGGAGAAGTCCCTTTCGGTGGAAACGGAGTATATAGTTATCAATGGCAAATGTCAACGGAAGATGCTAAAAAATCATTCCACTCACTATCGATCAATAATCATCCATCTTTTCAACCCGGACATCTACAACAACCCTCTTGGTTCAGGCGAATTGTTTATTCAGGCGGTTGTGTTGATACATCTGATGCTGTATTGATAGATGTAAAAACAAAAGGATTGTGGCTAGGTAAACAAAATAACAGCTGGCATACTGCTAGTAATTGGTGTAGTGCTTCGACTCCCGATTTGCAAACTGATGTAGTTATACAAACAAATGGGTCATGGATACAAATTACTGATAGTGCATTTTGCAAGTCACTACAACTATTAGATCAAACGCGATTATTGCTTTCCGGTATATTGACATATGAGAATGCTATTACCGGACATCAATCGATTCGATCAGAAAATGGAACCTTATTGGCAGTTGGAAAAAACCCGCAATGGCTTCCTGGACAAGTATTTGAGAACAATCAGCTGGATCATTTAGCTTTTAAAGGTGTCGAATTATTCTTATCGGATTCCTTGTATCTCAAGCAATCATTGCAATTGATAAAAGGGAAATTTTTCACTCAAAATTTTTTAGTACTAGATTCAGCAGCTATCATAATGCCTAGTGCAGGGGGAACACAGTTAATAGACCGAGTAACAAAACTTTTTACGTCAAAAAACAATTGGATCACAAATCCATTCAAAGAAAGCATTCAGGTATTTCGGAATACTGAAAATGTTCATTACACGGGCAATGCTTATGCAATATTTACAGACCCCAACTATCAGCAAAGTGGATTTGATCTACTGACGTTAAAAAAACAATCCCATCTGAATAAAATCTTCAATTGGGAATCCATTGACAAAGAACAGAATCAATCTTTGAGTGTGTGGAACAGATCATCCAGCATAAGCAGGTTCATTCCTTTTGAAAATAAAAAAAGAGCACATATTCGCTTCTTGGGTCACCCTATCATTGGTGACGAAGAAATTTCATTCGTGAATATAACAGACACTCAATATCACTTAACAGGCAATCCCTATATAGCAAGCATATTATCTAAAAATATTGGTCGCAGCGCGGAAATTGGACACCATTTTTGGATATGGGATAGCAGTTTATCCATCACCGGAGGCTATGCTGCTAAAGCTTTTGAAGGCAACCATATTCTCGAACCTATGCAAGGGTTTATCATCAAAAGCAAAAAGGGATCCGATGCTTCTATAAGATTTTCGGAACAATCCAAGATCATAGAACCTTTAGCAGATAGCATTATTGACATCATTGAAAACCGATATCAAATTGCATTGGCCTTTTACAAAGAAGATCAACTATTGGATAGATTTTTGTTACTCCATGTAGACAGTGCAAGTATTCGGTATGATGAAGATGATGCTGAAAAGTTTTTCAACCGAGACTATAATCTATATAGCCTTAGCTATGATCAAATTGCTCTTGCAATTGACGCAAGATCAATCAATACTCACACCTATATCCCGTTATGCATTAAAACAAAAGCTACCGGTACTCATAGCATTCAATTTAATAGGGTATGGCTTCCAAGAAATACTCAACTTGAATTACATGATCTTTTTACAGGTAACGTGATAAGAATCAAACAAGATAGTATCTATCATTTTCAAGTAACATCAGATACTGCAAGTACAGGAGAAAGGCGTTTTATATTAAGAGCCCCCATTCCTCCTGTTCCACAAGAAGAACCTATTATTATAAAATTATCACCTAATCCCGCCCAACATCAGTTAACACTTTACTTTAAGGCCTATAAACCGGGACATAGTTTTATACTTATTAAAAACATGGACGGACAAATACGCAAGAAACAAATATTAGGACAACAACAAGAAGGACATTTTCAGGTATCATTAAATGGCTTATTGAATGGGTCCTATATTTTGGAAATACACAGTGGCAACAAGTTTTCAGCTAGTACTTTCATTAAGTTATAAGCATAAAAAAGGGGCTTTAGCAAGCCCCTTTATATAAAAGTTTGATGTATTAAACGCGGAACATCCAGCCATGTTTATCCGCGGCTCTTCCTTCACGAATGTCATTAAGTCTTTGCTTCAGTTCAGGAGCGGTTTTCCATTTATCAGTGTCAAAGTGCATCACATAATCTTTGTAACGTAATTCTTTGATCAAAGAAATGGTAGCTGCTGTTCCTGTACCAAATACTTCATAGAGGATACCGGCACGATGTGCATCCATCAGATCTTCAATACTGATCTTTTTCTCTACTACTTCAAAGCCCATATCTTTCAATACAGCCATAGCACTATCTCTGGTAACACCAGCCAAAATAGTACCTTCTTCCAAGGAAGGAGTGATCGCAGTATTTCCAATGATGAAAAATACATTCATGGTGCCAACTTCCTGTAAGTATCTGTGTTCGAAAGCATCTGTCCAAAGCACCTGATCATATCCGGCTTTTTTAGCCAATGCGGTTGCTAACATACTAGCACCATAGTTCCCCGCATTTTTTGAAAATCCTACCCCACCAGGTGCTGCCCTTGTATACTTTTCCTCTACATAAATTTTCATTGGCGCAGTATAGTAAGGACCTGTTGGACTCAAAATGATCATGAATTTGTAAGACTCAGAAGGTTTCACACCAATTACAGGATCAGATGAGAACATAAAAGGTCTGATGTACAAGGAATGATCTTTCATTGAGGGTACCCAGTTCTTATCCAGATCAATCAGCATACGCATTCCTTCCATGAAAATTTCCTCCGGAACAACGGGCATTTGCATACGTTCCGCAGAAATATTGAAACGCTTGAAGTTATCCTGTGGACGGAAAATAGCTACATTGCCATCTTTGTCTTTATAAGCTTTGATACCTTCAAAAATTGCTTGACCATAGTGCAATGCAGCTACAGAAGGTTCTAACAACAGCGGTTGATAAGGTTTGATCTCAACATTTTTCCACTCTCCATTCTCATAGTCTGCCTCCAGCATATGATCTGTAAAATATTTTCCAAAAGGAATATTTTCCAGCGTCATATCCAGTAACTTACTTGTCTCAACTTTCGTGATGTTTATGTCTAGTGCTGCTGTCATAATTCTATATTTGGCGCAAAGAAACGAAAAAAAAGAAAACTAACAACTGTTAATATTTATACAATGGCTGACCAACATTCCATAAGACTACCAGATTTTGTGTTACCTGACCTGTATAAAAATCATTTGGTCATTGTAAATGAACCTTCTGTTGATAATAAAATTGCGAAAAAAAAGGCTGAATCTGATGTAAAATCACCTGAATTTTTGGGTAATAATCTGAAAAAAATTACCATTTTATTAGTTGATCATGAAGCTGTTTTTGTGAATGATCAGTCCTTACAGTTCTTATCCGCTATACTTGCAGCTTGTAAATTAAATCTGGGTGATGTGGCTATTGTCAATCTTGCCAATAATGATCTTTCATACAATACCATCAAAGAATGGCTTTCGCCAAAACAAATGATCATTTTTGACATCGATGCCAATGAAATAAATATGCCGTTCAAACTCCCTTTTTATCAGGTTCAAGCATATGACCAGGCTTCGATTTTGTTTGCCCCCTCTCTCTCTACCATGATGGGAGAAAGTAGAGAAGCTAAACTTGAAAAAAGTAAACTTTGGTTGAGCCTAAAAAATATGTTCAATTTATCTTGATATGCACACACTTGTTTTTGCTACTAATAATCAGCATAAAGTTGACGAGATCAATACCATCATTGGAGAAAATATTCGCGTCATTACATTGAAAGAAGCCGGTATCGAAATTGACATTCCCGAACCCCACGATACGCTTGAAGCCAATGCCACTGAAAAATCTAGCGTCATTCATCAACTTACAGGTAAAAACGTTTTCAGTGAAGACACTGGATTAGAAGTAATTGCCCTTAACGGTGAGCCGGGTGTTAAAAGTGCTAGGTATGCAGGGGAAGAAAAAAGTTTCCAAGCTAATATCGATAAACTTTTAAATAAACTAGGTGACAATACACAAAGAGACGCACGTTTTAGAACAATAGTATCATTGATCTGGCATGGGAAAGAATATCAATTTGAAGGTATCTGTGAAGGAAAAATCGCATTATCACAAACAGGTGATAGTGGTTTTGGATATGATCCCATCTTTATTCCAACAGGCAGTAATAAAAGTTTTGCCGAAATGAGTATCGAAGAAAAGAACCAATTCAGTCACAGAAAAAAAGCGGTCGCACAATTAATTGATTTTTTACAACAACAGCCTTAGCTATGAACCGTATCAAACTCAACTTACCGGATCATTTTCAGTTTTATGTAGATATCCCTATCCGTATTACAGATTTGAATTATGGCGGACATGTAGGTAACGATGTATTTCTTTCATTGATCCATGAAGCCAGACAACAGTTTTTAATGAATCATGGCTATACAGAGTTGTCATTCGGAGGTGTTGGACTCATTATGGCAGATGTAGCAGTAGAATACAAAAAGGAACTCAATCATGGCGATGTTATCAGAATCTCTGTTTGTGCAGCAGACTTTGATAAATTAGGGTTTGATCTTTTCTATAAAATTGAGATCATACAAAAAGAAGATTTGATTTTAGCAGGTAAAGCAAAAACAGGAATGATCTGTTATGATTATTCTGCAAAGAAGAAAAGTAATGTTCCGGAAGAAGCTTTAAAGAAATTGCTTGCCAACTAAATCAAAAAAGTCATGCGATCATCTTCTCTCCCATTATTCTTGATATTGATCACTTACTGGATATTCCAATTCATAGCACCCCTTCCTTTATCCGCTCAATCCATTCCTCCTTATAAAAATAAACAGTTACCGATCAAAGAAAGGGTGAACGACCTGTTGTCTAGAATGACCATCAAAGAAAAATTTTTTCAGCTCTTTATGATACCCGGTGAGATCAAAAAAGGAGAAGAACAAATATACCGCGATGGATTGTTTGGATTTCAGGTGAGTGCAGGTGTTACAGATGAAAAAAATGTAACAGAGCAATTACTACAATACAACACAAAGGAAAATGCATTGAGCCTTGCTCACAAGATCAATCAAATACAAAAATATTTTGTTGAAAATACTCGCCTAGGCATTCCCATCATTCCTTTTGATGAAGCGCTACATGGGTTGGTAAGAGATGGCGCTACAGTATTCCCACAAAGCATTGGTTTAGCTGCCACATGGAATACAAAATTGATGGGAAGAGTAGCAGATGCGATTGCGAAAGAAGCATCAATAAGAGGAATCAGACAAGTCTTATCGCCAGTTATCAATATTGCCACAGATGTTCGTTGGGGACGAACAGAAGAAACTTATGGAGAAGATCCTTTTCTCACATCTGCAATGGGTGTAGCATTTATCAAGTCTTTTGAAAAGAATAATATTATCACAACACCGAAACATTTTATCGCAAATGTTGGTGATGGCGGTCGCGACAGCTATCCTATTTATTTGAATGAAAGGGCATTAAGAGATATCCATTTCCCTCCTTTTGTAGATGCCATTCAGAAAGCAGGTGCTAGATCCATCATGACTTCGTACAATTCAGTGGATGGAAGTCCGGCAACAGCTCATCATTATTTACTCACAGAAACACTTAAAAATAAATGGGGTTTTAAAGGTTTTGTAATTTCTGATGCCAGTGCAGTGGGTGGCGCTAATGTATTGCATTATACTGCAAAGGATTATGCTGAAGCAGGTAAGCATGCCATCACTAATGGATTGGATGTGATTTTCCAAACACAACATGAACACCATCAATTATTCATTCCTCCTTTTCTTGATCAACAAATTGCTCAATCGAGAATAGATGATGCTGTAAGAAGGGTTTTAACTGCAAAATTTGAACTGGGATTATTCGATCAACCTTATACAGATGAGTCCAAAGCCGGCGACAGCAGTTTCAAAAAACAGCACAAGGAATTATCCAAACAAGCTGCTTTAGAATCCATTGTATTACTGAAGAATAAAAAACAATTACTGCCAATCAATCCAAACAATATCAAAAACATCGCTTTGATCGGTCAGGATGCTACTGAAGCGAGATTGGGTGGATATAGTGGTAATGGATCAGAAAAGATTTCATTGTTAAAAGGGCTTCAGACTTTACTACCGAATGTCAACATTCAATATACTGTAGGCACTCAAAGAATATCAGCAAGTACTGTTACCATTCCCGACAGCGTTCTTACGCATAACGGCGTTGACAATAAAAGAAAAAATGGTTTAATCGCTGATTATTATGACAATGTAGACCTGCATGGTTCTCCGGTCTTGCAGAGAATAGACAACCACATTGATTTTCATTGGACACTTTACGGCCCTGATCCGGTTTTACCCAACGACTTTTATAGTGTACGATGGAAAGGTTTTATCAAAGCACCTACTACAAGAGAATACAAGATCGGATTAGAAGGAAATGATGGTTTCCGTTTGTACCTGAATCAACGATTAGTCATTGATGAATGGGAAAAACAAAGTTATCATACACGACTAACCAATATTTTCTTGCATAAAGACAGTGCTTACTCAATCACTGTTGAATTTAAAGAACCCAATGGCAATGCACATATTCGATTGATATGGGACCATGGTATTAAAGATCAGCATCAACAAGCAATAGCAAAAGCTGTACAACTAGCTAAGCAAGCTGATATTGTCATGATCGCAGCAGGTATTGAAGAAGGAGAGTTTCGCGATAGAGCTTCTTTACAATTACCGGGATATCAGGAAGAATTGATACAGCGGATCGCAGCAACAGGAAAGAAAACAGTGGTATTACTGACAAGCGGTAGTGCCATCACCATGAATCATTGGATCGATAAAGTGGATGCTGTTTTACAAACCTGGTATCCTGGAGAGCAGGGAGGGCATGCAATAGCTGACATCCTTTTGGGCCATCATAATCCATCAGGAAAATTGCCTATCACATTTCCGATCTCAGAAGCACAGTTACCATTAGTATATAACCATGCCCCCACCGGAAGAGGAGATGATTATGTGAATTTATCAGGCTTACCGCTTTTCCCTTTTGGATATGGATTAAGCTACACACAATTCAAGTATCACGATCTTCAGTTGGAAAGAAAAAGCATGAATCGATCCGACAGTAGTTGGATTACCTGTTCCATCACGAATAGCGGAACAAGAGATGGACAAGAGATCGTTCAGCTTTACATCAGAGATCTTTTGTCTAGTGTTGTAAGACCTGTTATGGAATTAAAAGGTTTTGAAAAAGTTTACTTGAAAGCAGGAGAAACCAAACAGGTTCGTTTCTTGATTACACCTGAATTATTATCGATGACAAATCTTTCTCTTGAAAAAGTTGTTGAACCGGGTGATTTCAGGATCATGATTGGAGCGTCTTCCAGAGATATCAGACTTAAAACAGTATTGACGGTTACTGAATGATGTTATTCATTCCAGATACGCCAGCTTTCCTCGGCTTGAATGATGAGCATTTCAGCCCCATTCTGAACTGTTGCATGATGTGCTGCCGCTTTTTTAAGAAATGAAGTTTCTGCAGGATTGTAGATCAAATCATAACAATGATGTTTTGATGTCATCCATTCATAAGGCAATGGAGGGTGCTCTTCTACTCCAGGATACATCCCCAGTGGCGTCGTGTTAACGATGAGGTGATGTGTATCCATTATATCTTGATCAATCTCTTGATAGTTAATTGTATTCACTCCTTTTGTTCTGGATACAAATAGATAAGAAATATTCAATTGATCGAATACAAAAGCTACTGCTGCAGCCGCACCACCCGTTCCTAGAATGAGTGCAGCCGAATGGTCCGGCTTTAGAAAGGGGCGTAATGATTTTTCAAAACCTATTACATCAGTATTATATCCTGATAGTTTTCCATGGGATATTTTGATACAATTACATGCTCCCATTGACTGTACAGCCGGTGATTGTTCATCTAAAAATTCCTGTACTGCTTTTTTATATGGAATGGTCACATTAAGTCCGCAGAGATCCGGATGAGAAGTGATGATCTGTTTCAACTCCGAAATATCTTTGATCGGAAAGTTATCATACACATGATCACTCAATTGATCTCTCAAAAATTTTTCTGAAAAATATTTTTGAGAGAATGAGTGAGTCAGTGGATAACCGATAAGACCATAACGTTTCATGAATTAAAGCTTGTTAAGATACAGTTCAAAAGTATCTCCACGTAATCCAATACGCATAGCTTCTAATGCTAAAATCTCATGAGGTGCAATGTTTCCAAGGTTTACATTACAACCTATTAATTCCAGAAAGTATAATTGCTGGGCTTTTTGAGGTGCTTCCCAAATGATTTTTTCTTCCGGTATCTGGGTTAATATTTCCTGAACGAGTCCTTCTCTTACTTCACCACTTCCTCTGTAGATACCTACATTACCTGCCTCTCTTGCTTCTGCAATAACATAAGAAGACCCTGCTTCTAATTCAGCACGCATAAGTTCGATCCATTTGTAAGGAGGAATGATATGTGCTGCATCTTTACTTCCCACTTCACTCAATACCGTTCCATGCTGGGTCAATTTTTCAATGTACCCACATTTCTCAGCGTGTGGAATACTAATGGAACCATCACTTACTTCCATGTATTTGATTCCATAATCTTTACAAACACTGATATAATCATCAAACTGATTTCTGATGAGGAAGGCTTCGAAAAGGGTACCACCGAAATAAATAGGAACATTATAGGAATGATATACTTCGATTTTTTCACGAAGATTAGGTGTAACAAAAGATGTCCCGAATCCAAGTTTCACAATGTCTACGTGAGGACCACCCACACTCATGAAGTTATGGACCTCATTAATGCTGAGTCCTTTATCCATGACCATGGTTAATCCTGACAATCTGGGTTGCTGTGTTCTAACAGGTATCTGAGAAAGGTTAAAATTCATGAAGGTTATTTTTTCGCACGCAAAAATACGCTAAACAGCTCATTTAAGCATGTGTAAAGAATTAGAAGAAGATGGCATATCTAGATTTTTTTCCCCTTTTTATATCGGGCTACCAGATCTACCACCTGATTATTTTGCAAAATAGAAGGATTCAGTTCGATGAACTTCTTGAGAGAACGTGGTGCTTTTTCCATGGCTGCTTCCAATTTGAGCAAACCCTCTTTGGATCTGCCGAGAATAAACAACATTGCACTTTGATAAAACAGGAAAATGGGTTTATCATCTGTTGCTTTTGCGGCAGCAATACACTGTTCAATGGCTTCTTCATGAAAACCGGCTTTGATGAGGCAACGAATCAGTGCCTCCCAACCGGCTACATTTTTAGTCTTTTGACGCACAACCGTTCCAAAATACTGGATAGCATCTTTGAACTGGTTAAGGTTCATCTTGCATTCTCCCATAGCCAGATTGTATTCAGGCATAGAACGATGAATACGCATGGCAAGTTCTAATTGTTTGACTGCACTTTGCCACTGTTCTTCCAGCATATAGGTGACCGCAATCTTGTAATGGAGTTTACTATCATCCGGATTTAAATGAACCGCCTTCTTATAATGAAACCTGGCTTGCGCGTAGTTGCCCATTCTGTGATAACAATGTCCGATCGCCTCATAAATCACATCTTCCGGACGGGTCAATTCAAGTACCTTTTCCAAAACCTCAATGGCTTCCTTGTATTTACGCAAACGTAGGTAGGCATCGCCCATATTGCGATAAGCATAATCGAATTTTTCATCAATGGCAACTGCATACTGATAAGCATCTATTGCTTTTTCATAAAGTTTAAGCCCCTGATAAGCGGCCGCTAAATTGAACCAAGCCAATTCGCTAAATGGCTGCTCTTCAATGATTTGTTGGTGCAAACGGATACTTTCTTCATTACGCCCGGTAAAATCGGTCCAAAAACATATTTTGTATAAAGCCTCTTCATTAGAAGGATCTTCTTCTAGTATCAGCTTCAAACAATCAAACACTTTATCAAATTCCTCATAATCATCATACACATCTGCTAGTTCAAATAAAAGATCAAGCCGCTCCTCACCTTCAAATAAACTCAATGCTGCTTCTAGTAACTCTACAGCTTTGGGCTGTTGGTCTAAAGCGAGATAAGCGTCTGTTTTTAAGATATATAGGTTGATATCACTGCTATCGTACAATTCAGCATTTTCGAGAACATCCAATGCCTCACGGTATTTACGTGATGCCAGCAGCAAATCGGCCTTTTTGATCATTAATTGAGAAGAATAGGGATACTGCTCTAAACCAATATCGGCAGCCTCAAGTGCTTCACTGATATCGTCTTTCTCATCATAATAATCAATAATGCGTTCGAAAGCGTCTTCTTCAATAAAGCTGTGGTGACGACCTTGTTTGAGATTCTGGTACTGTTGGAGGAGTTCTTTGAGGGCTTCTCTGTCTTCGCGGTACGGATTTTCTCTCATCTTCAATGGGTTTACCTAAAATAGACCTAAAAAACCTTTTTTCCAAGTTTACCGTAACTTTTTTTATCCAGAAACGTTAACATAATAGTATGATAATTATGTTTTAATTTAACAAAACAGTACCTTTGTCCTAATGTTAGTCCGTAAACATATCAAGAAAATAGCTATTGCTACCCTACTGATCGTAGGTGTACAAATGGCCTATGCTGCGTTTACATTAACAGGAATCACTGAAAAAAGAGCAAAAGACAGTAAGTATACATTGAAAAATATGCATCACCTGTCTACTAAAGCTGCTTCTTATTCTTCGCTTAAGTACTCATTACATCTGAAGAATGCACCATCAGTTACAACATCTACATTAAAGAATGACGGTGTTGAAGTCTCTTCTATGTTGCGTTATGATAATGGGAACACTTCTTTTGTATATCCCTACAAGTTCAAAGTAAAAGTGCCAAAGTTTAAAACTCCGGCACCTACTCAACGCTAATTCCTTTTTATTGCCGATTAAAGTATTCTGTATCCACTTGTGGGTATGTCAAACTTTGATGGGGGTACCGGATTGAAATTAATCTGTTTCGCGGTATAACGAATCTTATTTCCTTCAGCATCAATACTTTCAGATTCCAACACCAAACCCGGAATATCCTTAAACTGATATTCAAATTCTTTCACAGAAGGGGCTATAGAAGGTGTATAATACACAGAGAAAGTACTACCATTTGCCATTACCAGGTTTACTTTCTTACATTCATAACCAATGATCGACTTTGTTTCTGTAGTCGCTTCTATACGCATACCATCAAATTTTTTATTCTCCTCTTTCCACTTTTCAGGATCAAGTTTGGTCATGAATTTATTAGCACCAAACTCACGTAAGATCACTGCAGTACCACTATTTTTTTGATAGATCATTGATTGCATAAAAGTTGGACTTGTAAGATCTGTCCTACTATTCATTCCTTTGATATAAACGGTTTTACTACTGGATTTTAAAGAAGCAATTGCATCATTATTTGCTTTTGTATCATCAATATTGATTCCGTAGGTAATGGTACATTCTGCCACTACTCGCTGTTGAGCAGAAACATTGATCAATGAGATCAGTAATACAAATACTCCTATTATTTTTTTCATGTGAGCGATTTAATATCTAATGATACAATTCCATGCCAAGATTAACGAAAAAGCCCCACAACAGGTGTAGGGCTTTCTTAAAGTTTATAAAATATTGAAAATCAATAGTCTTATTACTTATTTCTTTTTTGATTTTTTTCTTTCAACTCCTGCAATTTCTTTTGACTTTCCATCATTTGTTCATAACGTTCCTGCCATTTGCTTTTTTTCTTAGGCGCTTTACGCTTTTCTTCAATCTTGGCAAGAATCAGATCATGATTAATGATATAATTCTGTATCACAAACTGCAACCCAAGTGTTACCAGGTTCGAAACCGTGTAATACCAAGTTAATGCTGATGGTAGCCTATTGAAAATAAATAAGAGAATGAAAGGGAATATATAAGGCATATACTTCAACATCGGATTATCCTGTGTTGGCGTCATGCTCATATTGTAAATAGAGATCAGGAAGCTGGTAATAACAGCTGTGATCGTGAACAAACTGATATGATCCCCAAAACCCAAAGGAATAGAGAATGGTAAAGTTGCAATCACATCATATGAAGAAAGATCATCACTCCACAAGAATGATTGTCCACGCAGTTCAATATTGGCATTAAAGAAACTATACAATGCAAAGAAGATCGGGATTTGCAGTAAGGCAGGTATACATCCACCCAATGGATTTACACCTGCTTCACGGAATAATTTCATTTGTTCCATGGCAAACCCTTGTTTATCATCTCCGAATTTTTCACGCATAGTATCCAACTCGGGTCTGAGTGCTTTCATTTTTGCACCACTGAGATAACTGCTATAGGTCAATGGCGAAGTTACCAGACGAATGAACAGTGTCAGTAACAATACTACCCAACCATAGTTACTTACAAAACCGGCAAAGAAATCAAATACCGGCATAATGATGTATTTATTGATTGGACGGACGAAAGAATACATATCGCGACCGAGGTTCACGATACGATCCATTTCAGGCGCCTGCTTTTTCAGTATCGCATAATCACTCGGACCATAATACAATTGGAATGGTACAGATACCGCCGCTGTTACCGGCAATTTCATTTGAAGATTGGTTTCTGTACTAGCTAATCCATTCGTAGAATCTGTTTTACGCTGCCATTTTACATCGCCTGAATTAAAACTATTCTTTGCGATCAATGTGTGATTGAAAAACTGTTGTACTACACTCACCCACTGAACCGGTTTTTCAAATTGCTTTTCAGTGTTTACTGAGATATAATCAAATTCGCTGTCTTCAGAGAAACAGATATTAGACATCTGACGCTCATATTCAGCTGAACGCTCCAATTGCGTTGTCTCCAGATTCCATTTCATATTCAATGCACCCTGACTCAATAATTTATCTGCTCCTGTCAATGATACATTCCAATCGATCATGTAAGCATCTGGATAAACAATGTACTGATGATTGATTTGTTGTCCATTCGCAGCAGACAAGGTAAAATCGATAACCTGACTTCCATCCGCTCTCTTCACTGGCTCTGAAGCTGTAAAAAATAAATCTGTTGTATTCGCAGATTGGTTAGCCCCAGTATTAATGGTATAACCGAGTTTATTTTTATCAGAAAGAACTACAGATGTACTATCTGCTTTACTGTATTTTTTTAACTCGATGGATTTCACTTGTGCACCTTTATTCGTGAAAGTGATCTTCATCAGGTTATTCTCGATCGTCATTAACGATTCAGTACCAATAGCAGCAGCTGTGAAATCTCCTGCCATGATCACTTTACTTAAAGAATCTCTTTTGAGAGAATCCAATTGTATGGTTGCACTATCTACAACAGGCAACTTTGCAGCATTGACTCTTGCAATTGAATCTTCCTGCCTTTTCTTCATCTCTACTAAGGCAGTTTGCTGTTTATTACTGTACCAGAAATACAGAAAAAATAGAATTCCCAATAAAACAAAACCAATGACCGTATTCTTGTCCGTCTTCATACTGTTTTCAAGTTGAGGGGCAAAGGTAATATTTGCGGGGAAGATTAGAACCCTAAGTTTCATTCCGTTAAAATCAGCCCAAAATGGATTAGAAATGTACAAATCAGGCAAAATGGTCGTTTCTTTATGTTCTCTCACTTCAACCAAAGGCAGATTCCCAACTTCTACCCATTTTACTGCTTAAAAACCTTTATATGTCCGAAAATGCAATCATTTCCGAAAAGGGAAACAGCGTGCCTATTACCAAATGGCATCGATTTTTATGGTGGTTATCCACTGCAGAAGAAGATTTGATCAAAACCTGCGTGATTGACCGGAACAGGTATGCTATTGTAGGCATGACCGTATTAGGTACTTGGCTGTTTGCAACACTAGCATGGACCTATTTCTTTTCTACAGTAACTGGATCTTGGATATCTGCTGTACCGCTTGGGATTTTCATGGGAGGTATCGTTCTTACCATTGACAGAGCTTTGATCAAAGGCATTTCCAGAAACAACAAAAAGAAATTCATTCCGGTATTGTTTCGCATCGCATTGGCATTAACGATCGGATTGTTCATGGCACAGCCTGCCCTTTTGTATTTATTCGATAAAGAAATCAAAGTGCAGGTCTCTATCGATAATGAAAAGAGAAAAAGGGAAAAAAGGGCGAGTCAGGACACCGTATATGCATCGGCTAAAAAACAATTGCTCGATGAAAAAAATCAGATAGAAACACGACTTTCATCCCGCTATCAAGAAGTAAGTGTTGCGAGAGATCGGTTTATCTCTGAGACTGATGGTACCGGAGGCAGTGGCAAAATTGGACTGAAAGATATTGCACAAGCCAAACAAAGAGAATACTTACAATTGGATGCCGACTATCGTAATCTTGAAAACCAACTAAAGCCACAATTGGCTTCCATTGACAGTTCTCTTTTCTTAATAGAGAGCAATATCAAAAAAGAGCAAGCCAATTTTGAAGCCTTGCTGAATAACGGGTTTATTACAAGGATCGAGGCACTGAATAATCTCGTTAGTGACAATACCGCTGTTGCGATACGATACTATTTATTAGTGGCCATATTAATGTTGATAGAACTCATGCCTGTCATTGCAAAAATGCTATTACCCAACGGTAGTTATGATGAAAAAGTAAGATTACGTGAAGAGCTGGAAACAACACTTACACAAAATAACCACAAAAGAGAGCTGGCTATAAAAGAACAATTCAACCAAACAGCTTTTGAACAAGATGGACAATTTATTCAGCAATTTTTTGAAACATCCGCATCAGAAAGAAAAGAAAAAATGAAAGAACAGATCAATGTTTGGAAAAAAGAGAAGGATCAGTCTTTAAACGATACTTGGACGGATCTGAAAAGAGATATGATGATGAAGCAGGAAGAATGAGAAAACAGCAAGATGTAGAACAATGAATATCCAATATCTAAGTTTAATATTGGATATTCATTGTTCAATGTTGTCAACTATCGTCCACCTGGCGGACAATATTGTCTCAAGAAGTTGGTATAAAGACGTGATAAATGTTGTGTTGTTCCCTTACCTTCTGAAATACCATGTGATCGGTTAGGATATGCCATGAATTGAAATTGCTTTCCCTGAGCGATCAACTCATTTACCAGCATTTCTGCATTGTTATAATGCACATTATCATCTCCGGTTCCATGGATATATAAAAGATTCCCTTTCAGATTCTTCGCATAAGTAATGGGAGATCCTGCAATAAAATCTTCTCTATTTTCCTGAGGTAAGCCCATGTATCTTTCTTGATAGATATTATCATAAGTAAGTTGATTGGCTACTGCTGCTACTGATATCCCCGTTTTATAGATATCAGGATATTGGAACATTAAATTAAGGGTAGCGGACCCTCCTCCACTCCACCCCCATACGGCAACACGACTGGTATCAATATATCCCCATTTAAAAATTTCCTTTGCGGCCATGGCTTGATCTCTGATATTGATGAGTCCTACTTTTCTATAAATACTTTTACGCCATTCTTTCCCTTTAGGAACAGGTGTACCTCTATTATCAACTGTGATATAGATGTACCCGTCATCAGCCATATTACCTACATATAACCGATTATTGCCCACACCATACTGATCTTTCACATTAGCACCTGCCGGTTCTGTGTAAACAAAAAACACGACCGGATATTTTTTTGAAGGATCGAAATTTCTAGGCTTAGCCATCCAGCCATCCATTTCAACGCCATCTACTGTTTTCACCTTAAAGAATTCAATATTCGTATTCGCTTTATTGGATTTAGCGAGCGCGTCATCAACTTTTTTACCATCTATCGGCTGATGCCCATTTAGTGATACCCATTCTCTGGTATTGGGTGTGTAATGATTAGAGAAGCTATGTTGCGCAAAAGCTCCTGTTGGAGAAACAATGTAATTATGCGTTCCCGGCTGATTCTGTGGCGTTAATCTTTCAGCCTCTCCTGATCCGTCCAATTTAGTTCTATACAAATATTTCTGCGTAGCATTATCTGGTGATGCTGCAAAATAAACATACCCTGTGGCTTCATCAATCGCATGAAGATCAATAACATCATAATTCCCCTTTGTAATCAGCGTTTCTTTCTTGCCATCTATGGAGATTCGATATAAATGTCTCCATCCATCTTTTTCGGAAGCCCAGAGAAACTCTTTCCCGTTGTTCAACCAATCCCATCCTCCATAATCATAATCATTATCCCATTCACCTATAGTACTGATCCAAGCTTTTTCTTTTTCCTGATAAATAGAAGATGACTTACCTGAAGTAATATCACACAACATCAATGTTGATTCATTTTGCTTACGATTCATGTGCTGAATGATCAGTTGTTTATCCCCAGCCCATTCCATACGAGGTACATAAGATCGGTATATAGGATCTGTAGGGATTGACATCCATTTATTCTGTTTGTTATCAATATTGATCACTCCAATCTTGTAAGGAGATGGATGTTCACCTGCGGAGGGATATTCAACCGGAATGATATAGGAATAGATCGAATCGGTTGTATTGATCATCAAATAGTCTTTTGTTGCAGATGCATCAATTTGCCAAAATGCAATGTGTTTACTATCCGGGCTCCAACGGAAACCATCTCTACAGCCAAATTCCTCTTCATATACCCAATCAAATGTTCCATTGATCAACTTCCGGTTTCCATTTTTCGTTAGTGTATTAATGCCTCCTGTTTTTACATCTTCCACATAAATATTATACTCACTTACATACGCAATCTTTTTCCCATCGGGAGAAAACTTGGCGAACATAAGTGAAGAAGAAGGTTTGCCTTTACCAATCTGGCGAAGTTTTCCGGTTGATACATCGAGCAGCCAATAATCCCCTTTGGTATCATATCTCCAAACTCTTTTAGTGTTTGTATAGATCATCACCATGTTATTATCCGGGGAAAAGAAAAAGTTACGAACTGTCAATGGAGTAGACGCCCCTGTCGGTATTAATTGTGTTTTATTAATAATGACTTTTTTGGAAAACGAAGGCAATGTTGTTAATACGATGGATCCATCTTCAACGGAGAAATATCCATTACCGTCTTTAGACCAATGAATACCGCTGGGTGGCTGTGACTGAACCATTACAGAACAGAAAAAAAACAGGAGTCCAAGAAGAACTGTCATTTTGATTTTCATAGCAACAATTTTGTAGGGATTGAAAATAAGACATTCACTTGATGACTACAAAAAGGCCCGGTAAAACCGGGCCTGAAATAGATGTTTGATTGACATTTATATCATAAATATTACTTTTCGCCTTGCAGAGTTGGTGTTTTACTCTGGCTTCGCATCTCATTATATTTTTTTGATGCACCAATAAAGTGTACAAATAAAGGAGCCGGATTTTCAACCGTACTTTTCAGTTCAGGATGGTATTGAACTCCAATGAAAAACGGATGAGACGGTATCTCCATGATCTCTACCAGTCCGGTTTCCGGATTACGACCACTTGCAATCATTCCTTTTTCTTCAAATTGTTCAAAGTAATCGTTATTGAATTCATAACGATGGCGGTGTCTTTCTGAAATATTTGTTTGACCATAGATAGTATGTGCAAGACTTCCTTCTTTGATCTCACATGGATAGGCTCCTAATCTCATAGTACCCCCCATCATTTTGATCTTTTTCTGTTCTTCCATCATATTGATCACAGCATGATCAGTAGAAGTATCCATTTCCATTGAATGTGCATTCTTTAACCCGAGTATATTTCTTGCAAATTCAATCACAGCCATCTGCATACCCAAACAAATACCAAAGAATGGCAACCCTTTTTCTCTGGCATATTGTACAGCAATGATTTTTCCTTCAATACCACGATGTCCGAATCCGGGCGCTACGAGTAAGCCATCCAAGCCTTCTAGTTTCTCTGCTACATTTTCTTGTGTGATATATTCACTATGGACATTCACTACTTGAACCTTTACTTCATTGATAGCTCCTGCATGCACAAAACTTTCCAGAATAGATTTGTAAGCATCTTGTAGTTCGATATACTTACCAATCAACCCAACAGTCACTTTACTTTTGGGGTATTTTAGTTTATCAAGAAACCCTTTCCATTTATCAAGATTAGGTTCACTGTATTGTGTGATATTCAGTTTTTTCAAACAAATCAGATCCAGCTTCTCACGTAACATCAACAAGGGTACTTCATAGATAGTAGAAGCATCCATTGCTTCAATGACTGCTTCAGGTTTCACGTTACAGAAAAGAGCGATTTTACGTTTGATATCATTGTTCAATGGCTCTTCTGTTCTACAAACGATGATATCGGGATGCACACCGGTCTCACTCAACATCTTCACACTATGCTGGGTTGGCTTCGTTTTTAATTCTTTGGCAGCACGTAGATAAGGTATCAGTGTAAGGTGAACCACCATCACATCTTCTTCAGGCAATTCCCACTGAAGCTGACGAACTGCTTCGATAAAGGGAAGACTTTCAATATCACCTACAGTACCCCCAATTTCAGTGATGATGATATCATATTTATTATCTTCACCTAATAGCAACATTCTTCTTTTGATCTCATCCGTAATATGAGGAACAACCTGTACTGTTTTACCTAAGAATTCACCTGCTCTTTCTTTATTAATAACAGTTTGATAGATGCGACCAGTGGTAACATTATTCGCCTGAGACGTATAAATGTTCAAGAAACGCTCATAATGACCCAAATCAAGATCTGTCTCGGCCCCATCTTCTGTTACGTAACACTCTCCATGCTCATAAGGATTGAGTGTACCCGGATCAACATTGATATAGGGGTCAAATTTCTGAATGGTGGCCCTCAATCCTCTTGCCTGTAATAACTTGGCAAGAGAAGCCGCAATGATCCCTTTTCCTAAACTACTTGTTACGCCACCCGTAACAAAAATGTACTTGGCCATGTTTATTGTGTTATTTATTCGTTTCAAACCTTGACCGTTCAATTTTTTATTGTGTAAAGAACTACCCAAAGCACAATCGGATCTAAAGACCTGTAAACAGCACTAATCCGGGTTCGTAATACAATAAAAATCCGATACCTATTGTATTGAAATACAAGCAGATAACGGGAAAAACGATTTGACCTTGTAAATGAACGGTGTAAAAAAATTCAGAGGTCGTACAAACCTACAGCAAAAAGGCGGATAAAAAAAACAGCCCTGATATTTTGAACCTCCCTCTGAAGAATGTGTTAACTTGACGTGAACATCTTTATTCAAAAAAATTTGCCATGAAAAAAATCATTGCTCTGACATTCGCTGCATTTTGCACTGCAGCATTTCTCAGCTATAGTTACAAAACACCCGCTCCTCAACCATTGACTCCGGAATGTTATGTAAGTTGTTTTACTAGCGAGATCATGGATCAGTTCAAGGCTGAAGCCTCAACTACTTCCTTTGCCATGATGCATGATAACCCACTTCCTTATACGGTTGCTGATCCACTTGGCAAACCTGTTAGTTTCAAAGCGGCGGATGGCATTACTGCTATGGGATATGAGATCCGCAGTAAGAAAAAAAGTAACAAATGGTTATTTGTAATACAAGAATGGTGGGGACTAAATGATTACATCAAAAACGAAAGTGAGACTTTTTATAAAGATCTAGGAGATGTGAACGTGATCGCATTAGATCTCTATGATGGTAAAATAGCCGCTACTGCTGATAGTGCTATGAAGTTGATACAGTCTGCTAAAACGGAAAGATTAGAAAGCATCATCAAAGGCGCCATTGCTTATGCAGGAACTGATGCAAAGATCTATACTGTAGGATGGTGCTTTGGAGGCATGTGGAGTTTACAAAGCACCTTGTTGGCTGGCAAACAAGCAGCAGGTTGTGTGATGTATTATGGTAGACCAGAGAACAATATTGAAAAACTGAAAACACTGAATTGCGATGTGATCGGTTTCTTCGGTAACAAAGACCGTAGTCCATCCCCAGAAGTAGTGAACAAATTTGAAGCTGATATGCAGACAGCAGGAAAAAAACTGATTGCGCATAAATACGATGCAGGACATGGCTTTGCCAATCCAAGTAATCCTGTTTTCAATAAAGAAGCAGCAGCAGATGCGCATGCAAAAGCAGTGGCATTTTTGAAAGAGAGAATGTAATTGTGTGAAGCCGCAAGCTTCAGGCTACAAGCTGCAAGGGAATTGTAGATAGCGAATAGGTCATAGCAAATAGTAAGAGAAATTTACTACTATATGCTATGACCTATTCGCTATATGCTTCTGAGGTAGTTTCTTACATAATCATCTACCCCTTCTTCCAGAGCGTAAAACTTTTCGACATATCCGGCCTTGTGTAGTTTTTGCATATTGGCCTCGGTGAAGTATTGGTATTTGTCGCGAATATCTTCAGGCATATCGATAAAATGAATCACGGGCTCCCTATCTAATCCTGCGAATGTTGCTTTAACGAGATCAGTGAATGATCGCGCTTTTCCGGTGCCTAAATTATATAACCCATTTTTCTCTATGGACCATTGACCATGGACCATGGACTCCCTCATCCACTCGATCACTTTCACCACATCTTTCACATATACAAAATCGCGCAGTTGTTCACCATCTTTAAAATCGGGGCGATGACTTTTAAAGAGTTTTACTTCTCCATCATTTTTGATCTGATTATATGCATGCCAGATAACACTTGCCATTCGTCCTTTATGATATTCATCCGGACCGTATACATTGAAGAATTTAAGTCCGGTCCAAAACGGAGGATGTGTTGTTTGCGCTAAAACCCATTTATCAAATTCATTCTTACTGATACCATAAGGATTCAGTGGTTGTAGTTTGGATACCACCTCATGATCATCATCATAACCAAATTCCCCGGCACCATAAGTGGCTGCTGAAGAAGCATAAATGAGTGGAATTTGATGAAGGGTACAATACTGCCAAACCGACTTTGAGTATTCAACATTGAGTGTTTCATGAATGCTATAATCGAATTCAGTGGTATCGGTTCTGGCACCTAAGTGAATGATGCATTCGATCTTGGGTTCATGAAGGGCTAGCCAATCAAATAGATTGTATCGCTCAACAATATGAGCATAAGCTGTTTGTTCCCAATTCTTTCTTTTGGATTCAATCCCGAAATCATCGACCAGTATCAAATCACGATGTCCCAGTTCATTTAGGTATTTTACCATTCGAGAGCCGATAAATCCTGCTGCACCGGTAACAATGATATAAGAAGGATCTTCCGCCATATTTAATTGATCAGTTTTTCGATAGCAGTATCATACAAACTTTTCCAAGTTCCAATACTACCCCAAGATTCACCATTCACTTCAATATTTCCGGAAGTGACTTTACCCAAAACTGTAATAGAGATCCCTGCCGTCTTTGCAGCTGTTTCTAGTGTGTTCAAATGATCTGCAGAACAACTTACGACCACCCGACTTTGCGCTTCTCCAAACCAGAAAGCATCTTTACGAATTGAAGCCGTATCTGCTTGTACTGCAAAACCTAAGTTACGATGGAAGCCACTTTCTAATAAAGTAATCGCTAATCCACCTTCACTGATATCATGAGCACTATTGATCTTCTTTTCTTTGATCAATGATGCAATGAATTGTTGAAGAGAAAATTCTTCATCCAGGTCAAAATGAGGAGCAGGAGAAAATTCTACTTTCTTTAGTTTATGCAAGTACTCTGAAGACGCAATATCATTTTGTGGTTTGCCTACTAAAATGATCAGATCACCTTCTTTTTTGAAATCGAGTGTCATCTTAGCATTGACATCATCCACAATACCTACCATACCGATGGTTGGTGTAGGATATACAGGTCCGTCAGGATTTTGATTATAGAAGCTCACGTTACCACCTGTTACAGGTGTATTGAATTTTCTACAAGCATCACCCATTCCGGTAACAGCCTTTACAAATTGATAATATACTTCCGGATCATATGGGTTACCAAAATTCAGGCAGTTGGTAACACCTATGGGTTCACCACCGCTACACACAATATTTCTGGCAGCTTCAGCAACAGCGATCATCCCTCCTTTGTATGGATCTGCAAAAACATAACGACTATTACAATCAACGGTTACTGCCAATCCTTTTCCTGTTCCTTTTGCCAATACAACGGTTGCATCACTGGGTGAATTGGTAGAAGTGTTGGCGGCCCCTACCATGCTATCATATTGCGTATACACCCAACGCTTAGAAGCAATATTAGGAATCTGAACAAGTTGTTCAGCTGTAGATTTAAGATCTGTTACATCAGCAATTGTATTGATATCAAATGCATGGATCTTTTCAAAATATTTAGGTTCGCGGTATTCACGTGTATATTGAGGAGCTCCGCCGCCTAATACCAATTCATGCGCGGGTATTTCAGCTTCTAGTTCTCCATGCATATAAAATTTCAATAAGCCATCACCTGTTACTTCTCCAATATTACTTGCAGAGAGATCCCATTTTTCAAAAACTTTCAATACAGCATCTTCCTTTCCTTTTTCTACTACGATCAACATACGCTCCTGACTTTCACTTAGCAACAGTTCCCATGCTTTCATGTTTTGTTGACGTGTCGGAACTTTTTCCAGATCGATGCGCATCCCTACTCCACCTTTCGCACTCATTTCAGCCGTAGAACAAATGATACCTGCCGCACCCATATCCTGCATCCCCACTACCGCACCGGTATTGATCAATTCTAAACAAGCTTCCAATAATTTCTTTTCTTGAAATGGATCACCCACCTGAACAGCAGGTAATTCTTCCGCACTTTCAGCAGTGATGTCTGCAGATGCAAAAGAAGCACCACCAATTCCATCTTTACCGGTAGCACTGCCCACAAAGAAAACAGGATTGCCAATACCTGCCGCTGTAGCACTAATCATGTCTCCCGCTTTCATAATTCCCACACTCATGGCATTCACCAATGGATTGGTATGATAGCAATCTTCAAAATATACTTCACCACCCACTGTAGGCACGCCAAAGCAGTTGCCGTAGTGTCCGATACCATGCACTACACCACTTAATAAACGTTGTGTCTTTTTATCTTTTAGATTGCCAAAACGGAGACTGTTCAAAGAAGCAATAGGTCTGGCACCCATTGTAAAAATATCTCTCTGAATTCCACCCACCCCGGTAGCAGCACCTTGGAAGGGCTCGATAGCACTAGGGTGATTGTGGCTTTCGATTTTAAATACAACACCAAATCCATTACCCATGTCCATCAAACCGGCATTTTCTTCTCCGGCAGCTACAAGCATTCTACCGCCATCACGAGGCAGTGTTTTGAGCCACTTGATAGAGTTCTTGTAACTACAATGTTCACTCCACATACCACTGAATGCACATAATTCAGTAAAGTTGGGAGTTCTGCCTAATTTCTGTTTAATGAGTTCGAATTCTTCTGCAGTAAGACGCAGTTTCTCGGCGGTTTGAACGGTAATTTCCATGATGCTGCGAAGGTAAGTAAGAAAGTCAAAGGTGAAAAGTGAAAGGTGAAAGTTTGGTTGGACTATGGATCATAGCCAATGGTCCATAGTCCATAGCATATAGTAGGACAAATTTGACGTTGATAGTCCCCCTTTTCACCCTTCACCTTTCACTTTTCACTACTCACTTTTCACCTAGCTTCCCTTCACAATTCTACCGCTGCCGTTTTTGTGAGTGCGGACGGTTTTAGCATTACCGGAGTAGTGTACATTTCCGCTGCCGGAGATATTTACATCGATTGAAGTTGTTGCATGTACTTTAATATTACCACTACCACTGATACGGGCGCTGGCATCATCAGCGATAACCTCTTTGCAGTCGATGTTGCCGCTACCGCTGATTCGGGCTTCAATTTCTTTGGCAGTACCTTTCATTTTGATACCACCGCTTCCTGATACTGACGCATCAATTTCATTGAATCGATCGAATTCAAATCGAATATTTCCTGAACCTGATACCATCACATTGGT
>JBDKEH010000124.1:0-10334 GCA_039795345.1 Bacteroidota bacterium
ATTCTGGCATAGTATTCGCAGTTCATAGTGGAAATGGTCGTTATGAAACAGTTGTTTCCACTCTTATTTTTCGTTTCGCTTCTTGTGATGAGTTGTGGTAGAAAATCTGTTCCCCAAAAGACGAATAATGTCAAAGTACATTCAGGACCAATAGTCAATCCACCTGAGAGTAATAAGTCCATTAATGAACCTGTTTTGATCAAGAAATCCAAAGCAGAAAAGGAAGAAGTAGCTGAGACGAAGATCGAAAAAAAAGAAGCCTTGCTTCCTATGATCGTTATTGATGGGATGGGAAATGTCATCACTCCAAAAGAAAAACTTCCTGAAGAGATCGCAGCCAAAGCAGATTATCGTGTGTTAAGCAGGGCATTTACACCCAATCAAAGAACCAATTTGATTTATCGTTATAAAATTGTTCCTCCACGCATTTTGTTTGTACCTGAGAACTATATAAAAACTACTGCCAGAGGAAAATATGTTGTGTACCGTAAAAAATTCTGGTATTGGCAGAAGGAAGATGGATTGTTCTATCTAGATGAAACTTACTATAACTAAAAAAGGGGCAAATGCCCCTTTTTTTGATCACTATTTTATGCAGTTATCTATTTAGCTATCCATCTGTTTGTTCGATTGATCAACATAACATGAGTTCGATCAATTGCAATACCATCAGATTTTGTTCCTTCCAATGCATATCCTCCTGCGTTGATACTTACACCAATCACTTTTTTGTTGGCATCTCTTTTAAACTGAGCACTGCCATCATATGCAGTAATGGAAAAAAGGTCATCTCCAATTTTTACCAAAGCAGAATTACCAATACTTGATCCCATTACCAAACCGGATCCTTCTACAGAAACGGTCACTTCCGGTACTATACTTCCATCGGGAAATTTATACTTTCCTACAAAATCTTGTAGTGTACTGTCTTTATCTTGTGCATGTACGAATGCAACAGCGCCTAACATCAGGCAGATCATCATCAGTTTTTTCATGTGTATTCAGGTTTTAGTTTTTTGATACGTTTATCAAAACGAAAAGTTACAAAAAATAGCTTTTTGTTATCAAAACAATTCTAAGAAGACAACCCTTCATAGATCACCGCTGCACCTTGTCCAACCCCCACACACATGGTAGCCAAACCATACTTTGATTTCCTTCTAGTCATCTCGTGCAATAAAGTAGCAGATATTCTAACACCACTGCAACCCAAAGGATGTCCGATTGCAATGGAGCCTCCATTTACATTGACTTTTGCGGTATCCAATTCAAGATCTCGGATACAAGCAAGGCTCTGAGAAGCAAATGCTTCATTCAATTCAACAAGATCGAGATCTTTTACTGTAAGTCCCGCTCTGATCATTGCTTTTTGAGAAGCAGGTACCGGACCAATTCCCATAATGGCCGGATCAACACCTGCAACGCCCATACCTGCAATTCGAGCAATGGGTTGTAGGTTAAAAAGTTTTACTGCTTCTTCACTAGCCAGCAACATTGCTGCAGCACCGTCATTGATACCTGAAGAATTTCCTGCGGTTACTGTTCCATCTTTTGCAAACGCAGGTTTTAAAGATGCCAACTTTTCCATGGATGTTTGTCTTGGATGTTCATCCTGATTGAACCAAGTGATCAACCTATCATTGATCATTTCAACAGCAACGATCTCATCATCCCACTTACCCGCTTCCAGTGCAGCAAAATATTTTTGTTGAGAAGAGAGTGCAAAAGCATCTTGCTCTTCTCTGGTAATCTTCCAATCATTAGCAACATTTTCCGCAGTTTCTCCCATGCTATACGGGTGATACATGCTCGCTAATTTCTTATTAATGAAACGCCATCCGATGGTGGTATCAAAAGTTTCTATTTTTCTGCTCCAGGCTCCATCACTTTTGGCTGTTACAAAAGGAGCTCTTGTCATACTCTCCACTCCTCCTGCGATATACAACATCCCTTCTCCGCACATAATGGCTCTGGAAGCATCCATGACCGCCTGCAAACCACTAGCGCACAAACGATTCACTGTATTTCCACCAACGGTAACGGGTAGTCCGGCTAATAAAGCGGCCATTCTTGCTACATCACGATTATCTTCTCCCGCCTGATTGGCTGCTCCTGCAATCACATCTTCAATAGCAGCTGGATCAATGGTATTATTTCTTTCTAGGAGTGAAGTGATCACATGAGCCAGCAAATCATCCGGACGAAATGAGCTCAATTTACCCCCATATCTTCCGATGGGTGTACGCACTGCGTCAATTACATAACATGCATTCATACGACAATAATTGAGACGCAAGATAAGTGAGAAGAAACAAGAAACAAGGTACAGGGTACAAGGAAGATATAAGAGACAAGTATCAAGCCTAATGGTCCAGACTTCATCTGACAGTCAAGCAATAGATCTATCACTAGCGCCTTGAATCTTGAACGCTTCTTGTCGCTTAAGCACCCGCCTTTGAACCTTCCTTGTGTCTTGTCTCTTGTTACTTGTTTCTTTCTCGTGTCTTGTCTCTTGTTCCTTGTTTCTTACTTCTTATTCCCTATTTCTCTGTTTCTCCGGTATCTTTGCAGGATGAATACGGAATTACCAAATATCAGACACTTGAGTATCAATGAGTTGGAAGAATATTTTCAAAATATTGGAGAGAAAAAATTCCGTGTAAAACAGGTTCACGAATGGTTATGGCAGAAACATGCCCATCATTTTGATGACATGACCAATTTGAGCAAAGACCTTCGTGCTAAGCTGGCTCAAACCTTCTCATTACCTGCTTTAAAAGTAGATACTGTTCAATATAGTGAAGATGGCACCATCAAAAGTCGCTTTCGCACGCATGATAATCATCTCGTAGAAGGTGTTCTTATTCCTACTGATGAAAGAAAGACCGCTTGTGTGTCTTCACAGATCGGCTGTAGTCTTAGCTGTAAATTTTGCGCCACAGGTTATATGGATCGCAAAAGAAACTTAACGTATGATGAAATCTATGATCAGGTAGTATTGATCAATAAGGAGAGTGAAGAAAAATTCAATAAAAAACTCTCCAATATCGTGTTCATGGGCATGGGTGAGCCATTATTGAATTATGGCAATGTAATGAAAGCCATTGAACGCATTTCTGCTGAAGATGGGTTATTCATGAGTCCGAGAAGAATTACCGTCTCTACTGCCGGTGTCGCTAAAGCCATTCGAAAATTAGGCGATGATCAGGTTCGTTTTAAACTGGCACTCTCATTGCATGCTGCCAATGATGCAAAGCGAAATGAGATCATGCCGATCAATGAGACCAACAATATCAAAGTGTTGATCGAAGCACTGAATTATTTCTATAAACAAACAGGTAACGAGATCACATTTGAATACATCCTGTTCAAAGATTTCAATGACTCACAAAAAGATGCAGAGGAACTGGTGAAGATTTACAGACAAGTGCCTGCAGATCTGGTGAACATCATTGAATACAATCCGATCGATGCTTTCAAATTCACCAAGCCTGATGAAGAGGGCATTATGAATTTCATGAAATTTCTTGAATCCAATCGTGTCAATGCCCGACTCAGAAGAAGCCGAGGAAAAGACATTGATGCTGCTTGTGGACAGTTGGCGAATAAAGGGTAGAGAAGCTATTAGCCATTAGCTCCTAGCCTTGAGCTTTTTTCCGAAAATGTTCACTGATATTAAAACTGTAACTTGTATTTCCAATAATTTACTCGAAGCTCGAAGCCAAAAGCTAAACTCCTGTTGTAAAACAGCAAAAAACAAAACAATGAAAAAAAGAACAGACAACTTCGACAAGTTTGCGAATCAGAAAAAAGGTAGTGCTATTAAAGAAGCTTTCCGTCAGGAAAAGAAAAAGATAAAAGCAGAAGCCCGTGCCGCAGGTGAAGAAATGCGGAAAAAGAAAATTGAAAAAATGAGGGGGGTGGAGGAGAAAGCTTCAAGCTTTAAGCCTCAGGCATCTGGTAAAGCATCAAGCTTCAAGCATCAAGCTTCAGGTAAAAAATCAAGTAATTCATATTCCAAGAAAGAACATAAGCAGGAAGTACAACCTGCCGATATCCCTTTAAAAAAAGAAGGTAGTAATGAGCAAATGCCCCTGAATAAATTCATAGCGCATGCGGGTGTTTGTGGTCGTAGAGAAGCTGCTGATCTGGTCAAAGAAGGTAAAGTAACTGTGAATGGCGATAAGATCTTTGAGCCAGGTTATAAAGTTTCAGCAAAAGATAAAGTGATTGTGAAAGGCAAGCAGGTATTTCTTCAAAGAAATGCTGTTTACATTTTACTGAATAAGCCTAAAGATTACATTACCACAGCTAATGATCCACAAGGGCGTAAAACAGTGTTAGACCTTATCAAGGGAGCTACTCCCGAACGAGTGTATCCGGTTGGCAGACTGGATAGAAATACAACCGGTGTTTTGGTTTTAACGAATGATGGAGAGCTTGCTCAGAAATTAACACATCCATCTTTTGAGATCAAGAAAATCTATGAAGTAACATTGGATAAACCGGTGATCAAAAAAGATCTGGAATCCATCATGACCGGTATTACATTGGAAGATGGTTTTGTGCAAGCTGATGCAGTAGGTTACGCAGATGATAAGAATAAGAATATCGTTGGTATCGAAATTCATAGCGGCAGAAACCGTATTGTTCGTAGAATTTTTGAACACTTAGGTTATGATGTCAAAGGCCTTGATCGTGTTATGTTTGCCAATCTAACCAAGAAAAATGTAGACCGCGGCAAATGGCGTTTCCTGAATGAGAAAGAAGTTCGCCTATTGAAGTTTATGAATAAGTCGTTTGTGAGAAAAACTAAGTAGACCATAGTCCATGGTCCATAGCTAATGGCCTATTGCTCATAGCTAATAGCCAGTTCAGTACATTATTCAACCCATTTATAAATTTGCTATCAACCATTACCCATTCGCTATTACCCATAAGCCACTACCATGCGCCCAAATATCATTTTCGAGAATCATCATTTCATAGCAATTAACAAACCATCCGGGTTACTCAGTATCCCTGATAGACTTGGACAGGAGCTTTCATTGAAAGAGCTGCTTAAAAACAGTTATGGAGAAATTTATACCGTTCATAGATTAGATAAAGACACTAGTGGCATCATTGTTTTTGCAAAAGATGAAGAGACGCATAAACAATTGTCGCAGTTATTTGAAGGAAGAGAGGTGGAGAAATTTTATGTTGGATTGGTTCATGGTAAGTTGATCAATGAAATGGGCAGTATAGATGCGGCTATTACAGAACACCCTGGTAAAACCGGGAAAATGATAACACATGTAAAAGGCAAGCCTTCATTAACAGATTATCAGGTACTTGAAAGTTTTCGTTTGTATAGCTGGTTGCAATTTCAGATTCATACTGGAAGAACCCATCAGATTCGTGTTCATATGCAACATATCGGTCACCCCATTGTGTGTGATGAAATATATGGTGACCCTGCACCGATTCTTTTATCGAATCTTAAAAAGAAATTTAAACTCTCTAAGCATGATGAAGCAGAACGACCTTTGATGTCGAGACTGGCTTTACATTCTCATAAACTTTCTTTCACACTGAATGGGGAACGATTTGATTTGGAAGCAGAACTACCGAAAGATTTACGAGCGATGTTATCACAATTAAGAAAACTTGGCTAACAGAAAAATCTCAAATATCCAACTTCGAAATTGGATATTCGACATTCTATATTCTTCTGTTTATTCGTTTTTATACACTACCCCATTCTTCATTACAAACTTCACTTTACCCATTGAATGAATATCCTTCACAGGATCTCCGTCAACGGCAATGATATCTGCCAATTTATCTTTCTCAATCACACCAATTCTGTCATCACCTAATAGATCCGCTGCGTATAAAGTAGCTGAACGTATGGTTTCTAATGCAGGCATACCTGCCTCATTCATGTAGACAAATTCAAGCCAATTCTTTCCATGTGCATATACACCTGCATCTGTACCAAATGCAATTTTTACTCCTGCTTTATATGCATTTGAAAATGTGTTTTGAATTTTAGGACCTATTGCAATGGCTTTCGGTGTCACTAACTCTGGATAATAACCCGGTTTTTTTGCTGAATCACCCACTGCTTTTCCGGCTGTAATAGTAGGTACATAATAGGTACCCATTTTCTTCATCAAACCCATCACTTCTTCATCCATATAAGTACCATGTTCGATAGAATTTACACCTGCCACCACTGCACGCTTCATGGCTTCTTTACCATGACAGTGCGCCGCTACTTTAAAACCATAATCTTTGGCAGTTTCAACAATGGCTTTTATTTCAGCTTCTGTAAACTGAGGATTCTCACCACTTTTTGCTACACTCAAAACACCTCCTGAAGCAGTGATCTTAATTACATCACTTCCCTCTTTGTATCGCTGTCTAACAGCCTTCGCGGCTTCATCTGCACCATTCACTACTCCCGCATCAGGACCCGGATCTCCCATCAGATCTCTTCTGTAACCATTGGTTGGATCTGCATGTCCACCGGTAGTTGCAATTGATTTTCCAGCTGTATAAACACGTGGTCCTTTGATCAATCCTTTATTGATGGCATTCCTTAATGAGATATTAACTCCACTACCTCCGAGATCTCTTACTGCAGTGAACCCTGTCATCAAAGTTCTTTCAGCAAATACAACTGATTGGTACGCATAATCTGCCGGATTAAAAGTGAATGTTTCCATATACCTACCCGGATTCGTTTCACTTTCCAAATGCACATGCATGTCGATGAGCCCGGGCATGACTGTTTTTGATTTTAGATCAATTATTTTTTCCCCTGCTGTTGCAGCTTTATATCCTTTTACGACTTCTACAATTTTATTTCCTTCAGTTATAATCGTCATTTCTTTGAGTAATTGCAGATTTTTTACGTCTACCAATTGACCGCAGTGCATAATAGTTTTTTGTCCAAAAGTTGTCAATAGCGTAGCTAAGCATACAATTAAAAACAGAAGCTTTCTCATGGTAAATTTTTATAATTATAGATATTAAGATACAGTAAAAGACAGCATGAACCTCTCTTTTCTTTTAAATAGCTAAATAGCAAGGCACTTAAGCGCCTTGCTATTTAGCTATTTATCTTTTTTAACGGTTCTTGCCTTCTGAAGTAATGACTTACCGAATTTGTTTTTTACATCATCAATGGCTTTATACAATTCATTTTTTTTCTCGGCATCATCAAAGAGGCTTCCTTGAATAGCATGGTTTGTTAATTCACTCAATCTAACTCCCAAAAGACGAACAGGCTGTCCTTTACGGTATAATTTATGAAAAAGATCAATCGCAACAGGGATCAACTCATCATCTCTCAAGGTATAATCGATAGTTGTTTGACGTGACGTTGTTTCAAAATCAGGATATCGAATTTTAACGGCTATACAACCGGCTAATTTTTCATCTTGTCTTAATTCATAAGCTACTTTTTCTGTCATCCGTACTAATTCACTCAATAAAAAATCAACATCCGTTTTATTCTCTTCAAAAGTATTCTCAGTTGAAATGGATTTTGCTTCATGGTAGGCATGTACTTCACCATGATGAATACCGTGTGCTTTATGCCAGAGATCCGCTCCCCATTTACCTAACTGTTTTTCCAATACTTCTATGGGTGTAGCAATGATGTCTTTGATAAAATAAATTCCCATCGACTGTAAAGTCTTGAGTGTTTGCTCTCCTACTCCAGAAAATTTATTCACCGGCAATGGTGCTAAAAAATCTTTTTCCCTACCGGGTTGTACAAATAAATAACCATTAGGCTTGGCTTCATCAGTGGCAATTTTTGCTACCATTTTATTAGAAGCTAACCCAAAGGATATTGGCAATTGTGTTTGCTCCATGATTTCTTTTCGCAGATCTATAGTCCATTGAAATGGATCAAAGAATTTATCCATTCCTGTTAGATCAATATAAAATTCATCAATGGAAGCCTTTTCAAATAAAGGCGCTTTTGCAGCTATGATTTCTGTGACCCACCTGGAGTAGCGACTATACTCACCTCTAGTGCCTCGTACTAAAATAGCGTGCGGACATAACTTCATGGCCGTTTTCATGGGCATCGCACTTCTGACACCAAATTTCCTTGCTTCATAGCTACAAGTAGTTACCACACCTCTGTCTCTTGAGCCTCCCACAATAACTGCTTTCCCTTTCAAAGAAGGGTCATTCAACATCTCTACACTTACGAAAAATGAATCGAGATCCAGGTGAGCAATATATCGTTGCGGAAAAGCCATTTGACTGCTAAGATAAATAAGTTATCCCCCTTTTATGTGATTGTAACTAAATCCATAGTGTGTACGTTTGGGGTCATAAAATAATAATATGAGGTTTACCCTGTTCGTATGCATAGTTTTTTTCGTATCGGTTGGCAAGGGTCAACAAATTGCTTATGAGAAAAAGCATCCCGCTGATTTCTATTATAACAAACTTCCCAAATCATTAGTAAAAGAAGATATTCAGTTTTGGCTAACTACGATGGAGGAATCTCATGTGAACATGTATCACTCCATATCTAGACAATCCATGCAGCAACTTGCGGATAGCCTATTGAATAATTTTATAGACAGCATCACCCATACTGATGCCATATTCATTTTTAGTCGATTGGGAGCCGCATTGAATGAAGGCCATGTGGGTTTAGTAAGCAGTCGGATCACAGATAGTCTGTATAACCAATCCTTGCGATTTCCTTTTCAACTACAAAAAATAACTGAAGACGCTTGGATCATTGCTTATGATATCAGTAGTGTTCAAAAGCTTGAAATGAATGATAAGATCACTGCTATCAATAATATTCCGGTGAGTGATTTAAATAAAAGATTCAAAGTTTTATTCGGAGGACTTGAGAGTTGGAGAAGAGAACAGGTTGCTTATTATAGTAGAAAGCTGCTATTCCTGGCAGGTATCTCTAGCCCTTTTCAAATTGATGCCATCAAAGAGAATGGAAGTACGATACGTTTTACCGTTGAAGGATTTCATCGATCACAGGCAGACAGCATTACTAAAATGCTTACTGCTAAAATGAATCAACAAAGTAATAAGCCTTATGAGTTTTCATGGCTAAAGAATGGCATTGGCTACCTCAACTACAGGAATATGCGCAATGACCCAATACAGCCATTTGATGAATTTTTAAAAAATGTTTTCAAATCACTGAAGGATAGTAGCTCACGAGGTTTGATTATTGATCTACGCGAAAATGGAGGTGGTGATTCTCAATTAGGAGAACAATTGCTGGCACATTTTAATAAGAAGCCATACATTCTGGCAGGTGGAATGAAATGGAAGATCAGTAGTCACTATAAGGCTTTTTTAAAAACAGCAAAAAATTATAACGAGGCTGATAACAAATTTTATATGAGTCAAGCGGATGGTAGTACTTACACCTATGTTAATCGGGAGCTCAAGCAACCAATAATCAAAGATCCATTTTTTGAAGGCAAAGTAGCCTTTCTGATCGGAACGGGTACATTTTCGAGTGCTAACATGCTTGCAGATGGCGTTGTAAGTTATCAACTGGCTGCTACATTTGGAGAGCCTACCGGGGAATCACCGAATGATTTTGGAGAGATGTTCAACTTCATGTTACCTAACTCATACATTATTGCTAGGGCTGCTTCTAAAATGTTTACCAGAGCAAATAAAGATGAAAAAGATCTAGGCCCGGTAACACCACAGAAAATCATCATTCCCAATGCATCCGATAAAAAGCAAAAAAAGGATCCCGTATTAGAATCTGCAGTAAATTGGATATTAAATAAATGATGTGCATTGTCTGCTGCTATAGATCCCATACAAGAGTTAAAAAAGTTTTGCGATAGGATCCATTCATTGAATGAGCATGAATGGATTGACTTTTCGGCTATATGGCAACCATTCTCAGCCAAGCGAAAAACGCTACTCACCAATGTCAACGAAACAGAAAGATATTTATACTTCGTAACGGAAGGTGTACAACGAGCATTTTATGCAGGGGATGATGGGAAAGAAGCAACCATTGTATTCACTTATCCATTTTCGTTTTCAGGAGTTGCGGATTCCTTTCTTACACAAACACCTTCAAAATATTTTTTTGAGACACTTACTAAAAGTGAGTTTATTCGTACGAGTTATCAGCAAATAGATGAGTTGATGAAACGACATCACAACTTTGAGACATTGATCAGAAAAGCTACTAGTTTTTCTCTTGCAGGAGTTTTAGAGCGACAGATTGAGCTACAATGCTTCTCAGCAGAACAAAAATTCAAAACATTATTAAAGAGAAGCCCACATGTACTTAGACTCATCCCTCATAAATATCTGGC
>JBDKEH010000140.1:0-5267 GCA_039795345.1 Bacteroidota bacterium
CTAAATCGGTAAAGGAGGATTTTCAGTATCTTGTTTGCACAGGATGGGGCGCAGATCTTTATGATAGATTATGATTTTATATCTGCGTTCATCATCATCAGCATAAAAAATCTGCGGCTCATAAATATATACCTATGAAAATATTCTTCCTTTCCTTACTGGCTTTCAGTCTTTCCAGTTCTATTGCGCAGCAACGAGCTAGGGAAATGGGTTTAAAGATCGGGGTACTGGAAACAGGTAAACTCAACAGCATTACCGATATAGCTGGAGTAAAAGTGGGTCATGCCACATTGATTCAAGGAACAAACGTACGCACTGGGGTTACCGCCATTCTGCCACATTCAGGTAACTTATTTCAAGAAAAAGTGCCGGCTGCTATTTATGTGGGTAATGGATTTGGTAAGCTGGCCGGCAGTACGCAGGTCAAAGAGTTGGGTAATATTGAAACACCTATCATTCTCACCAATACCCTAAGTGTGGCCACCGCCATGGAAGCAGTGATCGAACATACGCTTTTGCAAAAAGGTAATGAACAAGTACAATCTGTGAATGCTGTGGTGGGAGAAACCAATGATGGCGGACTGAATGATATTCGGGGAAGACATGTTCGTAAGTCTGATGTATTGAATGCCATTCTTACTGCTTCTGATGAAAAAGTAGCAGAAGGTTCAGTTGGAGCAGGTACCGGTACTGTTTGTTTTGGTTTCAAAGGAGGTATTGGCACTTCTTCTAGAAAATTACCGGAAAGTTTAGGCGGGTATTCCGTTGGAGTATTGGTACAAACGAATTTCGGTGGTGTCTTGGAGATCAATGGGGTACCTGTTGGGCAAGAACTTGGTCAGTTTAGTTTTAGTCGTGAGCTAAGTAAAAAATCTGATGGCTCCTGTATGATCGTTGTAGCTACTGATGCACCATTGGATAGCCGCAATTTGGAACGATTGGCCAAGCGTGCATTTATGGCATTGGCAAAAACAGGCGGTATTGCTTCCAATGGAAGTGGCGATTATGTAATCGCTTTTTCTACAGATAGCAGTTTACGCATCCCTCATGTACCTCGTACAAAAACATTGAACACTTCATTATTGGCGAACGACGCGGTTACACCTTTGTTTCTTGCAGCCATTGAAGCAACTGAAGAAGCAGTATTGAATTCGTTATTCATGTCTGCTACTATGAAAGGAAAAGACCATCGTGAAATACCGGGATTGCCGGTGGAGAAGGTGAAAGAGATTTTAAAAAAGTATAACAAGATTAAATGAATAGGATGAGACGCAGATTTTTATGATCAGTTATGATTCACACCGATTATTTATCATCATGATCAATCATAAAAATCTGCGTTCCATAAAACAACATCAAGTATATTATGATCAGTTACGTCAATGGAACATTCGTCGAATCAATAGCAGCCAGCATTCCAGTGAATGATCTGGGTTTACAACGTGGCTATGGTGTTTTTGATTTTTTGCGTGTAAAAGGAAAACAACCACTTTTTCTTCAACAGCATATCGATCGATTGTATCGTTCCCTAGAGTATATGCGTTTACAGTTATCACATAGCAAAGAAGAATTGATCACCATCATTCAATCACTGATCGATCAAAATCAATTGTCACATTCCGGTATTCGTATCACTGTAACGGGAGGTGCTTCACCGGATGGATATACCCCCGTTGAACCTCATCTTATTATCGTACAACAACCCATTCCAGAGCCTCCCGAAAGGATGTTGACATCCCCTTATAAACTCATCACACATCATTACCGCAGACAACTGCCTGAAGTAAAGACTACCGATTATTTGATGGCCATCTGGCTTCAACCTTTGATCAAGGAGCAAAATGCACAAGATGTATTATATCACTTTAATGGATCAATAAGTGAGTGTCCGCGTTCCAACTTTTTTATCATCACACAAGAAAATATACTCGTAACACCTGATGAGGGAATGTTGAAAGGCGTAACAAGGGCCAATATTCTTTCTGTGGCCAAGCAGATCATGCAAGTGGAAGAAAGACCGGTAACTCTGGAAGATATCCGTACAGCCAAAGAAGCTTTTATTTCCAGTTCTACTAAACGTATCATTCCGGTAACCGTAATAGATGAATTACATTTTGGGAGCTATTCAGCAAATAGTTTTTCCGGAAAACTTTTCGAAGCCTTACGATTACTGGAAAACCAAGCGGAAAGCCTTTGATCGTATCACATAAATATGCTGTTTTTTATACCCGCTGCAGATAGTAGATTTGTAGAGTGCTGCTTCGTTTATCTTCTTATATAGTGATATTCTTTTTTTGTGTGGTCATCGCTACTGCACAAGAAGGTTATACATTCACACAACTCAATATAGATGATGGACTCGCCAGTAATGATGTACATGCATTGCATCAGGATGAAAAAGGATTTATCTGGGTAGGCAGCTCCAATGGATTACAAAGATTTGATGGGACTAAGTTTGTCAACTTTTTTATGCCGGGTAAAAAAGGAAGTGATGCGTTGCCCATTTCTACACTTGATTATATTGTACCCGGTAAGAACGGAACACTTTGGTTGTATTTTCCCGAATTACGTGAAGTGGGAATTTTTGATCCTTCAAAATTTGTTTATCGTAAGATCCCTATTCGTCCCGACAAGCCTATTCCACCCAGGATCAATGCACGATTATGGAAAGACAAAATGGGCAGTATCTATCTTTCTATTCAACCAACGGGTATTTTAAAATATGATAGTGCTGCCAACGCCTTCACATCTTCCGCTCCATTTCGTATTCCTGAAAATTGGAACTATGGTATACGATCTGCTGAAGACCCACGCAATGGGTTATTATGGCTTACGTTTGGGGACAAGGGTTTAGCTGCTTATGATTATAAAACCGGTGAAACCTATACCCGCTTATACAACCCTAAAAAAATTCCTTTGCTCGATAACTGGCGAGTGCAAGAAAGTATCGCCAATATATTCATCGATTCAAAAGGAAGATATTGGTTATATAACTGGCCGGTATGGGCAGGTGGTGGCGAAGTGATTCACTGTTTAGATTCTACCGGAACAAAATATTTAAAAGATACCGCCGGACTTGTTGTATTCACAGGCAAGTATGGAGAATACCGAAACATGACTGAACTGCCCAAGAGTGGTTTATGGGTATTTGGTCTTGATAAATTATTCAGCTTCAATAAACGATCTAATAAATTTAATTTTTACAAAAGTGATCCACTCAGAAATTTTGATATCCACTATGAAGTAGTACATCAGGTAATAGAAGACCGAGAGGGCGGCATTTGGGTTGCTACCAATGAAGGCTTGTATTTTTCGCCACCGGGTACAGATGGCAATGGCGTACAGAATATGATGGTGATGGATAAAACAGGATCCCATGAATTCACAGACATTCTTGAACTCAGCAATGGTGATTATTGGCTGACCAGTTGGGGGAGAGGAGTAGTAACGCTGGATCGCACTTTCAAAAAGAAGTCTTATGATATTTTCAAACCCAGACCCTCCTCTTGGCCTCTAGCAACACGTTTAGGCGTAAACCTTACCTGGTGTATGCATCAGGAGAAAGCTACCGGCGATGTCTGGATCGGATCGAATGGAGGTATTCTTACACGCTATAATCCTGTAACCAATAAAACCACCTATTACAATCCACCCGAATTTGCAAATGCAACCGTTCGATATATCACAGAAGATAAAAAGGGACGTTTATGGTTCAGTACACAGCGAGGAAGAATCATTGTATTTGAGAATAATAAGTTTAGGGTTGTTAAAGATTATGGAACAGCCATCATTCCAAAATTAATGTTTGATAAAGAGGGATGGCTATGGGCTGCAATTCAAGGCACCGGAATCATTGCTTTCGATGGAGAAAGCGGAAAATTATTACAACAATATTCAAAAGAAGAAAATGGCTTATTTTCTTCCACCGGTAACGATATCGATCAACTGAACGACAGCATCATTGCTTTTGGTGCAGGCGCATTGAATCTAATCAACAAACAAACCGGAAAAGTTCGCGTCATTTCTTATGAACAAGGACTTCCTTCCAATTCCATTCAGCGATTAAGAATCGATCGTTCAGGTTATTTATGGATCAATACCAATAATGGTTTATGCCGTTATAACCCTTACAATAACAATATCACGACCTACTCGAGTAGAGATGGTATGATAATGAGTGAAAAAGTAAAAACAGCCGACTACTTGTGTAGTGAGGGATTTGTCATGTTTGCCGGCTCAAATTCATTGATGTTCTTTCAACCTGAAATGTTTGAAACCAATCAACAGCCACCCGATGTAAGCATCACTGATTTCAAATTATTCAATCAATACCTGCCAATTGATTCCCTTGCAGCTCAGAACGAAGTGAAGTTAAAATATGACCAGAATTCTTTTAGCCTGTATTTCTCTTCTCTAAGCTATATCAATCGTGATAAGCTCATTTACTATTATAAAATGGATGGCATTGATGATGAATGGCAGCGAGCTGACCGACAAAAACTTGTCAACTATTCATTACTGCCTCCGGGAAAATATACCTTCAATGTGTACTGTGAAAATATTGATGGTGTAAGATCAAAAAATATTACTACACTCATCATTTATATTAAACCTCCTTTCTGGAAGACCTGGTGGTTCCTGAGTATATTGAGTCTTGCTTTTTTTGGCTTGTTGTATTTCATCCATCGTCTTCGCATCAACAGAATATTGGCAGTGGAAAATCTGCGTAATAGCGTTGCCCGTGATTTGCATGATGATATGGGATCAACTCTGAGTACCATCAACATTCTCAGCACCATGGCCAAAAGTAAGTTGAATACAGATAATGTACGTGTTAGCGAATACCTCGGAAAAATCAGTGATAACAGTCAACGTATGATGGAGGCCATGGATGATATTGTATGGAGTATCAAACCCATGAATGACTCCATGCAAAAAATCACTGCACGTATGCGGGAAATAGCCACTAGTGTATTGGAAGCAAAGGATATTGATCTAGACTTCAGAACAGACCCATCTATCGAAGAAGTAAAGATGGATATGCAGGCACGCCGAGATTTTTTCCTGGTATTCAAAGAAGCTATTAATAATATTGCCAAATACTCCAACGCTTCCAAAGCTCAGATTCATTTGGCATTACATCATCAAAGACTGATCATGATCATTCAGGACGATGGAATTGGTTTTGATATTGATAAAGCTGATGGCAATGGATTGGGAAATATGTACAAAAGAGCAGCTGCGCTAAAGGGAAGAATCAATATTCA
>JBDKEH010000145.1:0-31145 GCA_039795345.1 Bacteroidota bacterium
TTCCTAAAAAAATGCGGAGATCTGAATAGTTGGGGCTTTTTGCAATGGCTTTGTACAAATAGATTTTTGCCTGTGGATAGTTATTCTCATCAAATGCTGCTTTACGTGCTGCCTTGAGCAAACCATCTGAGTTAGTGGTATCGATTTGAGCAGCAACAGTAGATACAGAAAGAACTACTGCTAAAAAAAGGGCTCCTCCTATTTTTGAAATGAAAGACATACTATCATTTTAAGGATCAGGATTTCCCTAATCGGGTCATTAGTCGTTTTACACGAATGGATAGTTCGTTTAAACTAAACGGCTTTGTGATATAATCATCAGCACCTAACTCAAAGGCTTCCATCACTACTTTTTCCTGTTCCATGGCAGATAAAATAATAATAGGTATTTGCTTTTCCCCTTTTTTGAGCATGGCTGTTAGTTCCAAACCGGATGCATAAGGCATCATGATATCCGAAATAACCAGATCCGGTTGTTCAGATTCAATCTTTGAGATAGCTTCTCGCCCATCAATTGTAGCAATAACTTCATAACCCTCTTTCTTAAGCTTTAGCTCAATGGTTTTTAATAGCATGGGTTCATCTTCTGCAACCAGGATTTTCATATTCAGATTTCGGATATTAAAATATACTAAATAAAAGTACGAGATTTCAAGTTATCGACCCATGATCTCATTCTTTTCGTCAATTAATTGGGCTTTCATTTGGTCAAATAAAGCACAAACTTCTGTTACTTTATCGGGTATTTGATCCAGATCTTTTCTTTCTCTTCCACTTACTTCGATCTTTCCCAATAATTCAGAAATATAGGTTGCCTGCAACATAGCGAGCGCCCCTTTTAGTTTATGGGCCAGCTGATATAGCGCATCCCAATCTCCCTTTTTTGACAGCGCAGTTAATTCGGTCATTTGAGCGGGTGTATTTTCCAAAAAAAGATTCAAAACATCCAAAAGTGATTCTTTGTCGTCCAAACCTTCTAATAAAGAAAGATCATATAATTTTTGGGTATTCATGGCATCATGGTTGTGAGGTTCCTTTGTATCTTTTATGAGGAGTCGTATAAGTCGTTTATAAAGATCATTGAAATCAAAAGGCTTCAACATAAAATCATTCATTCCTACTTCTACAGAACGATCATGGTCTCCTTTCAATGCTGTAGCGGTCATAGCAATAATTGGCGTTTGCAGCTGAAGGGTTTTGCGAATATATTCAGTGGCTTCATAGCCATCCATCACCGGCATCTGAATATCCATGATGATAAGATCATATGCTGCTTTGTTTTGTTCTAACAAGTCGATAGCCGCTCTTCCATTATTGGCGATGTCCACCTCTCCGCCCACTTTCTTTAGAACATAGCTGACCAATTTCTGGTTTACTTCATTGTCTTCAACAACCAGAAAACGTTTGTCTTTCAATAACTGCGACTCTTCGTTTTCTGCAGATTGTTCCGTTAATACTTCATAGGGGACTTCTATGATAAATTCTGCGCCATCTCCGGGTTTATTGACAGCCTGAATAGTACCACCTTGTAATTCCAATAAGCTTTTACAAATAGATAACCCTAGTCCTGCACCACCATAATTTCTAGCGATCTCTGGTCCCGCTTGTGTAAATGGCTCAAAAATGGTCGTTATCTTTTCATCCGGTAAACCAATACCTGTATCTGATACTGTAAATCTGATGATGGCCTTGTTTCCTGTTTGCCGTAATACCTCAGTTTGAATTCTAACCTCACCTGAAACCGTGAACTTCACTGCATTACCAACCACATTTACCAATACTTGATTTAAACGATATGGATCTCCAATGACCGTTTCAGGTAAGCCCATATCATGATCAAAGATGAGGTTCAGTTCTTTCTGAGCAACTTCATGTTCAAACTGTGATTTGACTTGATTCAATACCTCTCGAATACGAAAAGGCACTTTATCTAAAGTGATTTTTCCGGCTTTGATCTTGGAGAAATCAAGGATATCGCTTACAATTATCAATAGATTGTTTACAGATCTTTTGATCATAGAAGTAAACTCTTTCTGCTGGGCATTGAGTTCTGTCTGTAACAAAAGATTGGTCATGCCCTGAATACCATTCATCGGTGTTCTGATCTCATGACTCATATTCGCCAAAAACTGTTCTTGCAATTGCTTGGCTGCTTCTGCATTCTTTCTCGCTTCAATCAGTTTCTGTTGGTATAATACCCTATCTGTAATATCAGTGGCAATACCACCTATGCCAAATATTTTTTTGCGATGATCAACAAGTGGGAATTTAATGACCAACAAATTTTTTCTTCCTTCCGGACCAAAGATCCATTCTTCTGTTTCTACTGCTTTACGGGTACTGATGACTTCTTCATCCAACATCTTATAATGATCACCGGTTTCTTTTTCACTAAATTCATAATCTGTTTTTCCGATCACCATTTCATCCGTTACACCCATTACTTCTTTGAATCTTTTATTGATCGTGATGTATCTACCATCCAACCCTTTAATAAAAATGAGTGATGTGGTATTTTCGAGAATGGCCTCTAATCTAAGTTGATTTTCTTTTCTACGTTGCTCTGATTCTTTTAGCTCCAGTTCGATCTTCTTTCTTTCTGTAATATCACGCACCATACATTGAAACCCTTGTATCATATCTTCTTTAAGGATCAATTGTGCTGTTTGTTCCACCCATTTCTGATGTCCAGCTTTTGTTCTTATCACAAATTCAAGTGAAGTAGATACTGTTCTGCTTTGAAATTGTTGGGCATAATGATTAAAGACCTGCTGCATCCATGAGGGGTGTAAAAGAAAGGAGAAATCCTTTCCCATGAGTTCTTCTACAGAATATCCAGTAAGATCCCCCACCTGTTGGTTTGCGAATGTGATGATACCATTCAAATCAGTAGTATACATCACCATGCTTGCATTTTCAATCAGATTTTTATAACGTTCATCGCTGTACCCAACACTTTCTTCCGCTTTTTTTCTGAGGGAGATATCTCTATTTAACTGAATGATCAAAACCAGTACAATAATGAACGCAATGACTGCTCCGATAATAGCTGCATAAATGCTATTTGAATAATTACGGGCATTGGCTTGAAGCCTTAGATTTAGAACAATTTCGCCACATACTGTTAGCCTATCAAGTATGTTAAATGCAGCCCTTGATTGCTGTGGACCTTCGCCTGATAGGGATATTCTTTTTTTTATTGACTCTGCGGTAGCAGTATCAGCAAGAACACTTTTTTGAAATCGCTGTTTATTATTGATAAGCTCTTTCAATAAAATCAATGAAGAAAAAGAGAATGCAGTATCATTTTTAATTTTAGACTCTATCTGTACGGACAGCGTGTTTGTTTTTTCGTGTAGTTGCTCAATAAGCGGTTTCCAGTTTTTATCATTGCTGATCAATAAGCTACGTGTAGCTGATTCGGCTTGCCCAAGGGAACTTTTTAATTCGGCAATATCTTTTAGAACAGAATAAGTATAATCAACGGACGCTCTGGTCTTATCCAAATCTTTTTTGATCAGGTATAAAACAATACCAAAACTGATCAAAGTAAGTACAGCAAAAAAGAACAGCCATCGAACCCTACCGTGCATTACGACTGATCTGTTTCTTTTATTATTACTCATGCTCACAGTATTGGTAAAATGATAGGGGGTATTGTAAAGATAAAGTTTTGCCCTATGAGAATAGCATGAACTAAAATGTCAAATAATTAAAAAGCCCTTATTATTTATTTAGATATTGTTCAGCTCTTTTCAGGTCTTCAAGTGTATCAATTTCTACACCCATGTAGCCGGTTACAACCATTTTGATGGGTACTCCATACTCTAGATAACGCAGGCACTCAATCTTTTCAGCTGTTTCCAGAGGCGTCATAGGCCAGTTAGTAAAGCTTAGTAGTGCTTCTTTTCGAAATGCATACACACCAATGTGCTCATAATAAGTAATAGAAGTATCCTTAGTTCTTGGATAAGGAATTACACTTCGAGAGAACATCAAAGCGTAGTTATTTCTATCAATGGCTACTTTTACATAGTTAGGATCCTCAATAAATTGCTGTTCCTTTAGTTCCTGCATCAGTGAGGCAACTTGTACAGATTTGCCATTTTCTCCTTTAAAAACATTCAATAGTTTTTCTAAAGGTTCACGCTGAACAAAAGGCTCATCACCTTGCACATTTACAACAATATCGACATCCATATCCACAACCGCTTCTGCAATACGGTCACTACCACTCTCATGTTGCCGTTTGCTCATCACGGCCTTGCCACCATTAGATACAATTTCTTGATAGATCACTTCACTGTCGGTCACAACATATACTTCATCAAATAAACCTGTAGCGAGGGTATTATCATATGTATGCCTGATAACAGGCTTGTTTCCCAGTAATTGCATGAGTTTAGCAGGAAAACGGGTTGCAGCATATCTGGCAGGAATAAACGCAGCGATCTTCATGAAAATCTTTTAGCAAAGATGCGCTTTTATTGCTTTTAGTAATCGGTCTTAACTGAACGGTCAAAAGGTATTTTCAGTTGATAAGAAAGATCTTCATCTGTACGATCGTCTAGCACATCCAACCCATAACGTAATTGTTCAACCGGTGTATAATTAAAAGTGCCAAAGAGACGGTCCCAAATAGAAAAGATATTACCATAGTTGGAATCTGTTTGTGGACGTACATAGTGATGATGAACCTTATGCATATCAGGAGAAACGATTACCCAACTGATGGCTTTATCCAACCATAAAGGCAATCTGATATTGGCATGATTGAACTGTGATAACACAGCACTCAAGCTTTGGTACATCATAACCAACCACATCGGCGCACCACACAGTACCACGCCTATCGTAGTGAATACCGCGCGGAATACACTCTCCCCCGGATGATGACGATTCGCTGTTGTAGTATCTACATGAGTATCCGCATGGTGTACCATGTGAAACTTCCACATCCACTTGAATTTGTGTTCAATAAAATGAATGAACCAGGCACCTATCAAGTCTAACAATAACAAGCCTCCAATCATAAATACCCATATCGGCATTTCTACCCATTGAAGAAGTCCAAAATTATTCGCAACAGCCCAATCACTGGATTTAACGATCACCAATGCAAAAGCAAAATTGATCACAATGGTAGTGATCGTAAAAAAGATATTGATCGAAGCATGTTTCCATTTGTTGTATTTAAAACCAAAAAGCGGAATCACACCTTCAATTAACCAAAAGAAAGTAATACCACCGGCTAAGATCAAAGCGCGATGCAAACTGGGGATTGTATCAAAATATTGAATGATATTCTCAAGCATGGCAAACAATTGTTTCCTTCTAATGTACAAATTTATTAGCAGCAGCTATGTACTTGTATAAAAAAGTCCCGCTCTTTCAAAGCGGGACTCAAACAAATTTTTATACTTAGTACGATTAACTATTCAGCATCAGTGGCATTACGAGCATCAATAAGTCTTCTCCTTCCGCCTGTTCTGTTGGTTTTATCAAACCTGCTTTTGTTGGGGTTGACAATTCCATCTTCACATCTTCTGTATCAGCTGCGCTCAGCATTTCGATAAGGAATTTGGCATTGAAGGCGATTTGAAGATCTTCACCATCATATTGGCAACTCATGCGTTCATTACCTTCAAAACTAAAGTCAATATCCTGTGCTGCCATTTGTAACTCACTACCTGTAATACTCAATGCTACCTGGTTAGTACTCTTATTACTAAACACGTTAACACGACGTAAGGCATTCTGGAAATCAGCTTTGTTAACGATGAGCTTATATGGATTGTCGGCAGGAATCACGACTTTATAATCGGGGAAACGCGCATCGATCAATCGACAAATCATCTGTGTAGAACCATGGTTTACAAACAGGTGATTGCTGTTGTAGCTAACAGTAATTGCATCATCATTATCAGGCAATGCATTCTTTAATAGGTTCAGTGGTTTTTTGGGAACAATGAACGAATCTGTTTTGGAAGCATGCGCATCTGTTCTCTTGTATCTTACCAAACGATGTGCATCTGTGGCCACAAATTGAACACCGTCTTTGGATAATTCAAAGAAAACGCCTGTCATAGCAGGTCTTAGATCATCGTTACTAACCGCAAACAATGTTTTATTGATCGCAGTCAATAATCCGCTGCTGGTCATGTCAAAACCGGTAGTATCATCTGCTGCAGGCTCTTTGGGGAAATTATCAGGATTTTCGCCCATAACCTTATACTTACCATTATCGCTGGTGATTTCTACTGCGAAATTTTTATCAATATTGAACGTAAGTGGCTGATCTGCAATGTTTTTCAAAGAATCCATTAGGATTTTTGCGGGAATACAAACCTTTCCATTGGCCTTACTTTCCACATCCATTTGAACACGCATTACGGTTTCCAGATCCGTGGCCACCACATTCAGTTTCTTATCCTGAATTTCAAACAGGAAATCTTCGAGAATGGGCAACACGGTATTGGCATTAATCACACCACTGATCTGTTGGAGGTGTTTCAAAAGTGATGAGGAAGAAACAATAAATTTCATTCTGCTGAATTTAGATACGCAACAAACCTAAGGCAAAATGTTAACATTCCGTAACCAAAATTAATAGGTCACCAGCACGATAAAAACGGATTGTGAATGAGTTGTGAATTGGGTCAAGAAATGGAGCCGATGCCTTCCAATAATTCCTGATAACGAACACGTGTGATAGGCTTTACAATGTAGTCTGTGACTGAGTTGTATTGACGTGAGCGACGTATATCTGCGTCATCTACGGAAGAGCTCACCACATACAAAGCCATGGATTTGGGGAAATGGTTTCGGATCTTTTCATATTCCTCCAAAAACTCCCATCCATTCATGATGGGCATATTGATATCCAGAAAAATAACATCCGGTAAATTGGTGGGGTCTTTGCTATTTTCACTAGAGAAAAAAGCAATCGCCTCACTGCCATCATAAAAAGAGCGAATATCTTTGGCCATACCTGTAGCCTCCAACATTTTCTTGGCGGTAAATTGATAGATCTTATCATCATCTATCAAACAAACAGTATGTTGAATATGACTCATATGGGGTAAGTTGCCGGAAACGTCTTTAGTCAATAACAAATATAATTAAATAACCCCTAATTTAAGTGGTGTCAATGCTATCAAAAAGACTTACCCCCGATCAGGCCTGGCAAAAGATCCGGCATTTCTGTGCCTATCAGGAAAGAAGTCACTTTGAAACCAAAGAAAAACTTTTTGGATATGGACTCTCAAAAACAGATGTTGATACCCTAATAAGCCGACTTATTGAGGAAGATTACCTAAATGAAGCCCGTTTTGCAGCACAATTTGCAGGTGGACACTTCAGAATTAAAAAATGGGGAAGGGTAAAAATCGTCTATGCATTGAAGCAAAAAAGAGTGAGTCCGGTAAACATTAAATATGCCTTAAAGGAAATTGATGAAGTAAATTATAAGGCAATTTTAATGCGATTGGCAGAGACAAAATGGAGGTTATTGAAGCATGAACAATACCTCAATAGACAAGCCAAGACTTCGCAATACCTGATCAACAAAGGTTATGAGCCCGGATTGGTACAAGAAGTCATACAACAAATTAGAAAAGCTGGAAAAGAATAGATTTACCTTTATCGAATAATCGATATGCATAAAACGCTTTTGTTGATCTGTTTGTTTTTTTCCTGTTATGCGTTTACACAGAAAAAAAAATATTTGAGAACTGAGCTCCTTTTCAGTTCTCACAATGATGCGTTTTTGTTACAAAAGAAAGATGCTTACTACACCAACGGTCTTTATTTTCAATATCGCTCCGCGGATCGCTTAAGCTCTAAAAAAAAGATTCATGTTGCGGAGATCGGACAAATGATCTTTACACCTTTATCAAAAAAAGGAAGAACTGCTGCTGATATAGATCGTCCTTATTGCGGTTACTTGTTTGCAAGATATGGCCAACTCATTGCTATCAACCAAGAAAGTATTTTACAATGGAATACGAGTTTAGGTGTTGTGGGTAGTGCATCTCTTGCAGAAAATTTACAAAATGAATACCATCGTCTATTGGGGTTTCTTCGTTTTCAGGGATGGGAATATCAGGTGAGAAACGCATTAGGTCTTGATGCAGACATTAGCTACAGTTTCACTGCTGTTGACTACAACGATCTTTTAAAAATAGTACCACAAGTTCAAGCTTCTATTGGAACAACATTTACCCATGCAAAAGCAGGGGTATATATTTTGGCAGGCAATTTTGAAAAAAATAATAATAGCGCACTCTTTAATAGCAGGGTGAGCAATGGAAGCGCTTCTCCACAAAAAAAGATGGAATTATTTGTATTTGCATATCCATCCATCACCGCACAAGCCTACAATGCAACACTCCAAGGAGGCTTACTCAACAAGGGATCAGGAGCCATCCTTGCAGATCCAAGACCATTTGTATTTGAACAGCGTTATGGTATTTGTTATGCTCAAGATCGCTTAAGTACAAAATTGGAGCTGGTATATCAATCTAAAGAGACTGATTCGCAAATTAGGTCTCATGCATATGGAGCCATACAGATAGCCTACCGGATGTTTTAATGACAGTAACATTTTATGTTAACTTGCAGGTATGTCTTCACTTCATATCTCAATCATACAAACCAATCTTTTCTGGGAAGATAAATCGGCTAATATATCAATGCTGGAAGAAAAGATCAACAGCATTACTAAGAAAACAGAGATTGTTGTTTTACCAGAAATGTTCAGTACCGGTTTTAGCATGAACCCATCTGCTTTGGCTGAAACTATGGATGGACCTACGGTGAATTGGATGAAAAAAATGGCTGCCGATAAAAAAATAATTCTGACGGGTAGTGTCATCATTCAGGAAAATAATCAATACTATAATCGTTTATTATGGGTGCTACCCAATGGAACGATTGGCCATTATGATAAGCGTCATCGTTTTGCTTTTGCCGGAGAAGATCAACATTATTCTAATGGACATAAAAGATTGATAGCTCAGGTAAAAGGATGGAAGATCAACTTACAAATCTGTTATGATCTTCGTTTTCCGGTTTGGGCAAGGCAACAATCTGAGCAAGAGCCAGAGTATGATATACTACTCTATGTAGCCAATTGGCCGGAAAGAAGAAATTATGCATGGAAAACTTTACTCACGGCACGCGCCATAGAAAATCAGTCTTATGTAATTGGAGTGAATCGAGTAGGAGAGGATGGGAAAGGTATTTATCATAGTGGTAACAGTATGGTGATCGATCCACTGGGTGAAGTTCTATATCATAAAGAACATGATGAAGATATTTATACGATTCAACTCGAAAAGAATACACTGACAGAAATTAGAACCAAATTTCCATTCTGGAAAGATGCAGATGATTTTCTCATCACACAAGATTAAAAAATGGCTGAACGCAATACCTATTATGCAAATCGATTATTCACCGGTAGTAAATGGCTGAACCAGTATGTAGTTGTCACTGAGCGTGGTGCAATTATTGATATTGTTCCTGCTACTGCTATTCATGAACCTTATACAGCTCAATTCTCTTTGATGGCTCCCGCATTCATGGATATCCAGATCTATGGTGCATATGATCGTTTACTTGCCGTGTACCCGGAAGTAACTTCATTGGAGCGTTTATATGAGTATTGTAAAAAAGGTGGTGCTGCTTATTTTCAACCTACTGTTGCTACCAATAGTTACGAGGTATTCAAAAAATGTATCGATGCTGTTCGTTCATACCGACAAATGGGTGGCAAAGGGTGTATCGGTTTGCATGTGGAAGGGCCATGGATCAATCCGATAAAAAAAGGAGCTCATCAAGAACATTTTATTCACGCACCTACACTGGAACAAGCGCGTGATTTATTGGAATATGGTAAAGGTGTAATTACGATGATCACGCTTGCCCCCGAAGTATGTAGTGCTGAAGTGTTATCGCTGATTCGCTCCTATGGTGTGGTGATCTCTGCCGGACATAGCAATGCGTCTTATACAGAAGGTATTGAGGCTTTTAAAAACGGTATTGGCGCTGCTACACATTTGTTCAATGCGATGAGTCCTTTGCATCATCGGGAACCCGGATTAACCGGTGCTATTTTAGATCATGATACAGTGATGTGTAGCATTGTCCCCGATGGATATCACGTAGATTTTGCAGCTATTCGCATTGCTAAAAAACAAATGAAAGAAAGACTATTTGCTATTACAGATGCTGTTACCAACACAACTATCGGACCTTATACGCACACACTTAAAGATGATTATTATGAATCGAAGGGTGTATTAAGTGGTTCTGCATTGAACATGGTTCGTTGCGTACAAAACTTAGTACTTAAAGCCGGTATTCCTCTTGATGAAGCCTTCAGAATGGCGAGTCTATACCCTGCACAAGTGATGGGTTTGGCACATAGAAGTGGAAGAATTGAAAAGGGTTATAATGCAGCACTTACCGGACTCAGCGAAACTTTAGATGTGATTGAAGTGATAGATGGTCCATAGTCCATGGACCATGGGCTATGGTCTATGGACTAAAAACGAATTCTCTCGAATGATTCTCTTCACTTCACTGATCTTAATATCATATCCTTCGCGAATGGCTTGTGAAGAGGGTTTGATCTCTATATCGGGTATTATTCCTCTTCCTTTCGGACGATCTTTATCCATTACCAATCGATACAATGGCAAACTCACCATTAATCCTGAATTGGGTAATGTAATCTTAGGAATATGCATAGCAGAATTACCATAATATCCACCACCACTTTCTTCTCCCAACACTTTTACATTTGATTGTCCCTTTAATTGTGCAATGAACATGGTAGCTGCAGAAAAAGTATAACCGCCTTGTATCAAATACAATTTGCCATCATAATGATGCTTGGTAGCAGGTTTGAAATAATGTTGCTCATATCTGCGATAATGAATTTTTCCATCCTCCATTTTCTTTCCTCCGAAATTCATCGCTAACCAATAGATAAATGATGGTTTGATATATCGGCTATACTGCATTCTCCTGCTAAAAGCAACGATACTATCGCCTACTTTAAATGGCTTATGAATAAGGTACCTTGTCAGATCAATACTGTTTCCCACATTACCGCCACCATTCTCTCTTAGATCGATCACAAGATTTACAATAGAGAGACGATTCAAGGTTTTGAAGCTTCTCCTAAAAAATGTTTTTAGTCGCCCTCCGGAAAAAGTGGTCAAACGAATGAATGCAGTACTATTCAGCGTATCGATCACCATAGATCTTTTGTTCAATAACCTGAGCTTTCTTACTTCTTTTCGAGACAAACCTGGAACGACAATAGATGGTTCTTTTCGGGAACTATCTTTTACAGGTAGATATGCTTTGATATGTGCTTCTTTTTCTTGTCCAAGTGAATCGATATAACGGATATGATAAACAGAATCACCATCGCCAAGTATGGTTTTATACCAACCCGGAAAATTACCACTGATGACCTGACTTTTATGATTGGTAACATAGCCATCAGTGCTGATGTACTGATAAATGGTATCGAGTAGCTCTTGCGGAGATCTCCCATTGATAGCTGTTACAATGGTTCCTCTTTTAAAAATGGAATCATTGTTATACGCACTCGCCAATACTACCAAACTATCATCCCATGCTTTTAAGGCTAAAGGAAACTGCGGATACCTATATCGATTGGCAATTTTACCATAAGCTTTTGAAAACCGAACCGTAGTATGCCCACAACGAATATGTGCGATGAGTTTAGAAAGTCTATTCTTGTACTCAACCTCATTCAATGAATCGGTGATGCCAGCTATGGTCTCCTGAAAATAATAATCAACACTGTCTTTAGGTGTATACCAATACAAGCTCGGATGATTGGCTTCTAATACTTTTTTGAGAACATGCAAGTCTTCTTTCAATGCTGAAGCAGCCATCTTGGGTAAAGGTGGCGGAGACTTCTGCGCACAAATATTTACTGACAAGATCAGCAAAAAAAATCCGATACTAAAAATGCGGATATGATTCATAGATTCTTACTGCTGAAAAGCATTCCAGCCTTGAGCGGTGATGTCAAAAGTGTTGCCGCCCTTTGTCAATAGCTTGCAGCCTTCCTCCAACTCCGCCATATAGCCTATTACACTGATGTCCTCATTGAGCGTTATCTTATCATAATCATCCTGCTTCAGCGTAAAAATCAATTCATAATCTTCACCACCATTCAATGCACAAACAGTAGGATCAAGCCCGAATTTAAATGCCGCTTTTCGACTGTCTTCTGCAATAGGAAGCTTCTCCTCATAAATACGACAACCCAAGGCGCTTTGTTTACAGATATGTAAAATTTCACTGCTGATACCGTCACTCACATCCATCATGGAAGTAGGAACAATATTGTTTTGTTCAAAAAAATCTATGATCTCTTTTCTGGCTTCCGGCTTTAATAATCTGCCTACGATATAGCTTTCATTCTCAAGATCAGGTTGAACCTGCGGGTTTTCGAGGTATATCTTTTTTTCTCTCTCCATCAATGTAAGTCCGAGGTAAGCTCCTCCCAGATCACCACTTACACAAATTAAATCACCCTTGGAAGCAGTACTTCTTTTTACAAATTTCTCAGGAGCCACTTCACCAATGGCTGTAACAGATATAACAAACCCTTTCACAGATGAAGATGTATCACCTCCGATTAGATCTACTTTATGTTTTTCACAAGCAAAATGAACGCCCTCATAAAATTCTGTAATCGCTTCCAAACTAAAACGATTACTGATACCAATACTCACTGTGATCTGAGTTGGTGTGGCATTCATCGCATAGATATCACTTAGGTTCACCATTACTGCTTTGTATCCCAAATGTTTCAATGGTGTATACATCAGATCAAAATGAATTCCCTCTAACAGTAGGTCTGTTGTGATCACTGTTTGTTTTCCAAAATGATCGATGACCGCTGCATCATCACCTACACTGAGAATAGTAGAGGCATTATGTGTCTCAAAATTTTTTGTCAAGTGCTCAATCAATCCAAACTCACCCAAACTTGCTATTTCTGTTCTTGTTTCACTCATAATGCAGATATAAATAATGAATAATAAATGTTGAATTTCGAAATTGGATATTCGATATTCTACATTCTTAATTTCTCACCGGAGCTCCGTTTACAACAGCCACCAGCTCATCGTGTATCTTTCCATTAGTTGCAATGATATGTGGCTGGTAAGGCGAATAAGTGTTCCCTTTGAAATCTGTGACCTTTCCTCCTGCTTCTTCTACCATCAAAAAACCGGCCGCGCTGTCCCAAGCTTGTAATTTATGTTCATAGAAACCATCAAAACGTCCGGCTGCAACCCAACACAGATCAATAGCAGCACTCCCTAGTCTTCTTACAGGAACACCTTTACGTATTAGTTTTTCAAAGACTTGCAAAGGACCATTTTCCATATCCAAATAAGTATAGGGAAAGCCTGTTACCAAGCAGCTTTTGATCACTTCTGTTTTATCGCTTACTTGAATTTTTTTATTGTTGAGTGTGGCGCCAAATCCTTTTTGTGCAAAAAAGAATTCATTGATGAAAGGATTATATACTGCGCCCAAAATCATTTCACCATCTTGTTCAATTCCTATACTCACACAACAAATAGGAATTCCATTCGCAAAATTCACTGTTCCGTCTATTGGATCAATGATCCATTTATAAGAAGAATCCTGAATGATTTCCCCCGTTTCTTCACTCAGAATGAAATGATCAGGATAATCTTGTCTGATCACTTCAAAAATAGCTTTCTCTGCAGCGTGATCGGCTTCTGTTACTAGGTTATTCACCCCTTCTTTGTTGCTGATCGTAAATTGTCCGTTGAAAAAGTGTTGTAATTGTGCGGCTCCCGCCTCGGTTGCTTTGATGAGTGTTTGTTTCAACATATCCGCAAAAATAACGAACCTGTGGTTAAGGGACAAGAAACAAGATTCAAGGAACAAGCGTGAATCAAAGGCTTCTGTTTATTATTGCATATTGAAATCAAGCATTTGACGCTCAGTATCATCATAGTTAATTACAATGTTCGTCCCTTTTTGGAACAGTGTTTACGTACTGTATTGACTGCCTCTCAAAACATCAATACGGAGATCATTGTGGTAGACAATGGTTCTCTCGATGATTGTATTCCTATTCTACAACCACTATTTCCGCAGGTACAGTTTATCAGATCAGATATCAATCTGGGATTTGCTAAAGCCAATAATCTAGCATTGCAAAAAGCTTCCGGCTCATTCGTTCTTTTTTTAAATCCGGATACTTTATTGTCTACTGATGTTTTGTCTACTTGCCTTAAACATTTTGAAACCCATCAGCAAACAGGAGCATTGGGTATACGAATGATCAATGGCTTTGGCGAATTTCTTCCGGAAAGTAAAAGGGCATTGCCAACACTCAAAACAGCTTTCTTTAAGTTAAGTGGTCTCGCAAAACTTTTCCCTTCTTCCGGCATATTCAATCGTTACGCTCTTGGTCATCTTTCTCCGGTTGAAAATCATCCTGTAGAAGTATTGGCTGGCGCTTTCATGATGATTCGTAAAGATATTCTCGATTCACTCGGTGGATTTGATACCGACTTTTTCATGTATGGTGAAGATATTGATCTTAGTCTGCGTATTTCAAAAGCCGGTTATAGACTTCATTACCTCGGACAAACAGCAGTGATCCATTATAAAGGACAGAGTTCCAAACATCAAAGTGTTTTTCATACGGCCATTTTCTTTCAGGCCATGAAGATCTTTGTTCAGAAACATTATCGATTGGGATGGCTGTTGATTCCTTTTATTCAATTTTTCAGTTTAATTACCCAGTTCAAGAAAAAGATTACCGGTCAGAGTAAAACAGATACTTTATTGCATGATCAAAAGAATTTACTGGTAGTATGTCATCAAGAACATCTTGCCGAGATCATGTCCATACTAGAAAAGCAAGGTATCTTAAATAGTTACTTATCATTCATCAATACACATGAACAAAATATCGAAACAATGAGCCTTGCGATCAGACAATACCAAGCTGCGCAAATATTGGTACATGTACCCGATATTAATATGACCGATGCGATCTCTTTGATGGAAAAAAATCAGGGTATACTATTTCGTTTTATTTTTGCAGGCTCAGCTACCATCAGCTTTAACAACTGATGCCTCTGTTTTTACGTGCTTTTAATGTAGTTTCGTAACATTCACTTAACCCGAGTCTGACGATGGCCATTTTCGATATAAAACTTCCCAATAGAATTCTTAAAGCATTAAGACTGCCGCAAAACAATCCGCGCAGACAACAGATCCGGGTATTAAAGAAGTTATTGCGGAAGGCTCGCTTTACTTCTTTTGGTCAGCAATATCGTTTCGACGAGATTTTACTGAGTAAACATCCGGGGAAAAAATTCCAGGAGCTGGTTCCTACCTTCAATTACAATAAAATACATCAGGAATGGTGGCATAAAACATTGGAAGGTATTCCCGATATCTGCTGGCCTGGCAAGATCAAATATTATGCACTGAGCAGTGGTACCAGTGAAGCAGCCAGTAAATATATTCCTGTAACCAATGATTTGTTGAGTGGCAATAAGCTCGTAATGATTCGTCAGCTCTTTAGCTTGAGGAATTATGAGAACATCCCTTACAGTTCTATTGGTAAGGGATGGTTGACTTTAGGAGGTAGTACTGATCTGCAAAAAGAGGGACCGGGTTATTATGCCGGTGACCTGAGTGGTATCACACAGAAAAAAGCCCCTTTTTGGTTTCAGCCGTTTTATAAACCAGGAAAGAAAATTGCCAAACAGAAAGACTGGAATAAAAAGTTAGAAGAGATCGTTGATAAAGCACCTGAATGGGATATTGGTTTTATTGTTGGCGTTCCTGCGTGGATACAAATGTGTATGGAAATGGTGATCCAACGATACAAGCTGAATCATATCCATGAAATGTGGCCCAACCTTGCCTTCTTTGTTCATGGTGGTGTGAGTTTTGAGCCTTATAAAATAGGATTTGAGAAACTACTTGGCAAGCCCATCACTTATATTGAAACCTATTTGGCTAGTGAAGGATTTATCGCTTACCAGGATCGTCAGTTTGCAAAAGGTATGAAACTGGTGACCAGTGAGCATATTTTCATGGAGTTTGTTCCTTTTGATGATGCCAATTTCAATGCAGATGGTGAAATGATCGATGATCCGGAAGCATTGATGATCCATGAAGTTGAAGAAGGAAAAGATTATGCATTATTGATCAGTACTTCAGCCGGTACCTGGCGTTATCTCATTGGTGATACCGTTCGTTTTGTTGATAAAGAACGTTGTGAAATTGTAATCACCGGAAGAACCAAACATTTTTTGAGTTTGGTAGGAGAACATCTCAGTGTAGACAATATGAATAAAGCCATTCAACTGGCGAGTGAGAAAATGAATATCTCCATTCCAGAATTCACCGTTGCCGGTGTACCATATGAAAGCTTTTTTGCGCATCACTGGTATGTGGCTTGTGACGATAAAGTGGATAAACAACAACTGCTTCAATTGATCGATGGCGCTCTCAAAGAACTGAATGATGATTATGCAGTAGAAAGAAAAAGCGCTTTAAAAGAAGTATTCCTCGATGTGCTTTCTGAAAATCAATTCATGGAATTTATGCGCTCTAAGGGAAAAGTGGGCGGACAACATAAATTTCCCCGCGTTTTGAAAGGAAAGATGTTAGAAGATTGGCAAGCTTTTTTGAAAACTGAATCGGTAACTGAATGAGAATATTCTTGATCCTATTATTATCCGGCTGGTTGCATACACAGGCGCAAACACCAACCAATGCGCTGTTGAAAAGAAAGGCTCCAGAAAGTTTTCAAGTACTTTTTTCAACCACTAAGGGCTACTTTATCCTTGAAGCTTATAGAAGATGGTCGCCATTGGGTGTAGACCGATTGTATCAATTAGTGATCAGCGGCTTTTATAATAATAATATGATCTACCGTGTTGAGCCTAATTATGTGGTTCAATTTGGAATCTCCGATAGATTGGATCTTAACTTTTTCTGGGACAATAAAAAGATAGCTGACGAACCTGTTTTATATCAACATAAAAAAGGCATTGTTGCTTTTGCGCGAGACGTCGCCAATAGTAGAGCTACTCAACTTTTCATCAATATGGTAGATAATCCAACTTTGGATACTACTATTCGCTCCGGTGTCAAAGGTTTTTCACCGATCGGGAAGATCATTAAAGGCATGGATGTGGTGACTCAATTCAATCCTAAGTACGGAAGAAGCATTGCTCCTATACAGGATTCTATTTATCTATATGGCAATACTTTTCTCGAAGAGCATTTTCCCGGATTAGACCGAATCATTTCAGCTAGGATTATTCGCTGAGTCTATCCATTGGTCAAAGAATCTTCCATTTTTACAATTTTAGCCATTATTTTCGGCGCTGAACAGAACCCCTTGAATGATTGCTCCATTATTAAAAGGAATATTGTTAGGTCTTATCCTAAGCATTTCGGTAGGACCGGTGATCTTTGCTATCATCAAGCAAAGTATCAATAATGGCCATAAGGCCGGATACCTGTTCGTGGCGGGTGTGTCGGCAAGTGATGTTTCATTGGTGCTGGTTTGTAATTTTTTCACCTCGCTCTTCAATACTGCTTTATCACATAAAACCACTATTGCTATTGCCGGTAGTATTTTCTTGATCGCTGTAGGTATCTATACTTTGTTTTTCAAAAAAGTGCATACCGATGAAGAGAATAATATTGCCGATAAAAAGTTCAGGAAAAGAGATTACGCTGCTATCTTCTTATCCGGTTATTTCATGAATACTTTGAATCCGGGTGTTTTTCTTTTTTGGTTTGCATGGACAGCTGCTATTCTTGCAGACTCACAAACAGCTGAACGTCCTACTGAGTATCGGTTGATTGTTTTCGGCACTTGTCTGGTATTTGTATTGCTTTCCGATATTTTAAAAGTGGTATTAGCAGGCAAACTGCGCTCAAGATTGACTGCAAAAAATCTTCATTACATCAATAAACTATCAGGACTCATTCTAATTGGATTTGGTGTGGCTCTTTGCTGGGGGGCTATTTCATTGCTAAAACAGGTTTAACAAATCTGAAATAACAGGCATTCATTTTCTAATTATCTTTCCATTACATGAAACTGCTTTGGGCCTTCCTTTTACTGCTATGCATGGAGAAAATTCAAGCGCAATCAAATATTCTTGTCTTCAAAGAAAAGAATAGGAATGTAAAGAGTTGGGTAAAAGATGATTTTATCCATTTTCAATATGTAACTACTCAATGGATCGATGGTAAGATCAAAAAAATAACAGCTGATTCGATCTATATCAATGCTTTTGTGCTCCGACAAATCCCCAATCAATTTGGATTTCCTACAGTTGATACATCTTGGTTCGGATTAATGGGTATTCACATTTCAGAGATCATTGGAATGCCGGGTAATCGATTTAGAAGTGGTATTATCGGTAATGGTACTTTATTTCAAGTTGCGGGTTCCGGTTATATTTTGGTCAATGTACTCAACAGTATCATTAAGAGTGATAATTTTTTTCGTAGTGATAATATTACCAGTATTGGTATTGCAGCGGGCATGGTACTCATTGGTAAATTGCAATCGCTGAAGCATAGGCCTTATGTCCGCATCAGAAAAAAATATTCAATGCAGATCATTTCTATGCAAACAGTTAAATAGTATCTTGTATTGATGGCAGAAAAGAAATCCTTTTGGAGAAAATGTCGCCGTATCATTTGGCGAACTACTTTATGGTTATTCTTAAGCTCTTTAGCCTATATCATTATTTGCAGATGGGTAATGCCGCCCATTACTATAACTCAGATCGCTAATAGTTTTTCTTATGGCTTAAAGCGCGACTATATCTCGTGGGATCAGTTACCATATAATATTAAACTTGCTGCTATTGCTAGTGAAGACCAAGCTTTTCCAGATCATAGTGGATTTGATTGGGATGCGATTGAAAGAAGTATGAAGCCCAAGAAAAAAGGTAAAAAAACAAAAATTCCATTGGGTGGTGGTGCGAGTACGATTACGCAACAAACAGCTAAGAATGTATTTCTATGGCAGGGTGGTGGTATTACAAAATATATCAGAAAAGTTCCGGAACTGTATTTCACAAAAATGATCGAATGGATTTGGGGTAAACAAAGAATATTGGAAGTGTACTTAAATGTGATAGAAATGGGTCCGGGGATTTTTGGCGTAGAAGCTGCCTCCAGAAAGTATTTTGGTAAGTCTGCTTCAAAATTATCAAGAGCAGAGGCTGCTATGATCATTGCTAGTTTACCCAATCCTAAAAAATTCACACCGAAACCTATAAGCAGACGTGTGAGTTGGCGTTATCCGCAAATACTAAAGCAGATGCAGAATATTGAAGATGATCCTGATCTGCAACAGTTACTCAGATCAAAATAATCATTACTTCCTGATTTTATCAACAGCAGCAATGGCTTGCTCCAGTCGCTGATCATAATCACCACTGATCTCTACCCATGGCGTGCATTGATTCATCATAATATCTTTATAAATATAATAGAGTTCTTGCCTGGTTTGTTCATCAGGATATTCTCTTAGTCCATCCTGCACCCATGGGAGATCCGGTTTACATAGAAGGTACAGATCATATTGTCTGTTTACGATCTCATCCAAAATAAATTGATGACATTTTTGAAATACATACTCACACCACACTTTCATGACGTACATATCTGTATCAATGAATAACAAAGGTTGTTGCACAGATGTTTGCATCGTCCTCGAGTTCACCCAAATGTTCTTGACCATGGACCATGGAGCATGAACCATTGTGGCATACTCATCTTCCAACGCTAATTGCCCCTTAGCAATAGTAAGCAGATCATCAAAATGATAGTCGGTACCATTCGTCAAAAGATATTCACGTGCAAATTCTGGGCACCATGCAGTTGCATAATGCTGTGCAAGCAACTCACACAAAGTGCTCTTGCCGGTAGACTCAGGACCAAGTATGACGATCTTTTGAATCATGAATGTTGAATAATAAATATTGAATGATGAATGAAATTTTGAAATGAACCTATGATTTGATAGTATATGAATACGCGTTTTTAATTACTCTTACCTCTTTATTCAACATTCATTATTCTATCTGCTCTTTTTCTCCATTCTATTAATCCTGCGATGGCAAGAATCAGTAAAATCAAAAACTGTACACTGGTAAACACATAGCCTTTCACAAAATACAACGGAATAGAAGTAATATTTGTTGCGATCCACCAGATCCAGCTTTCTGTTTTTTTTCTGGCCATAAGCCACATACCGGTATATGCTGAAGCACTGGCAAATGCATCAGCCCATGGAATGGCTTCAGGAGCAAAGCTGGATTGTAACCATCGTAAGAGACTAAATAAAAGCAAATAAAAAAAAGTAAAAAACAGTAATTGCTGTATCCACTCTTTGCGTGTACTATTGGTAATGTGTAAGCGTAGTTGTTTTTTTGAATCGTCTTTTCTGGTCCATAGTATCCATCCATAAATACTCATGACAGAATAATAAAAATTCACACTGGCTTCTCCAAATAATTGTCCCTTTATGCTTAGGTAGATATAGATCAGCGTATTCACTAATCCAACTGGATATACGAGTATATGTTCTTTCCTACTGAACCATACACTACCAATACCCGCGAGCACTGCTATAAACTCGAGAAGTGTGGTTTGTTGAATACCCTGTACAAATTGGTCAATGAATTCCTGTATACTCATAAAGTAGAGCAAAATACAGATTCAGATTTGAATTCTTAATTCTCCGGGACAATGAATTGTAGTAAGAGTTCTTGATCGCGAAATAACTGAAGATTATTTCCCGATAATTGGTATCGATTAACGGCTGTAAGGTGTTTAAGGTACAATGATTCAATTTCCATGTCAGAGCAAGCCATTTGTGTAGAACCAACACCTGAAATAAAAATTCGTTGCTGATCAAAACTCACTTTCCCGAAATAACGATTGCATCCTGCTTTACCGGATATTCTTCCATTCTTTTTGTCAAAGGAAATATTTGGTATGGCATTATTATCAACCATCTCCATTTTTCCACTTTTACTTATCCGAACAAGTGAAAGTGCGCGCTGATCAGGGATTGGGCTGGTTTTTTGTCCGTAGTTCTTTGAACGTTCTTTACTAATGATATTGATCAGATAATAGTTATAAGCACTACCGTCTGCGGGCGGACGTTCTCTTTTCACCCTCATGACTTCTAACTTATAATGATATCCTTCTTCATAGGAAAACCCTTCTATGCCAGAATAAAACAAGGCATAAGGTTCTTCAGGTTTTTCTTTTACCTGTAAACACAGTCCTTTTCCTACGCCATAACAATCACCTTTTGTATCAGCCACATAGAATATCATTCGCTGGCTAAACACAAAAGATGAAAAGAATAGTAATAGTAAAGTAAGCCTGGCTTTCATGATAGTATAACAGTAGCAAAGGTCATACCACACCATGATATTTTTGCATGTTTTAACAGATACCCTTCTGATTAATTCAATGAAATCAATCCGTGTTCTATATTTTTCCCGTGATGGGAAGCGTGGTAAGCGGTAAAATAAAGCATTTCGCGGAGTGTAAGTTTTCCCAGAAGTGGATGTGGTAAAATATACCTATCTAGAGACACTTCACTTTGCTTCAATGTTTTGCGAGCTAGTTTTTCTACCAAAGAATGAAGTTTTCTCAATAACACTTCTTTATCTGCCGGATCTACTTGTATGGGGGGTACAAATGCTCCGGAAGCTCTGCCACCGGCTTGTAGTTTAATATGATAACGATCAACCAATGCGTCATAGCTGCGTGAAGGTCTATTGGCAACACCAAATCGCCAGCTAATCACAAATTTGGGTAACCCGATGGCCATGTTAACAGGTGCTACACTTTTGATCAGATGGTCTAGTTGCTGCAATGCATTCCATTTGTCTTTGGGTGCATGCAATAATTCACGATCATTCAAATTTCGTATTTGCTCAATAACGTGCAGGTAGTTTTGTTGCAACAGTTGTGCAAGCGCTTCTCTTTCCATGTTAGTTTATTGCAGGGTTGGATCTGACGGCAAATATAGTTTCTAGTTACAATATGACAATCATAACAGCTCACTCTGGCATTTTTCCGCAAAAAAAAGCGTTGTATTCCTTCGAATACAACGCTCCAAAAAAACCAAACACCAACTATTTATTCGGCCTCGGCCACTACTTCTTTTACTTCAGGGATCATTCGCTTCATCATTCCTTCAATACCTGCTTTGAGGGTAATCATTGAAGAAGGACATCCACTACAGCTTCCTTGCAACATCAGATTCACCACACCATCATTGTAACTTTTGAATTGAATAGCACCTCCATCCATCTCTACTGCAGGTTTCACATAATTCTCCAATAATTCCTTTACACGCTTAACAATATCATCATCATCTGCACTAACTGTATTGCTGGCCTCCTGCTTCACTTTCGCTACTTCTTCTTCATTCACTACTACACCACCATTCTCCAAGTATTCTTTCAGAAATTCTTTGATGGTAGGAATTACATCTTGCCAGTCTTCTGTATCAGCCGTTTTAGTAAGCGTTACAAAATTGCTGGCAATGAATACACTTTTAATAAATGGAAAGCTGAATAATTCTTTCGCCAGAGGAGACGGACCCGCCAATGCTTCTTCCGCAAAATCAATACTCTTACCTGGGTACAAAAGTTTATTGGCCACAAACTTCATGGTCTCCGGGTTAGGGGTCATTTCTGTATAAATACTGATAACGGGATTGCCTGTTTTAATCATACCTGTCTCTTTTTATGCCGTGATACAATAAATATCACACCACAAAAATAATCAAAATACGGGGGCAATCAGGGGCCTGCAGCGGGTTTTTCGGATATCGAAAACCTGCAAAGCCTTACCAAAGCTCGAAACGCGCTGACCCTTCTAAAACGGATACAGATGTTTGTTTTGTTGCTTTTTGCTGGGTAAAATAAGCTCGCTCTCTTACACAGGATGGCTTTGAAAGAACGCTTGCCCCTTCTGTTTTAGCCGGATGTGAAAGAAGTGTTGAATGGGTGGGGGCAGCCAATACAACACTTGCTGCACAGAGCAAGTAGAGTACTAAATTTTGTAATGCTGCTTTCATATTCTTTTAATTACCCGACAAAAGTATTCCCGATTCTGCCGCTTCACAACCACACAAATATGTGAAATGCATGAATTTGCGGGTTTCTGTGTCGGATTTTTATCACATTAAAAGCCCCGATCTATTGACCGAGGCTTGGTTCACACAGGGTTATTTCTTTATAACCAACTGATTTTCAGATATTAATATTGAAATGTGGTCAAAGTCACCTCATCCTGCATACCCGGTTCCTTTGTCACCGTTTTGCGGGTCAACGGATTTCCCTGATCATCATAAGTATAGGTATGGGTGACGGTAGCATATGGCTGACCCGTTTTATCGTAGTGTTTTTCTGTCAAAGGATTATTGGGAACCATCAGCAGCAATGGGATATAAGGACTATTCTCAAACAATAAACTGGTATTCCGTTTAGTATCATACGTCTCTATCTCATACACATCTGATTTCTCCAATACACCACTACTATAATCCTGATACCAGCTGGTCATAGATTTTATATTTCCATTAGAATAATAAGTAAGGTCAAAACGAACACTCGGAGTGGTACTAATGGCTCCGGTAATCATACCAAATCCATCTGTACGAACCAAACGTCCGTCCTGATAAGTGTATGCATAATATGCGATAACATTATTGTTGGATGATACGATCTCGACCTTTGTCACGTTCGCACCTGTATAAGTGTACTTATATTTGGTTCCGTTAGTTGCAGTCATTTCTACTAGCTTGTCACCATTATAGCTGAATGTATAGATGTTGGTATCATCACCACCACTATTCTTTTGAAGGTCTGTGATCTTTATCGGCTTACCTTCTGCATTGTACTGAATAGACATATAACTACCATCATCATAACTGATCTTACTCAATTTTTTGGTATTACCCGGTGTACCCGGATCTGTATCAGGAAGATCAGCTTCAAATTCTTTTGTACATCCTGCTATGAGCACAATCATAGTGATCATCACCAATAATCTACCTATCATATTTCGTATACCCTTTCTCATTGTCTTATCTATTGTTTAGAGATCTTAATTTCATTAGGTGGAATAGGTGCAGGAACGCGGTTACTGATTGCAGGCAGTGACATTAGATACTGATATATAGAACTCAGATCTTCATCCGTCATCTTTGCGATCATATACCATGGCATTGGTGGCATTACAGGTCTTCCTCCTTCTTGTCCGAGATGTTTACCCGTACGTATGGTTTTTACAAACACATCTTCTGTCCAGTTACCAATACCTGTTGCTTCATCAGGTGTAAGGTTCGCACCAAATGTCATACCCCATGGACCTGCAAACGCAGTTACATCATGCGACATTTTTACCCAGCTTTGGTCTTTCGCTAATGCTTCACTCAGTGTAGGAATACCTTTTTCAGATGGATAGCCTGACATCAATCTTGTTGTATCAGGAATGGGGCCCATTGGTGTCATGATCTTAGGAGAATGACAATCGTTACATCCCGATACAGTCACCAAGTATTTACCACGTGCGATCAATTCATCTTTTTCCTTTTTACGGATAGTAGATATATCCTCTTTTTTCGTCGTTTTATCATTGCTGCCGGATTCGCTACAAGCTGCAATGGTAGCCATTACCGATAATACAACTACGGTAAATTGTAAGGTTTTTGTTTTCATGTTCATGCTTGTTGATATTAAGTGTTTCAATTATGATCTGCAGAAAACAACATGCTTTATTGCGATCACAGGGCAAACATAAACTCGCAAACTCCGGCAGCCAATCACACAAAAATGTGGTTGGGATGGATGGAAGGAAGAAGCTGCAAGCGGCAAGTTGCAAGCTACAAGCGGGTTGTATGAACTTTAACGTATGGATTAAAACAAAAATGCAGGCCATGAATGACCTGCATTTAAAAAATCGAATGAATAATTTTAATTCGCCTGACTAAACTTCGGAACTATTTTAAATTGATACTTGATTCCTTGTTAGTTTCCTGTCTCTTGATTCTTTATTCTTGTTTCTTCTCTATACAATTTTATTTCTAAACGCCTTTGCCACCGCCTCGCTCTTACTATTTACATGCAATTTCTCATAGATCTTTTTGATATGAGAACGAACCGTATCAATCGCAATGAACATTTCAGAAGCGATCATTTTATAGCTGTATCCATTCACTAATAACTGTAACACTTGTTTTTCTCTTTCCGACAAATCATAGTCTTCTCCCTTTTCATTGTTCAGCGAAGAGAACATTTTCAATACCTGTGTTGCGATCGAGGAAGTCATAGGTGCGCCCCCTGTTTGCGCTTCCTGTATGTATTCCAATAAGCGGGCAGGTGGTGTTTTTTTAAGTACATATCCATTTGCCCCATTGCTGATGGCATCAAATACATTTTTATTATCATCAAACACAGTGAGCATCAGAATTTTTACATCTGTATCTATCTCGCGTATTCTTTTCAATCCTTCAATGCCATTAGTGCCGGGCATATCAATATCCATCAAGATCACATCGGGTTTGAAAGCACGCACTTCGTCTTCGACATTGTTACAATTCTTAAACGCAGACAATACTTCAAATCCATCCGATCCATTGATCAGCATAGTCAGACCTTCACGTAGCTGGGGGTTATCTTCGTAAATCAATAATTTGGTCATAAGTTTCTTTTACTACATCAAAACTATCGGCTATTACTTTGTTCAGCAACCGCATAATAATGTTAAACTAGTCCATAGCGAATGGTCCATGGTCAACAGCGAGAAAATAATTATCATCAACTACTATGGACTATCGGCAATGGTCTATGGTCTATTAAAGTTACTACTCCACACTCCCGTATCAAAATATTTACAGCCAAAACCACATACTTATGTGATGTCTTTTTTAACAGTATAATCGGGCATTTCACTGACGGACGGTGATTAAGCAGGATAGAATGTGGGGATTGTTAAAAACAGGTTTGTGATAGCGCCTTTGCTGATGGTTTTTCACATGGAAATGCGGTTGAATAAGGGTTTCAATCGATGCATTTTTGCAGTGTCAAATAAAACAAACAGCACATGAAAGGAAAATTCATCACTACCGCACTGATCATCGCCGTGATCTCAGGTAGTAAGCAAACAACAACACTCGCATAAGTCGAGAACAACCTTGGTAAGGGTTTTTAAATAAGGCAAGTTTGGGTTTTTTATAAGCAGTATGTTAGAAGCAGAGCAAACAGGTTATACAACAAGTGTATAACCTGTTCTCATTTTAGTTTATATCGTCAATCATTTAAAAACAAATTTTACTCTTACTACAAATAACAATAGAGCCCGATAAGACTACCGGGCTCTTCCCTTGGCAGGGAACCTATAGAAAACAAGAGTATTAAAAAATCACTTCCTCATTCAATATTCATTATTAGATATTCCTCCATTTTCAAAGCCTGATACCGGCAGAAAGATTCAGATAAAACATGCTTTTCCCCCGCTCTGAAAGATCCGGTCTTCCTGCCGTGGTTATCAGGTTTTGTGGCATCACATAGGATGGTGTGATGGCCAGGTTGCATTTGCCTTTTACAAACACAACAGGCATGGATAGTTCATAGGACAATATGTTGAATTGAGTAATATTCTCCGTAGTTCTTTGTGTTACCGGAATGCCCAATACATTTTTTCTTTCTAGATAAGTATTACTGAATTGTTGTGTGCCCAGATTGGCTGTAAAAGAAGGTGCTACTGCAATGGCTGCATTGTTCATCCCTTTATTAAAAAGAAAGAGATGATCTATACCTAAACTTGCATTCACATCTGTCTTATCGCTGAATAGCAAATTCAATCCGCCATTCAGGTTAAGTATTTTATTCAAATAACTAAGGTTAGCCCCCGTTTGTGATTGAATAGCTGATTGTACCAATATGCTCTCATCCTTATACAAGAATTTTGAGAAAAAAAGATTACCGGAAAAATGTTCTGTCTCAGGAAAACGATACCCTGCTTCTATCGTAGCACCTGTATAAGCCGTTGACTGCATACTATTTTGAATAAAAATGAAATTACCCTGCGCATACAAGCCTCCCTTCAACTGGAAACCCAGCATCGGAAATAAACCACTACTTCGTAAACTATCTGTTCGACCAAAAAAATGCAGGGCCGACTGATAGTTCATAGATGCACTGAATTCATTTTTCTTGTTGCTTTCATCACCGGCTTCCTGTGCCAGCATGAATATGGGCAATAGCATTGCTATCAAAAGCAATGTGCTGCTTTTGCGCTTTTTCATAATCATTCAATTTTAGTATGTTTTGGTCAACGGCTTATGAGGATACTATTTGACGAATACCTATTTCGTCACAAAGCCTTTTGATGGTTAGCTTCCCGCTTTTGCAGATCCTTTTGCTTTCACTTCTCCGCTTGCTGATACCGAAGGTTTCACTTCTTTGGCTTTTGTTTTTGCTTCCGCAGCTTTATTCATTCCAGCTTCTTTAGCTGCTTCTGCTTTGGTCTTTGCATCGGCTGCTTTTTCTTTTGCCATATCTTTTTGTTCACCCACTATTTCAGCTCCTTCGCGTAGAGGAAGTTTAGCATTTGCATTCGCATTCAATTCTGCTTCAGAGCGAGAAGAAGCGCGTACCAATCCTCTCTCTTCGCCACCGGCATTGCTGTTGAGTTCCGCTTGAGTAGATGCTTTTGCCCCCACATTTGCATTTACATCTGTATTTGATTTCACTCGGTTTACAGATCCAATGGTTGCAGCTGTAGTAGCACGTGTTGCATTTACTGTAGCGGCTGTTACTTTACCTGTAGCCGCTGTAGCTCTCACTGCTGCATTACTTGCGGCTGTAGTAGCGCGTGTTGCATTCACAGTAGCTCGGGTAGCGGTAGTTGTAGTGGCTCTTACACCCAACTGAGCATCTGCTGTCTGCATAATGAGAAGACCAACTAATGCTGCTGTTGCTTTCATCATTGTTTTCATGATAATAGAATTTTTGGTGAATAATTGGATTCCTATTTGTTCCTTTTCAAGGACTGTGCCAAAAATCATATTCGGCTGAAAACCTTTATTATCAATGGTTTTAGAATAATAAAAAAATTAGCATGTACGATATAGACAATATTTCGGATCTCCGAAGTCGATAAAATTTTGCATTGTGAAATTTTGAAAATCTGATTTTTAAACAAAATCGGAAACCTAATATGTATTAAATTGGATGACCTAAAACTTCCTTATGAAAAAAATATTTGTAGTAATCGCCTGTCTATTTTCTTCTTTTGCTTATGCACAATACCAACAAGATGTAGTTTCTGAAGATGCCATTATTAAAGCATTGTATGATGTCATCTCCGGACCCAGCACACAAAACCGTGATTGGGATCGCTTCAGAAACTTATTCACCAAAGAGGCTCGTATGATGACAGTAGCACCTCATAAAGACAGCGGTAAAGTAGTTCGTACCATCACACCTGAGCAATACATTGAGAGAAATGGAAAGAGGTTACAGGAGATTGGTTTTGTTGAAGCAGAACTCAATCGTATTACTGAAAGTTATGGTGCGGTAACACATGCATTTTCTACTTATAAATCTGATTATGTAGTAAACGGTACTCCCATGAAAGCAAAGGGAATCAATAGTATTCAGTTATTCAATGATGGTAAAAGATATTATATCGTTTCTGTGTATTGGGATGGCGATAGTAAACTCGTAATGCCACAAAAATATCAAGGTCAATAATCTTCAAAACCTAGTGCCATTACCTTCATAAAAGATCTTTATGAACCCTGATAAAAAGAAATCATTTCTCGTCTTTACTGCATTATTGATCATAGCCATGGCAACTGTTGTTTGGAGTCAGTCGATTGCTGCAACACAAACCGGTATTCGTGTATGGAATTGGAATAGCTGGCTTATTCTGTTAGCCGGTCTTCCATTTATTTTCATACAAAAAGAAGCAGGATTGCCGGAACTACTGGATCCTTCTGTTTCCAATCGCCAACGCTTTTTGCAACCATTGCTGATCGGTTTTCTTTTTGCTATTCCCGATGTCATCATTGTGGGTTTTCTGATGCACCCTGAACCTTATACTTCACTTCCCCCTTTTTTACAACCTTTCCCTTATTCCTTATCACTTTATAGTTCTGGAGCGTTGGATATAGAAATTTTTTATCGTCTTATTCCTATCACTTTATTACTCTGGCTTATTTCAGAAAAACTCTTAAAAGGTAAATATCGCGAAATCGTTTTCTGGTCTGTTGCTATTCTTACTGCCATTCGTGAACCATTGGAGCAATGGCCCTCAGGAAATACGTGGTTCATAGTATATGCATTGGGTTCAGGATTTGCTATGAATCTTTGGCAAGCTTACCAATATCGAAAAGCAGGATTCCTAGGCGCACTCATGATTCGTTATGGACACTATATCATCTGGCATATATTACTAGGTGTGTATATAGAGTTTTTTGTGTTGCGATGATTTTTAAACCGCAGAGAAGATGAGAAAAAGAGATAACGCAGAGGTATTTCCCTGTATATTTAAACTATGTCTGCCCGTCATTCATATCAGTGTTATGTAACAGGTGATCATGCACTAACTTTTTCATTTGGCGATACTATGGATGTTGACGTGAATGAATGCTGTCTGCAACTATTCCATGAATATCAAAAATTGAAACCCGACGGTATCAAAGATTGTATCCCCGCATATACGACCATCACTTTTATATATGATGCCATATATTTTCTGAAAAGAAATATAGATCCGATTAATACCATTCAACAGTTAGTAGATAAGGTGTTGATTCCCGGTGCAGTTACTCATAATAAAAAGACTACAACCCTCATCCGTATTCCTGTTTGTTATGAAATAATCTGTGCTCCTGATCTTGCATCTCTTGCTGCTCTCAAACAAATCTCTACAAATGAATTGGTTCAACTTCATTCATCTACAACTTATCGAGTATTCATGAATGGATTCTTACCCGGCTTTGCTTATATGGGTAAAGTGAATGAAAAAATAACCGCTCCACGCTTAACATCACCCCGACAAAAAGTTTCTGCTGGCAGTGTAGGTATTGCGGGTGATCAAACAGGTATCTATCCGATGGAATCACCCGGTGGATGGCAGTTGATCGGACGAACACCCCTTTCTCTTTTTGATACAAATGCTTCTAAACCTTGTTTGCTAGAGCCTGGTGATCAGGTTCAATTTTATCCTATTTCATGGAATGAGTTTCAAAACTGGTCAGGCCAATGAGTATTCATGTCATCAAAAAAGGGTTATTGGATACCATCCAGGACCAAGGTAGGTACGGATACCAACACTTGGGGATCAATCCTTGTGGTGTTATGGATCCTGTAGCCATGCGAATCGCCAATGCATTAGTAGGTAATGAAGTTGATGAACCGGTTTTAGAAATACATTTTCCTGCGCCTGTATTATGTTTTGAATCAGACGCGATCATCTCTATCAGCGGCGCAGACTTTGGAGCAAGATTCAATACTGATACACCCGCTCCAATCAATCGATGTATGGCAGTTAAAGCAGGCACACAATTATCTTTTCAAAAACAAATTAGAGGGGCGCGAGCTTATTTGGCTATTTATGGTGGCTTTCAAGTAAAACAATGGTTGAATAGCGCTTCCACACATCCCGGACTTTCATCTGTGGGAATGGTATTACAAAATCAAATGATTGTACCACTTAAAAAAAGTGTACAAGTTTCAGAAACCAAAATATATCCTTGGATAGCAAGTTCACCCGTTGAGGAACAAGATCATAGCATTCGATACATCGCGGGAAATGAGATCAACAGATTAGATCATGCTATGCAAGATCTGCTACATAAACATTCTTTTACGATCGACAAAAGCAGTAATAGAATGGGTTATCGGTTGCAAGGTCCGTCTCTGCTTCCCAAGATACGTTCTGAGATTCTCTCAACTGCTGTAACAAGAGGCACGATACAATTACTTCCCAACGGACAACTTATT
>JBDKEH010000011.1:0-9016 GCA_039795345.1 Bacteroidota bacterium
ATTGCCAATGCTTCCTTCGTGTGTATGTTTCAGTTCACTTGTATCAGCTTTAAACTCACCCCTTTCAATTGCAGCACCGACCTGCTGATAAGCATCTCTGAATGGAATACCTTTTAGGACCAATCTGTTTACTTCTTCTACACTAAAAGCATATCGATACTTTTCATCAGCCATAATATCTTTTCTGACTTCAATAGCAGAAAGCATGATTTTAGCCATTTGCAAGCAATGCTTCAAGGTTTGCAACCCTGGGAAGAGATGTTCTTTCAATAGTTGTAAGTCACGATGATATCCTGAAGGAAGATTGGTGGTCATCATCATGATCTCATTCGGCAAAGCTTTGATACGATTACAATGGGATCTGATCAATTCAAATACATCCGGGTTCTTTTTATGTGGCATGATACTGGATCCCGTTGTGAGTTCTGCAGGAAAACTTACAAAATCAAAATTCTGATTTAAATACAAACACATGTCCATACTCATTCGACTCAGGGTATCTGCTAAACTTGCCATTGCCATGGCAGTTGTTCTTTCAGCCTTTCCTCGGCCCATTTGGGCATATACAACATTGTAATTCAGGTCATCAAATCCAAGTAAACTGGTAGTGAGTGTTCTATTGATGGGAAAAGAAGATCCATAACCTGCTGCAGATCCCAATGGATTTTTATTCACCACTTTATAAGCGGACTGAAGCAGTATGGTATCATCTACTAAACTTTCGGCATAAGCGCCAAACCATAATCCGAAAGAAGAAGGCATGGCCAATTGAAGATGTGTATATCCCGGCAATAGATCATCTTTATACTTTTCACTTTGCTGCTGTAATAAAGTAAACAGCTGTTCAGTCTCTTGTACCAATGAACGTATCTCATTGCGCAGGAACATTTTGATATCTACCAACACCTGATCATTCCTACTACGAGCGCTATGTATTTTTTTCCCAATATCACCCAGGTTCTGCGTAAGCAAGAATTCAACTTGTGAATGAATGTCTTCTACTGATTCGTGAATAGTGAATTGTGAGTGATGAATTTGGTTGTAGATACTTCTTAGTTCTTGCACTAGTGAGTCTGACTCAGTTTTTGTAAGCAGGCCTACTTCTGCCAACATCATCACATGGGCAATAGATCCCAATACGTCAAATGGAGCAAGCAGCAGATCCATTTCGCGATCATTCCCTACAGTAAAAGTTTCTACTGCAGATGATACTTGGGTGTTTTTTTGCCAGAGCTTCATACTGTTTGTTTTTGCATGATTTGATCCAATAGAGCGATATACAATTCAATCCCTTCTTTTATTTCATTCAGATAAATAAATTCATCGGCAGAATGGCTCCTTGCAGAATCGCCTGGACCCATTTTCAATGTTAAGAATGGCATTAATGCTTTATCGGATGTAGTGGGAGATCCATAAGTTTTTCGTCCCATCTGAACGCCTGCCACTACCAATGGATGATCCTCGGGTATAGAGGTAGATTTAATTCTTACACTTCGAGGGACTACTGTGGAAGAAATATTTTCCTGTACGGTTGTCAGAATTTCTTCGAAAGAATACAACTCATTGACCCTAACATCTACAACAAATTTGCATAGATCAGGTACTACATTGTGCGCTTTATTGGTAGTTTCGATTACTGTCACAGACATTTTTACAGGACCTAACAAATTTGATACACGTTCAAACTGATACTCCCTAAACCACTCAATATCTTTCATTGCTTTATACAATGCATTCTCTCCTTCATTTCTGGCGGCATGTCCCGGTTTGCCTATTGCTGTAACATCCAATACCAATAATCCTCTTTCGGCGATGGCCATTTGCATTTGTGTAGGCTCACCTACAATACCACAATCAATTTTGGGTAACTGAGGAAGTAACGCTTCAATACCATTCTTACCCGATACTTCTTCTTCTGCTGTTGCTGCAAATAAAATATTATACGGCAGTTCTTTTTGCTCGTAGTAATACATAAAAACTGCTAACAAAGATACCAATGCACCACCTGCATCATTGCTACCCAATCCAAACAGCTTCCCCTCTTTTTCAATGGGATTAAATGGATCGATGGTGTAAGCCGGATTAGGCTTTACTGTATCATGATGTGAATTCAATAACAACACCGGCTTTGCCGAATCGAAATAGCGATTGGTTACCCAAATATTGTTTAGGAATCGATGAACCGAAATTTGCTTATGCTGAAAAAATTGTTCAATCAATTTAGCAGTAGCATCTTCTTCTCTGCTATAAGATGGAGTAGCAATCAGTGCTTTCAGTAACTGAACACTATCATGAAATAATATATGGATATCCAGCTTCATGTTATAATTGGATGGCTGTTCCCGTTTTACATGCTAATAATTCCTTCAACTCCTCTGCCTGACCAATGATCACTTGCTTTACACCTGCTTGAATGGCACTAAAAGCATTGTCTAATTTAGGAAGCATCCCCGCGAAAATTTTATTGTCTGATTTTAACTGTTGATACAATTCCGAGTTTATCATCGGTATGACAGATTTCTCATCATTCACATCCATCAATACGCCCTTTTTCTCAAAAGAATAAATCAAATGGGTTGCATACAAATGGCTCATGCTTTTGGCGATCTCCTGAGCAATGGTGTCGGCATTGGTATTTAATAGTTGTCCGTTTCCATCATCTGTAATAGGTGCTAACACAATGGTTAGATTTTGTTGAATCAGTTGATGCAGTTTCATTGAATCTACCGCATCGATATCTCCAACAAAGCCATAATCAATGGTTGCATGCACTCTTTTATGTGCTCGAATGATGCCCGCATCTGCACCCGTCATCCCAATTGCATTGGCGCCCTTTGATTGTAGTTTGGCTACTATATTTTTATTGATATGTCCGGCATAAACCATGGTCACTATTTTCAAAGTCTCAGCATCAGTGATCCTGCGACCCTCTACCATTTGTTGTTGAACACCCATTTGTTCTGCAAGCTTTGTAGCAAGCTTTCCTCCTCCATGTACCAATATCTTATATCCTTGTACAGCAGCAAATTGTTCCAGAAAAGCTTCCAGTCTTTTGGCATCATCAATGATGTTGCCTCCTATTTTTATGACATATAATTGCTCCACTTTACAATTATTGATGTGTTAGAATGGTTTGTAAAACAGCCTGTGCAGCCCAAACACGATTACCGGCTTGCTTTGTTACGAGGCTATATGAGCTATCTAATAGCTCATCACTGAGTTCTACATTTCTTCTTACGGGTAAACAATGCATCACTTTTGCAGCATGGGTATATTTCATTTTCTCTTCAGTCAACATCCATGCTGGATCATTTTCATAGATCTTTCCATAATCAGTATACGTACTCCAATTCTTTACATAAACAAAATCAGCATCAGCCAATGCATCATTTTGATCATGCGTAATGGTTGCTCCTTTTGTAAACTCTGTAGCCAGTTCATAGTCCTGCGGATGTGTAATAACGAAATCAGCTTGTCCCCAGGCATTCACCCATTGCGCAAAACTATTGGCCACACATTGTGGTAATGGCTTGATATGTGGTGCCCATGTCAATACGATCTTTGGTCGTTTGGTGATTTTTTTCTCTTGTAAAGTCTCTGCTATCGTCATCAAATCGGTTAGTGATTGTAATGGATGTAGCGTTGCACTTTCCAAACTTACCACCGGAACACCTGCATATTTAATGAATTGATGGATGAACATTTCACTATAATCATCTTCTCTGTTCTTCAAAGACGGAAATGTTCTGATACACAGAATATCAAAATATTGTCCAAGAACGGGAGCTGCATCTTTTACATGTTCTACGGTATTACCACTCATGATGGCTCCTTCTTCAAACTCAAGTGCCCATCCTTCTTTGTCAACATTGAATACAATGGCTTCCATACCAAGGTTACGTGCTGCAACCTGTGTGCTTAATCTTGTTCTAAGACTTGGATTTAAAAAAAGTAATCCTATACGCTTACCCTTTCCCAGATCCTGATACTTCAATGGATCGGCTTTACACGCCATTGCATTTGCGATGAGTGTATTGATATCCGGCACATCGTTTACAGAAATAAATTGTTTCATGTTGTTTCAGGAGTTAGGATGAAGGATTGGCGGTTTGTATAAATTTGATAGCCTCACGAAGTCTGTGAAGAAAATCGTCAGCCTGTTCTTTATGTAATGCAAGAGAGGGCAACAATCGTATCACATTAGGTTTGGCTTCTCCGGTGAATGTTTTGTATTCACTCAGCAATACTTTTTTCAAATCTTTGATCGTATCAGGAACATCAAATCCGATCATCCAACCTCTGCCTCGAACATTTTGAATGTCTGGAATAGCTTTCAATTGTTCGATCATATATGCACCATTCACCGCAGCTTTTTGCATTAAATCCTCTTGTTCCATGACTTCCAGTACAGCTAACGCAGCAGCGCAAGCAAGATGGTTTCCTCCAAAAGTGGTTCCTAACATTCCATGTTTGGGTCTGATATGTGGGGCGATCAAAATACCTCCTATTGGAAATCCATTACCCATTCCTTTTGCCATGGAATAAATATCTGCATCAACACCTGCATGATCATGTGCAAAGAATTTTCCCGTCCTTCCATATCCACATTGTACACTATCTGCAATGAATACTGAGCCATATTGATCACATAATTGTCGGATGGTTTGCAAAAAAACATCTGAGGCAACATTGATACCTCCCACACCTTGTATTCCTTCTGTAATAACGGCAGCAATCGTATCTCCATGTAAGGAGAAATATTCTTTTAGTGCATCAACATCATTGAAAGGAAGAAATACGATGTTTTCAGTTTCATTCACGGGTGCAATGATCGCCGGATTATCAGTAGCAGCGACCGCCAATGATGTTCTTCCATGAAAAGATTTTTTAACTGCAATGATCTTTTTTCTGCCCGTATGAAAAGAAGCTAGTTTTAATGCGTTCTCGTTGGCTTCCGCTCCACTATTGCACAAAAACAGTTCATAATTGATTTTGCCACTCAGTGTACATAACTTTTCAGCTAGTTGTTGTTGTAAGGGTATAATGACAGAGTTGGAATAAAATGCGATCTTTTTTAACTGGTCTTCTATTCTTTTCACCCAATACGGATGAGTATGGCCGATACTAATCACCGCATGTCCACCATACATATCCATGTATTGATTATCCTGATCATCCCATACATAAGCACCTGATGCTCTTGTTACGGTAATATTATTCAAAGGATATACATCAAAAAGTTTCATACTGATCAATTGATTGATTAGAAATAATTGGCTTTTAATTCTAGCCCTGTTTTTTCTTCCAGTCCAAACATGAGATTCATGTTTTGTACCGCTTGTCCACTTGCACCTTTCAGTAAATTATCAATAGCACTATGAATGATCAGTTTATTGCCTTGCTTCTCGATATGCAACAGGCATTTATTGGTATTCACCACTTGTTTTAGATCGATCATCGTTTCACTTAAGAAAGTGAATGCTTGATCTTGATAACAATCTGTATACAAGCGAATGACTTCTTCTAAAGGAAAACTACAATCAATGATAGAGCTTGTATAAATACCTCTTGTGAAATCACCACGCCATGGAACAAAATGTATCCCAGGCCCTTCGCCTTGATCAGACAAGGGAGAGTCTTTCTGCAATTGATTGATGGATGCAGTGATTTCTTTGATGTGCTGATGATTGAGTGATTTATAAGCTTGTATGTTGTTTGCTCTCCAGCTAAAGTGAGAGGTACTACTCAATGATTGTCCGGCACCTGTAGAACCTGTGATACCGGTTGTATGCACATCACTCAGAATACCTGCTTTGGCCAGCGGTAGCAATGCCAGTTGAATAGCCGTCGCAAAACAACCCGGATTTGCAATATTCTGAGCTGTTCTAATTTCTTCTCTATTCAATTCAGGTAATCCATACACAAATTTTCGATCACCGATGGTTGATGTTAATCGGAAGTCCTGTGATAGGTCAATGATCTTTACTGCGGCTGGAATATCATACTGATCCAGGAACTTTTGGGCGTCTCCATGACCTACACATAAAAATAAAACATCAACATCAGTAGAAGGCTGTTCCGCAAATAAGAGTTCTGTTTCTCCAATAAGATCTTTATGAACCGCGTACAAAGGTTTTCGAGCATTACTAGAACTGTGTACACTTATCAGATCTACTTTAGGATGATGAAGCAACAAACGAATCATTTCTCCACCCGTATATCCTGCACCACCGATGATGGCTGATTTTATCTGACTCATTTGTTATCAGATTTAATGTTGTGATAAATTGCGGTTTGGTTACCAAAAATTTTAGAAAATCCTCTTACATCATCTCCCGTCCAGCCACTGTTCATTTCACCGTACTTACCAAATTTGCTACTCATGAGATCAAAAGATGATTCAATACCCATCACTGCGAAACGATAAGGCATTAATTGAACAAATACTTCACCCGTTACATGTTCTTGCGATTGAGTGAGGAAAGCTTCGATATCTCTCATCACAGGATCCATGATTTGTCCTTCATGTAACCAATTGCCATAAAACTGTGCCAACTGATCTTTCCAGTTAAGTTGCCATTTGGTCAATACATGTTTTTCCAATGCATGATGCGCTTTCAAAATCACCATGGGCGCTGCTGCTTCAAAGCCAACACGTCCTTTGATACCAATGATGGTATCGCCCACATGAATATCTCTTCCAATACCGAAAGGACCGGCAATAGATTGTAAATATTGTATAGCATCTGTTGGATGCGCAAATTGCTGATCATTGATACTCTTCAATTCACCTTTTACAAATCCAAGCTTCACTTCTTCAGGTTGTGATTTTGAAACCTGTGTAGGCCAAGCTTCTTCAGGTAACATTCCTTTTGAATGCAATGTTTCTTTTCCTCCTACACTGGTACCCCATAATCCTTTATTAATAGAATAAGCCGCTTTTTCGAAATTCATAACTACCCCTTTTGATTGTAGGTAGCTAATCTCTTCTTCTCTACTAAGTTTCATATCTCGGATAGGTGTAATGATCTCTGTTTCAGGAATCATGATATGGAAGATCATATCAAATCTCACCTGATCATTTCCCGCACCTGTACTTCCATGAACCACTGCTTTAGCTTGTAACTTTTTTGCATGTTCGGCAATATGCAATGCCTGACTCAATCTTTCAGCACTTACACTAAGCGGATAGGTATTATTCTTCAACACATTTCCATAAATCAGGAAACGGATAATGCTATCATAATAACTTTTCACTGCGTCAACAGTGGTATGTGTTTTTACGCCAAGACTATAAGCGTGTGCTTCAACCTGTTGTAACTCTTCTCTAGAAAAGCCACCGGTATTGACGATCACACTATGTACTTCAAAGCCTTTTTCTTCAGTCAAGTATTTCACACAAAAAGAAGTGTCAAGTCCGCCACTGAAACCGAGTACTACTTTTGTACCTACAGGAAGATTTGTTGGAAGCTGGTTCATATTATTGATTACTTAGACTATTAAAAATTAATAAAATGATGAAAGAATGATTTCGGTTTTGCTGTCCCGCCATTTTCTTTCTTTCTGAAAACCCGCAACAGCTTATGCTGTTTCACTTTCATAAAACGTTCATACAGTTTTGATTTCTTTTTGAAATCTGTAGAAGTTTCTTCCGGTTCATAATGATCGGCAGGATCATATAACATAGCTGTGCAAAAGCAATTTTTACGATCCTTACTCATCAATATTTCATAGTTGATACAGCTTTTGCAACCGGCCCAGAATTCTTCATCATCTGTCAGCTCACTATAAGTGACCGGTTCGTAACCCAGATCACTATTGATCTTCATCACTGCAAGTCCTGTAGTAAGACCAAATATTTTTGAATTCGGATATTTCTCTCTTGATAAGTTAAAGATGGTTTGTTTGATGAGTTTAGCCACTCCACTTTTTCGAAAAGGTGGAGAGACGATTAAGCCGCTATTGGCTACGAAAGAATCATGACCCCATGCTTCAATATAGCAGAAGCCAACCCAAGTACCGTCAGGAAGCAATGCTATTACGGCTTTCCCTTCCTCCATTTTACGAGCAACATATTCAGGACTGCGTTTAGCAATACCGGTACCACGTGCTTTTGCAGATGATTCCATCTCATCTGTAATGGTTTGCGCATACTGCGTGTCGCCACTATTGGCTACACGAACAATGATATTTTGTTCCAACTTATAAAAAATTAAATAAGGTAAACTAGGCGACAGCTATCTGTCAAATGATTGATTCCGGAGGATTTTTCACTGATAGGGGCAAGTGCCAGTTGCTCGTCCTATCAGCAACCACGTCGAGGTCTCGGCAAAAAGTTGAAAGCAGCTTCCATTGAGAATACCTGAATACGGGTATTCAACAGGAGGAATAAATATTGTGAGAGTATCTGCTTCACTTGTTTGACAATTATTTGCTTTGGAGGTGTAAAAGTATATCAGTTTGTGGGATATCGGTCAAAAAATTTTTCGAACGGTATATTCAATCTATACTAACAAGTGTAAGCATAAAAATAGCCGTCATCTAGTAATGACGGCTATTATTGTATTTAAAAGTTCACAGATTAAAATCCGCCACCGCTTCTCATCATTTGCATTTGTCTGCCACCACCCGGCATCATCATATTCATAGGTCCACGCTGTTGCTGCTGCTGATTGCCTCCAAAGCGACGCAAATTATAAGTAAAGCTTACCATGAAGTAGCGAGTTAGTACCCTTGTTGATACGTCTTGAATAGTATTACCGGTAATATTTCTGGTAATGCTCACATTCTGATTCAAAAGGTCAAACATATAGAACTTCAACTCACCTGCTTTATTTTTTAGCATTTGTTTAGAGATACTTGCATTCAACAATGGAATACTGGTATTAAATCCTTGCGCTCTTCCTCCATTATAGATATAATCAAAATCAAGTGAGAATACCCAGCCACTTTTTGAGTAAGCAGTTGCTTCTGTTGACACTGTTTGTGTAAAGAAGTCGCCATTCTGTTGTGGCTG
>JBDKEH010000156.1:0-3802 GCA_039795345.1 Bacteroidota bacterium
CGGCGAGCCACGAGCTGTGAGCTAAGAGCATGAGATTAAAATATGTTACCAATTGATTATCAATTAATTAAAAATAATCCTGCGTGAAACTAAAAGAAATCACATTAAGCTCATGGCTCACAGCTCGAGGCTCGCAGCCCTCCTCACTCCCCTTTATACAACCCCTTCTCACAAGCATATGCCACCAGACCGGCGATACTTTTGACGCGCATTTTTTGCATGATACGGGTACGGTGACCTTCAACGGTTCTTTGACTGATGAAAAGATTGTTAGCCACTTCCTTACTGGTGCAACCCTGACAGATCAATTGAATGATGTCTTTTTCTCTTTCTGTAAATACCACCAAATGATTGCGATATCCCGATTGGTATTTTTCAATTAAGTCTGTGATCTGTTTACTGCTTTCTGTACAGAAATAAGGACGATGTTGGTAAACAGATTCAATGGCTTCAACGATCTCGCGTCTACCTGCACTTTTCATCACATATCCAATCGCACCGGCCTCCAGCATTTCCATGATATGAGATTCTTGTCCGAAAACAGATAAAGCAACGATCCTAGGATTTGTATATCGCTTACAAAGTTCTTTGGTCGCCATCACACCATCCATGATGGGCATGGATACATCCATCAGAATCACATCCGGTTGAAGACGACTAACACCTGATAATAGATCCAATCCATTTTCAGCTTCTCCGATGATATTTAGTTGAGGAACTGTTTCGAGTATTTTCTTCAACCCTTTTCTAAAAATGATATGATCATCCGCGATCATGATCTTGATCCTGGTTTTCTCCATGCAAAACAATTAAATAGAAGTAGGGGGGATTTAAAACCGGTGCAAGATGTATCAATAAAAAAATCTTTACTACCGTATTTCTACGGAATTTTTCTTTCGTTTTTTCAATAATAAAATCTGTGAATTAACTACTGCAATTCCAGCGGCTTTGATAAACCAATTACTGCGGAGTGCTGAAGTCGGAAAACAACTCTTCCAAACTCATGTCCAGTCCCTGTGCCAATGAAGCTAAAGTAGTAAGGGCAATATTTACTTTGCCTTTTTCAATACGTTGTACATGGCTATACTCCAGATCACAAGCATGTGCCAGCTGATGAATACTAAGCTCACGCTCCTTCCTGAGTTTAGTCAAATGTTCACCAAATGCAATTTTTAATTGATCCTTATCCATGCGGCAACAAGGTCAAGTGAATCACTAAAAAAGTTGGCGTATGTTCATATGCCAATGCTTTTTTATTCCTAATTTCATCGACTAAACTTTTGGTATGTCTTCTACATTAATAAAAAGTCCTTGTTATTCAAAAAAAGTAACGGACATGATCTTATATGTTGTTGCCAAACAATTGGCAGATCAAACGATTGCTTCTAATCATTTATCGGAGAAGGATCTCCATCAGAAGTGCAATAGAAAAAAGAAAATAAAGGATTTACAACCGACTTAAAAAATCCGCCCCTAACTTATCAACGACCTCACCACATACCCGCTCAACTGATTAACTTGCGCCCATGCAAGATTACCTGAATGGATTGAATGAACCCCAGCGCGAGGCAGTGACACATCTCAATGGTCCGCTCATGATTGTTGCCGGCGCCGGTAGTGGAAAAACAAAAGTACTCACCACCCGTATTGCTCACCTGATGAACAAGGGAGTGGATGCCTTTAATATTCTCGCACTCACTTTTACCAATAAAGCTGCCGCAGAAATGAAGGAGCGTATTGAACGCATCCTTGGTAATGCAGAAGCAAGAAATCTTTACATCGGCACTTTTCACAGCGTGTTTGCGCGTATTCTTCGTGCAGAAGCCCATCGTATCGGTTATCCCAACAGCTTTACCATTTATGATACAGATGATAGTCGCTCAGTGATCAAAACAGTGGTGAATGAATTGAACCTGGATGATAAACATTATAAACCCAATGTGGTAGGTAATCGCATCTCCTCTGCAAAGAATGCATTGGTGGGTCCGGCGGAATATGCTACCGACTATTACATTCAGCAGGAAGACATGCGCGCCAATCGTCCGGCCATTGCACAGATCTATGCTGCTTATGCCAACCGTTGTTTCAAAAACGGCGCCATGGATTTTGATGATCTGTTATTGAAGATGTATGAGCTGCTGAAAAATTTTCCGGAAGTACTGCACAAATACCAACACAAGTTTAAATACATTTTGATTGATGAGTACCAGGATACCAATCCGGTACAGTACCAGATCACAAAGCTTTTGGCGGCGGTGCATGAGAATATTTGTGTGGTGGGCGATGATGCACAAAGTATCTATAGCTTCCGTGGGGCGACCATTGAAAACATCTTACAGTTTCAGAAAGATTATGATGATGTGAAAGTGGTAAAGCTTGAACAAAACTATCGGAGCAGCCAGAACATCATTCATGTGGCGAATGAAGTGATCAAAAATAACAAAGGACAGATCCCTAAAAATCTTTGGACAGAAAACAAAGAAGGTGACAAGATCAATCTGGTGAGAACGATGACCGATAATGATGAAGGTCGTTTTGTAGCAGATTGTATCCAAGAACAAAAACTAAGAAATCATTTTTACAATAAAGACTTTGCCATTCTCTATCGCACCAATGCCCAGAGCCGTTCATTTGAAGAAAGCTTGCGACGCATGGGTATTCCCTATCGTATTTATGGAGGTGTGAGTTTCTATCAGCGAAAAGAGGTAAAAGATTTTCTCGCTTACTTACGAGTGATCGCCAATACTAGAGATGAAGAGGCATTGAAACGTATCATCAATTATCCTGTGCGTGGTATTGGTAAAACCACCATCGAAAAATGCGTGATCGCTGCGAATGAACAAAACATCTCGATGTATGAAGTGATTGCTCGCGCAGGAGAATTTGGTTTCAAAGCAGGTACACTGGAAGCATTACAGAATTTTGTGACAATGATCCGCTATTTCCAGAGCATGCTTACCGGTACCAATGCATATGATGTAGCCGTGCAGGTAGGAAAGCATACCAATCTGGTGAAAGAACTGTTCAATGATAAAACCACTGAAGGACTTGCACGCTATGAGAACGTTCAGGAACTATTGAACTCCATTAAAGAGTGGACAGAAAGTCCATCGAATGAAGATGGGGAGTTGGGTGATAAATCTTTGGGATCGTACTTGCAACAGATTACTTTACTGACAGATGCGGATGATGATAAAGGGGATAATGATGTGGTAAAGCTGATGACCATTCATGCTGCCAAAGGATTGGAATTTGAGTGTGTGTTTGTGGGTGGTGTGGAAGAGACCTTATTTCCGAGTGGCATGTCTATCAATACAAGAGAGGAATTAGAAGAAGAAAGAAGGTTGTTTTATGTAGCGGTCACTCGTGCCAAACAAAAACTTTGGTTAACACATGCCAATGCGCGTTATCGTTTCGGGCAGTTGGTACAGAATGAACCCAGTCGCTTTATAGAAGAAATGCCGGAACAGTATATCGATAAAACTTATGCAGGCGGCGGCGCACGTAATCATGCGGGAAGTGATATGGGAAGTGCTTTTGAACGTATGCAACGTGGTTTTGGTTTTAGTGGTGGAGCTGCAGCCCAAGCCGAAAAGCGTTATGGTCCGCCACCGGCTCGTAAGCCCAATGCAAAACCGGAATACTTACCCGTACAACCAACTGCACCTAAAGTGGTAGCACATACACCTTCCCCAAATTTTGTAGCGAGTGATACTTCACAACTACAGGAAGGACAAAAAGTAGAACATCAAAAATTCGGTTTTGGTAAAGTGATGAAGATCGAAGGCTCTGCACACAATCC
>JBDKEH010000054.1:0-30817 GCA_039795345.1 Bacteroidota bacterium
ACACTCTGCAATTCCTGACACGGTGCAGGGTATAAAAACAACAAGTCATGCGTCACGGAGACAAAATCAACAACCTGGGTCGTAAGAAAGCACACAGGGAAGCATTGCTGGCAAACCTTGCTAGTCAATTGATCACACACAAGCGTATCGTTACCACTTTGGCTAAAGCTAAAGCTTTGAGAACTTACGTTGAGCCGTTGATCACCAAAACAAAAAAATCTGATAACAAAGAAACCATCATGCATCAGCATAGAGTGGTGTTCAGTTACCTGCAAGACAAAAGCGCTGTGAAAGAATTGTTCACAGTAGTAGGTCCAAAAGTAGCTGGTCGCCCAGGTGGTTACACTCGTATTCTAAAGTTAGGTATTCGTCCCGGTGATAACGCTGAGAAAGCGATGATCGAGCTGGTAGACTTCAACGAGATCTATGGCAAGGGTGCTGCTCAGGCTGCTGAACCTGCTAAGAAAACTCGTCGTAGCCGTGCACCTAAGAAAGCTGAAGCTGCTGCTCCTGCTGCTGAAGCTGCGGTTGCTGAAACACCTGCTACTGAAGAATCAACTGAAAAAACAGCCGAGTAATTGGAAAGATGTTTCTCATATCAAAAAGCAAGACCTCACCGTCTTGCTTTTTTTATGTCTGGCCGAATATTTAAGCGATCCGAACTGATGTGAGAAACTTCTTGTACGACTTTTAAGCAACAAACCTTTTTTTTGCATCGTTAAACAGCAAACAACCATGCCCCAAACCAAACAACCCGCAATTTTAGTACTGGCCGATGGCCATGTTTTTTATGGACATGCATTCGGTAAAATCGGTACTGCTACGGGAGAGATCTGTTTTAATACCGGTATGACCGGTTATCAGGAAGTATTCACTGATCCAAGTTATACCAGTCAGATCGTGATCATGAATAGTGTTCATATTGGAAACTATGGTGTGAAGGATTCAGATGTAGAAAGTGATAGTGTAAAAATCCATGGATTGATTTCACGTAATCTTGAAGAGCAATACAGTCGTATTCAGGCCAATGGTAATCTCAATGATTATCTAAAAGCGAATCAAATTGTTGCGATAGATAATGTAGATACTCGTGCCTTGGTAACTCATATCCGTGCGAAAGGCGCTATGAACTGTATCATTTCTTCAGAGATTCTGGATGTAGACGCTTTGAAAAAAATGCTGGCTGATGTCCCTAATATGGATGGGTTAGAATTAGCCAGTACCGTAAGCACGAAAGAAGAATATGAAATGGGAGATGCAAATTCACCATTGAAAGTAGCGGTATTGGATTTTGGTATCAAACGCCATATCCTTCAGTGTTTGGTAGATCGTGGTGCGCATGTTCGGGTACACCCCGCTAAGACTCCGATTAGCAGATTGAAAGAATTCAATCCCAATGGATATTTCATTTCAAATGGTCCCGGCGATCCAGCTGCTATGGATTATGCAGTGGATACTGTAAAAAGCTTATTACAGGAAGATAAACCGGTATTTGGTATCTGCTTAGGGCATCAGTTATTGGCATTAGCCAATGGTATTCCTACTTTCAAAATGCATCATGGTCATCGTGGGTTAAATCATCCGGTGAAGAATATCATTACAGGTCAGTGTGAGATCACCACACAGAACCATGGTTTTGGTGTAGATCCTGATGCAGTACGTAATCATGCAGAGGTGGAGATCACACATGTCAATCTTAATGACCAATCTATTGAAGGTATCCGATTAAAGAATAAACCTGCATTCAGTGTACAATATCACCCGGAAAGCACACCGGGCCCACATGATAGTCGTTATCTTTTTGATGATTTTATTGCTATGATCAAAGCAAGAATGAATTAATCAGGATAAAGTTCTTTGAGAAATGGTCACAGTGTGTTACTCACATCTGTGACCATTTTTTATTAACTTCGGTACATGAAGATCGCCATCATCAATGGTCCTAATTTAAACCTGTTGGGTCAGCGTGAAACATCTGTTTACGGTACTCAAAGTTTTGAAGACTTTTTTAAGGAGTTGAAATCCATCTTCCCTCAGGTTGAATTCCATTATGTGCAAACCAATATCGAAGGCGAACTTATTGATGCAATACAGCAATTTGGTTTTAGCGCAAATGGGATTGTGTTGAACCCAGGAGGCTATACGCATACTTCTGTTGCTATAGGCGATGCCATTGCAGCAGTGAAAGCCCCTGTAGTTGAGGTTCATATTAGTAATGTGCATGCACGTGAAGAATTCAGGAAATTATCTCATGTTTCAGGAAAGGCAGCAGGAAGTATTATTGGATTAGGTTTGAAAGGATATGAACTAGCCATCCATTGGCTTTTAAGTAAGTGACTGGTACGGTCTTTGTATTTTCAGCAACATCATGTATCAACAATATAGCAGAAAAGTTTTTTGGCTGATCATTATCAGTTCCATCATCAAACTGTTGGCAGCATCTTTTTTAGAGCTGGGTAATGATGAGGTATATTATTGGACTTATGCAATTCAGTCTGACTGGAATCATTTTGATCATCCGCCAATGGTAGGCTGGCTGATTCGATTGACAACTTTCAATCTTCTTTGGGTTAATGAAGTGACCATGCGTTTGGGAGCTATCATTTGTTCAGGTTTTGCAACCTGGATCATTTTCAAATTGGGAAAATTATTAGATAGTGAGCGAGTAGGATGGTTGGCTGCATGGATCTATACCTTGTCTATTTATACAGGATTCATTGCCGGACTCTTTATTCTTCCTGATTCTCCGCAAATGCTTTTCTGGACAGCATCTTTATATATCATGGCACACTTGCTTTTGAAGCGTGAAGAGGAGAATTTAAGTATATGGTTATTGCTTGGTTTAATGATCGGCTTAGCTACTTTGAGTAAAGTTCATGGATTGTATCTGTGGGCGGGCTTTGGTGCATTTTTATTGTTTAGCAGGATACAATGGCTTACCAATTGGAGATTATATATGGGTGTCATCGTTACGCTCGTTTGTATCTTCCCCATTTTTTATTGGAATTACCAAAATGATTTCATCACCTATCGTTTTCACTCCGAAAGAGTTAGTAATACTTCATTGCGTTGGGATATGCTTGGACAAGAAATTGTAGGGGAAGCTTTGTATCAACATCCATTTTTATTTATCGTGATTCTGATCGCTCTCTTTGGGGCAATTACCAATCGTGTTCGTTTTGCAAGAAAGAGAATCAGACTTTGGTTAGGATGGATGAGCATTCCAATGATACTCCTTTTTTGGACAGTTGCTTTATTCAACCCAACCTTACCACATTGGGCTGGTCCGGCTTATATCCCTTTGTATTTTGTTGCTGCCTTGTATCTGCAAAAAAGAACGAACAGAAACATTCCCATTATACTTCAGGCATCATTGGGTTTGGTAATGATCGTATTGATCACAGGAACTGTTTTAATCCGATTTTCTCCTATCAATTTTGGTAGTCAACAAAAGGAGAACTATGGAGAATATTGCCCAACATTAGATATGTCTGGTTGGAAAGAGTTTAGTCATGCTTTTGATACTTTACGTAAGGCAGATATCGCAGCAGGGATCATGCAAGAAACAGACCCGCTGGTAGTGAATAAATGGTTTCCCGGAGGCCATCTTGAATTTTATACTGCTCGAACTACAGGTATTCGTTTGATCGGTGTTGGGGTACTGCAAGATTTACACAAATTTGTTTGGTTGAATCAAGAAAGAGATACTATACGCGAGGGAGAGGACGCTTATTACATTTTACCATCCAATTTACCGGTTGAAGTACAACGAACGATCGAGCCGTATTTTGTAAGTATTGATGCACCAATCGTTATCAATCAGCAAAGAGGAGGTAAGGTGGTTCGATACTTTTATGTTTATCGTTTGAGGAATGCGAAGCGAAATGTAGCTGCAGTGTTGCCCAAATGATCACTGACCACTTGCCGGATTATTCTGTGTGCTGTCGGTGGCAGGTTTAAAAACAACATCATCTTGTTTAGTTGCGAATAGTTTATCGAAATCTTTTCTGTACGAAATGCTCGCACCAAATCTATTTCTTCGGCCAATACCACCAGCGCCTGTATTGGAAATATCAAGACTGTTCTTATTGAATAAGATGGCTCTGAGTTTTCGATCATTAGAAAGGATGAATTCAATATTCAGATCCGGCAACCATTGAAAGTTTCCATTTTTTACCGCAGCAGAGTTGCTAACGTTAAAATCGAGGTCTCCACCAAATGTTACGATCATCTTATCCTGGAAGAAACTCTTACCCAACTTGAAATTTACACGAGAGCGATCAATTGAATTGTTATTCAGTGTTCCGCCTGCAACACTGCTGGTAATCTCGTTATTACTGTACCAGGATGTACCTAAATCAAAGCGTAGACTTTTATCTCCTGTTAGCTTATAAAGAAAGTTTGAAAACATTTTATTGATCTCTTTCGTCAGAATCTGCGATAAGGTATTAGCGCCAATCGTTGTGAGAGAGCTATTCGCAGCATTGCCTCCACCATTACCAACACTAGGAGGAGCAAAGGTGTTGAATACAATCAAGAATGAAACCTGTTTTAATATTTCATTGTCATCATTCTGCAGACGATTTAAGTATTGTGATAGCTCATTGTCACTTTTGATCGGGCTTCCTTGAGGGAAGTCAAGTCTGAATCTTATTTTAGGTTCTGTGAGTTTGTCTCTTAATTCGGCAATTACATACACTTCGCCACGATATCCTTTTACGGCGCCACTCAAATTCAAATTTGAAACAAGGTCATATAAAGCAATTCTCTCAGCAGTATATTGTGCATCAATTTTGATATCTGCTTTAAAAGGATCTCCTGTCCATTCAATGTAGTTCCCGGCATTAGGCATCAACTCAAATGGCTTTCTGATAAACGACTGGAAGTTAAAATCATAATTCCCTCTTTCAATATTGTAGCGGCCTCTGATGGTCAGTGGTTCAGTAGTTCCTGCACGTATTTTCAAACGACCATTACCCGTAGCTTTGATCACATCGCCGGTGAGATCATCTAAAATCACATCGATTTGTGTTTTATTCGTAGCAGTCAGATCAAGGTCAACAGTTAAATTAAAACCTGATTTATTTTTATTTGTGATCATTTCAGTACCGTATTCCTTGAATACAATGAAATCGGCACTGCCACTTTCTCTTGTAACGGAGTTGGGAATGAAAATATGGGAGCTGTCAGTTGATTCAGCTACCAATGTCATACGAGCATTGGATTCCGGTCCCTTCAAACTAAAAGTACTTACCCTGCCTATAGCTCTTCCATAAAATTGTTGGTTATCCTCCGGCTTAGTATCAATTAATAACAACTTATTGGTAGAAAGGTCAAAATCAAAAGCCATGTCCTTAAAGCCTCTTTCAAATAGTTTTCCTTTTACAGTACCAGTATTTTTATATTGATCTTTAATAGTGAATTGTCCAAAGTTGATTCCATCTTGCTCAAAGCTGATATTGGCGGAGTCAATGGTATAATACACTTGTGTATAATCAACTTTTAATCCGGCATTCAGTAGCGTTATTTTTCCAATAAGTGTAGGACTGCTAGGGTCGCCACTGATCGATAGTTTTCCTTTGGCTTGACCTTTTAAGTCTGAGAACAATCCTGTCAAAAACTGATTTAGCAAATGAATACGTGTGTCTCTAAGATCGATGTCAGTGTATAAGGGTTGTTGTATCGAATCCTTCAGATTATAAGATCCCTTGGCACTAAAATCAAAGCCTTTATTGGCAGATTGAATATCAAAGGGAATAAGACCTGTTTTGCTATTATAGCCTGCTTTGATATTCACCAATCCGATGGAGTCATCATTGAATCGAAACTGTTCTGCCTTCAAAATGGCATCTGCATTGAATTGTCCAAAGAAATCGCGCATGGTAATTTCACCGCTGGTGATACCTTCTAAACGAGGATCTTTGAGGAATGGGCTTGTTAAATCCCCTAGTACAACATTTTTCAATCTCACTACAAGATTATTGGTATTACCTCCATCTTCTTCTTCAGTTTCTACTTCAATTTCCTGAAAGCCCTGTGTGAACTTTACATCAGTTGCTTTGATGAAATTTTTACGTAGTATCAGTTCTCCCTCTTTTTCAAGATTCCATTTTTTAGTATTCAATACAAAAGAGGAGGGAAGAAACTGTATTCTGGCACCATCTTCAAGCGTTACGACATCAGCATTCAAGCTGGCTTCATTCAATGTGTTATCTGCACTCGTTTTAACGGAAATAACAGAGTGGTCATCTCTCGCAACTACTGAAATATTCGTATTCGGAAAATTCAGACTATCATTGATAGTAACAGTTGTGATATTTCCGTTCAGTGAAATGGTATCAAGGTTTCCTCTACCTTCCAATTGAATGCCATTGAAAGCATACTTATCGATTTTCCCATATGGTACATTGGCTGATACTTTCAGATCACTGTTTCTGGTATCAATACTTCCGTTTAATGAGGCATCATTAAATCCACTTAAATTTTTTGCGAAAATTTGAAGGTAGGGTTCAATGAATCTTGTATTGAGTTGTATATTGAAACGTTGGTTTTGCGGGATAACTTTAGGCTCACGGATATAAACAGGATAATAGTGATGTAAGAACGCTTGAATACTTGCAGGTAATTCAAGGATACTAAATTGTCCGGAGATTGTTGCGTTGAGTTCATTACTACCCACGCTTAAAATACGGGTACTATCAATTTGTACAGAGCTGAGATTTAATGAGTCGAAACTGATCTTATTGGTTTCATCCTTAACAGCCGCATTTAGAAATTTTGCAGTTCCTTTGAAGTTGTCGATATTGGTTCCGGTGAAATTAGCATCAAGTAATCCTGTGATCTGAATATTTTCTTTGACAAAATTCAAAGCTTTCAAGTTGGATTGAACAAGGTCACCTACAATATTAAAACTGGGGATTTCTTTTGAAAAATCTATTTCAACAGAGTTTGTAAAATTCAGATTAGGGTCATCTATTTCTAATTCCCCTGTAAATGCTTTTTTCTGAAAGGTTCCATTGGTGACAATATTGGAGTAGGTATAACCATTCAACTGTAAAGAGTCAATAGTTCCATTCAACGAAGTTTTGAGCTGATCAATATTGAAACTACTTCCTTCGATACCGCCCTTGAAATTCACCAATCCTAAAATATCAGCATTTAAGAACTTACCTATATTAAATCTTGTAGTTTCAATTTTACCTTTATAAGTAGGCTCCCCTTTATTGGGAAGTTTAAGACTGAGATCTGTTGTGAGTCCACCCAAGGCAGTACTAAATACACCCGAAGTCACAAAGTTCTGAATGGTGCCATTAAAATTGCCTCTGTAAATAATGTTCCCAAGTTCTGCCAGGTTCGGTTCTTTGATGTCTTTTAGTGCAGGTATATAACTTAAGAGATCATTATAATTGGTTGATACAACACCTTTATTCAATAAGATCTTTGTGGTGTTAATATCGGGTAGTCCCTTCATACTTAAGGTGCCAGATAAATTGGTGCTATTGCCAACTCTACAATAAAGGTTGTTAACGACAAAATCTGCAACGGTGCCTAAATAGTTTCCACTGATCTCAATATTTCTTTTTAAGTTTTTTAGCTCAGGAGCAAAATACGCGATATCATCACTGTTGATTTTAGCATCTTTAAAACGGGCATCCATGATTACTTTGTCAATATATTCACCGAAGTCTTTATTAAAGTCGGTGTATTTCATGGCGTAATAATTACCAATCCTACTTTTATTGGTACGCAGATCTAAAGAGGCTAACTCCATGATTTGTGGAGTGAAGCGGAAACTTGTTTTGAGTTTTTGCAGTTCAAACCCACTTCTGTCTTTTACAGAAAGATCGATGTCGGCTTTGATGGTGTCTTTGATAAAAGATACATTGTTGAAAGTACCGTTGAGTTTGCTCAATTGTATATGTGAACCATCAAAATTTTGAGACGGATTATTGGGGTTGCCGTCAATAAAAAGCCTTCCATCAGTTATTTTTAATTTTTTGGTCTGAATAAAAATATCACCTGGGTTAAAATACATTCCTGTGTCAACAGAAGCTGTATTCTTTTTTCTCAATGACTCAGGACGCAAAGCCGGTAAAGACTGAATAGCAAATAATGGTTGATGTAACTTAATATTATCTATGATAAAGATACTTTTATTCAAATCAACACGGTCAGCATCAATGATGAGATTAGCCAATTGAATCGTCATTCTTTCGCCTACCCATTGATCATTTTGTACAAAGCGTAGATTACGCAAATCGATCTTTTTAAGATCAAGTGCTAAATCACTTTTTTTAGTAGGATCTTTTGGAGAAGGCGAAGCGAAGTGATCAATAATATATTGATAATTCCAAATACTGTCTTTTCTATTGATTTTGATAACAGCATCTTCCAATCCTGCATATCTTAATACAGCCTTATCTTTTAGGATAAACCAATCAGTAATTCGTACTTTCAAAGCACCTGCATAGATCAGCGTGTCTTTGGAGCGGTCTCTGACCATTAAACCTTCCAGATTCAATCGATTCAGGATACCAATACTTACATGTTTGATACTTACTTCGGTACCTAATGACTTGGAGATACGACTAGTGGCGATGCCTACTAATTTATTCTGTACATAGTCGGTTTGAATAGCAATAAAGATGATAAGGATGAGGGCTATAATGACCAACAGGGTATATCGTAATATTTTCAGGAATCGCTTCAGAAACGGATCAGTTTAATACAAATTTAGGTAATAGCTTTCTCAGTGCAAATTCAATACCAAAAGGCGTTCCGGTCGTCTAAATTAAAGCGAAAATAGGTTACAATAAGCGATGTATCTGTGCATATTGCAATAACATGATCGTTTTACCGTCTTTTATCTCTCCGTAGTCAATCATTTGAAGTGCTTTGGTATAGGGAAGTTCTAATACTTCAATGTTTTCCTGCTCCTCCGCAATTCCTCCACCTTCCGTTATTTTCATGTCTTTGGTGTATGCAGCCACAAAAAAATATAAGATTTCTGTAACAGATCCGGGAGACATATACGCTTCAAATACCTTTTTAACATCATTGATATGGTAACCTGTTTCTTCCTCTGTTTCTCTCTTGATACAATTTTCGGGATCATCCTTATCCAATAAACCTGCACAGGTTTCAATCAACATGCCATCAGGGTTGCCATTGATAAAGGTTGGTAAACGAAACTGTCGCGTTAATATGACCGTTCCTTGATCTTTATTATATAACAAAATAGTGGCACCATTACCGCGGTCATAGGCTTCTCGTAATTGACGTTTTTTGTTGCCTTCACTATCTGTTATCTCATATTCTATCCGTTTTAAGGTGTACCAGTTATCAGATAAAATATCAGTACGAATGATCTCAATGGTTGAATGCATGGGGTTTTGCTAGGATTTTTGCTGTTGAGCTTGTTTTACTGAATCCAAGTAGGATTTACTTTCTCCTTTTGGGATACTCAGCGAGTGCCATTCTTTTTCAAGGATCATTCTACCGATATAAACAATTTGACCCACATGATATGGATAATGCGCAAGTTGTCTCAAAATTGCATCATACACAAGAAGAGGCTCTGTTCTGATCGTAACTGTTTTCATCAGATCATCAGGTTGCAAACTTTCAAGAGTATTCAAGAGACAATTCCAACCTTCATTCCAAAAAGACAATAGATCTTCACGAGTCATGTGTGTTGCTTCAAATTCGGCATCTCTTTTTCTCCAATCTTTCTCACCATCTTCAGTCAGGAAGTTGGTCCATCTGCTCAGCATATTACCATACATGTGTTGAATGATGATGGCAATACTATTGCTCTCAGCATTGGGCTGGTATAAAAAATCTTCCTCTTTGAGTTGTGCAAAAGTTTTATCCCCCAGCTCTTTGTAGTATTTGAATCTTTTGATGCTGTCTTTCAAAAATCCATCTTCGAATGTTTGCATATTATTTTTTTAAAATCCTGCTACGGAATCATCACCTCTTTTGTCGGCAACGGCTTCTCTAATACCATTGGGTAAAATTCTGATACCTTCTGTACGTCCAATCGCACTTCTATCTTTTATTTTATATCCCATCGCTTCTAGTTTCTTTTTAGTATCGGCAAGAAAGTCTCTTTCAACAGTTACTTCATCCGGAAACCATTGGTGATGGAATTTTGGTTTATTGATTGCATCATCAAGATCCATTTTAAAATCTATCAGATTTACCAATGCCTGAAAAACTGATGTAGGTATCGTAGTACCTCCGGGCGTACCAATGGTGAGATAAGGTTTATTATTTTTTAGCATCAGTGTAGGAGTCATTGAGCTTAACATTCTTTTCCCTGGAACAATGGCATTAGCTTCGCCACCCAATGCACCATACATATTGGGAACACCCGGTTTCACGCTGAAATCATCCATTTCATTATTTAATAAAAATCCGGCACCGCCAACTACAGTTCTACTTCCATAACCACCATTCAATGTGGTAGTTACAGCTACAAGATTTCCTGCTGCATCAATGACACTGAGATGTGTTGTTTCTTCGCTTTCTGTTACACTGCCTGCTTTGATTTGTGTACTGATACCTGCTTTACTCGGATCATAATCTTTCATTCTTTCAGTTAAATATGTATCACTGATCAAGGTATCTACGGGTACTTTCCAAAAATCAGGATCACCCATATGTTCTGCTCTGTCTGCATAAGCTCTTCTTTCGGCTTCAATCATTAACTGCACACTGGCAGGTGTTTGAAATCCGTAACTGCCTATGGGGAACTTCTCTATCATCTTCATCATTTGTGCAATCAAAATACCACCACTGCTGGGAGGGGCAAAACTGATAATCTGATGATCGCGGTAATTGAATCGGATGGGTTCTCTGAGTTTCGCAGTATAGTTTTTGAGATCATCCAATGTAATGATGCCTTTCCCACGTTGCATTTCCTCTACGATCAATTTTGCTGTTTCTCCTTCATAAAATCCTGCTGCCCCATTTTTTTGCATACGTCTGAGGGTAGCTGCTAGTTCTTTTTGCACAAGTGTATCGCCTGCCTTCCATTTTCCTTCTTTGGTCAATGCTGTGGGTCGGGTATTGTATTTGAGAAATGATTCGCGTGTACTATTCAATGAAGCCGCTTCTCTTTCAGTAATTACAAATCCATACTCTGCCAGATCAATAGCAGGTTGTACCAGTTTTGCAAAAGGGAGTTTCGCATAAGGCATGGTGGCAAATAAACCTGCTACGGTTCCCGGAATACCGGAAGCCAGATGTCCGTTTTGTGATAATGAAATATTGGCGTTACCCTGCGCATCCAGGTACATATCTCTAGAAGCAGCAGCAGGAGCAGCTTCGCGATAATCCAAACCTAATAGTTCACCGTTACTTCTTCGGGCAAGTAAAAATCCGCCACCACCTAAATTACCAGCGCCCGGGTAAACCACGGCTAAAGCCAACTGAGTGGCGATCGCCGCATCAAAAGCATTGCCTCCCTGTTTCATGATCACAGTACCTACTTGACTCGCCAACGGATGTGCACTTGATACGGCCGCACTTGTATAGTTAGCCTTTTTGGTGATGGTATATTTGTAAGGATTAATGGCCTTACCAGTTCCAACCACAGACACAATCTTTTGTGCTTGTGAACCAACTACTGATAAAAGAAATACGAAGGATAAAACGCTTGTTTTCATAAGTGAAAATTAGGCGTTTTTGAACAAAACAGACCTTCATAAAATACCATCTGTATAAAAAAGTGAACCAATCATTTCCGAGACCTCCATTTCTTCGTTACATTCACAACTCATTTATTTGAATATGAAATCATTATTGTCAATTTTAGCACTACTGGTACTGTCTGTATCAGTCACTGCACAGAATGTTCCTAGCCCGGAATCTTACCTGGGATACAAAGTGGGTACCCGCTATACGAGGCACCATAAGATCGTAGATTATTTCAACACCGTGGCGAAAGTTAGACCCGATATGGTGAAGATCGAGTCTTATGGCCAGACCAATGAAGGGAGAGAACTCATGTTGGCTTTTGTAAGTTCTCCGGAAAATATACAGCGACTCGAAGCCATTCGTTTGAATAATCTTCGTTTGGCCGGTACAACTAAAGACAAAGCTGCTCCGATATTGGAGAATGCACCTGCTATTGTTTGGTTGAGTTATAATGTGCATGGAAATGAACCATCTTCTTCTGAAGCAGCTTTATTGATGATACATGCATTGGTTGATCCTTCAAATAGCACAACCAAGGAATGGTTGAAAAATACGGTTGTTGTAATTGATCCATGTATCAATCCGGATGGAAGAGATCGTTACGTGAATTGGTTCAATTCTGTAGTTGGTAAAGAGATGAATGCAGAACCATCTTCCAGAGAGCATGCTGAACCATGGCCTGGCGGAAGAAGTAATCATTACAACTTTGATCTGAACCGCGATTGGGCTTGGCAAACACAAATTGAGACCCAGCAGCGTTTGAAAAAATACAATGCTTGGTTACCACAAGTGCATGTTGATTTTCATGAGCAAGGGTATAATGAGCCTTATTATTTCGCTCCGGCTGCTGAACCTTTTCATGAAGTGATCACCCCTTGGCAGAGAGATTTTCAAGTACTGATCGGTAGAAATAATGCTTCTTATTTTGATAAAAATGGATGGTTGTTCTTTACCAAAGAAAGATTCGATCTGTTGTATCCTTCTTATGGGGATACCTATCCTGTTTACAATGGTGCCATTGGTATGACGTATGAGCAGGGTGGACATAGCCGAGGTGGATTGGCAGTTATCAATGAAGATGGTGATACGTTGACATTGGTAGATCGTGCAACACATCATTTTACCACCGGATTATCAACCGTAGAAACAGCCAGCAAGCATCAACAAAAATTGATGAGTGAGTTTAAAAAATATTTTGATGATAGCAGAAGTGGTAAGATTGGTGAGTATAAAACCTATGTACTGACTTCAAAAGATCAGAATAAATTAAATGCTGTGATCAAATTACTGGAGCAGAACGGTATTGAGTGGGGAACAGTTAGTAACAAAAATTTCACAGGATTTAATTATTTCACAGGAAAGCAAGAAGCATTCGTTGATGAAGGTTTACACATAGCAGTAAGTTCTGCTCAACCAAAGGCAGTATTAGCAAAAGTATTATTAGAGCCAAGAACTGTTGTAACAGACTCCAATACTTATGATATTACAACATGGTCTGTACCTTATGCTTATGGTGTGAAAGGATATGCTGTAAAAGAAAAACTGGATCTGTCCAATGATTGGAAGTCAACACCTGTTACACCTGTGAATGGATCCTATGGCTTATTGATTCCTTATACTTCTTTCAATAGTGCGAAAGTGTTGGCTGAATTATTGAAGCACAATGTAAAAGTTCGTTTTGCTGAAAAGCCTTTCAAATATGGTACTAAAAATTATGAGAGAGGAACATTGATCGTACTAAGAACTAGTAACACATCTGTGAATTGGGCAGCTATTGCCAATGCAGCTTGTATCAAACACAATGTACAAGCAGATGTGGTAGAAACAGGATTTATGGATCAAGGCTCTGATATGGGTTCTCCTGATGTCAAGATCATCAGTAGTGCACCTAAAGTAGCATTACTGACCGGTGAAGGAACTTCTTCTCTTGGTGCCGGTGAAATATGGCATTTTTTTGATAAGCAGTTGGATTATCCTTTGACTTTGATTAATGGAGGAGATATTGCAAGAATCAGTCTTAAAAATTTTACGGTAATCATTGTTCCTGATGGATATATCCGTGCATTATCTGAGAAAGCAACAGCTGATCGTTTGAAAGAGTTTGTTCGTTCAGGCGGAAAGATCATTGCATTGGAAAATGCAGTAGGTCAAATGGCAGCAGAATGGGGATTAAAACAAAAGACAGATAAAGATGATGAAAAAGGAGAGTATCTGGATGTGAAAAAATATGGTGATCGTGAAAGAAGCTATCTGCCTAATTCTATCCCTGGTGCTATTTATAAGATGGATTTAGATAATACGCATCCATTGGGTTTTGGATATCCTGATTTTTATTATACCCTCAAGCAAGATGGTGTCTTATTCGAATTTATGAAAGGTGGTTGGAATGTCGGAGTGTTGAAGAAAGACGCATACGTAACTGGTTTTGCTGGATATAAGGTGAAGAGTAAGTTGAAAGACGGGATGCTCTTTGGTGTACAAGATATGGGTGGTGGATCTGTAGTGTATCTAACCGATAATCCTTTATTCAGGAATTTCTGGGAGAATGGTAAACTTTTATTCTCCAACGCTGTTTTCTTAGCAGGACAATAAGATTCAAAAGGCCGGATTTAATCCGGCCTTTTTTATATTTATTACTTATGCCACAAAACAAATTCAAACGAAGAATACAACGAACGGGCATGATCATGCTGGTTCTTCTTTGTTTGTGGACGATCATGGCTCAAAGCTGTATGAAGTTCAGGATCAGTGATGAACAAGCCATTGAAAAATTCAAAAAAGCAGGAGTGGCATTAAAGATTGAAAAATTAAAAGTCAATAGCAGAACCCTGCATTATGCCAAAACAGGTAATGATACATTGCCTACGATTGTTTTTATTCATGGTTCTCCCGGCGCATGGGATGCTTTTGAAGCTTTTATGCGTGATCCGGTATTGCTTGGTAAATATCGAATGGTCTCTGTTGATCGTCCTGGTTTTGGTTACAGTGATTTTGGTGATGCATTGAATTTGCCGGATCAATCCATGATCATGCAACCTCTTTTTGAAAAGGAAAAAAACGGTAAGCCGGTTTATTTGGTTGGGCATTCATTAGGTGGTCCATTGATCATACAGCTAGCGGTTGATAGACCCGATTATTTTGATGCACTTGTGATTTTAGCAGGTTCTATTGATCCCCAACAAGAAAATCCGGAAAGATGGCGTCCTTTATTCATGAATAATCCACTAAAGTTTCTGGTGCCTGGTGCTATGCGTCCATCAAATGATGAGTTGTGGTATTTGAAGGAAGACTTGAAAAGATTAGCACCTCAAATGGATCAGGTAAAAGCAAGGGTTTTTATTGTCCATGGCAATAAAGACATATTGGTTCCCTATGCTAATCTTGATTTTGGTGTCAAAGCTTTAAAGAATGCCTCGGTGATGGATACTTTGACCCTTCCCGGGGCCAATCATTTTATACCCTGGAGTCATTACTCAACAGTTAGAACTGTTTTGTTAAAGCTATAGTCATTCACCGATTTTTGTGTAAACGGTGAGCCGTATCTTGTACCAGCCATTATCTTCGCTTGCACCATTATTGTCATATGAAAAGAACAACTACTTCCTTTCTTTTATTCTTTACTGTATTGACCCTTTTCTCAAAAGCACAGATCGTGCCTTCAACAGCCAGTTCTGCCGATATTTATCAGCAATTGAAGAAGTTGAATGTACTGGGCAGTGTGCTGTACATCGCTGCACATCCTGATGATGAGAACAATGGATTACTTCCGTATTTAGCGAAAGAAAAATTATATAGAACTGCATATTTGAGTCTGACCAGAGGTGATGGTGGTCAAAACTTAATAGGACCTGAGCAAGGAATAGAGTTAGGGATGATTCGTACCCACGAACTAATGGCAGCTCGTGCGATCGATGGCTCAGAGCAATATTTTTCAACGGCCTATGAGTTTGGTTTTAGTAAGAGTGCTGATGAGGCATTGCGTATTTGGGATCGTGAACGTGTGCTTCAGGATGTGGTTTGGATGATCCGAAAATTTCAACCTGATATCATTGTGGCTCGTTTCCCGGGAGATGAGAGAGCAGGGCATGGACATCATGCTGCATCAGCCATCATCGCTAATGAAGCTTTTGAAGCAGCCGCAGATCCCAAAAAATTTCCTGAACAATTCAAATATGGATTGAAGCCATGGAAAGCCAAAAGAATTTTGTGGAACACATTCAACTTTGGCAGAACCAATACAACAAGTGATAATCAACTGAAAGTGGAGGTAGGGGCATTCAATCCTTTGCTTGGCAAAAGCTATGGTGAATTGGGTGGCGAGGCTAGAAGTATGCATAAAAGTCAGGCAGAAGGCAGACCCAGAAGAAGAGGGGAAGTATTTGAATATTTTGTTACAACAGGAGGAGATTCTGCCAAGACAGATATCATGGAGGGTATCAACACTGATTGGTCTAGATTGAAAGTCGATACATTGATACAAACTACAAATGCTCAGGGCAAACAAGTGTCTATACCTATTAATAATAAAGCAGAAGTAGATAGTATTCAATTTTTGTTACAGCAAGTGTTGCAACAATATGATTTCCGTAGTCCGGATAAATCTGTGCCAGCACTTGTGAAGTTGTATCGTAAAATAGATAAACTGACAACCAATGATCAGGTTTGGAAGATGCAAAAACTAAAGGAACTGAAAGAAATCATAGAGTTTGCATCCGCCTTGTTCATGGAAGCGTATACACAACAGGAAACGGCTTTGAAAGGCGATAGTGTACGTGTTAATTACTTTATGAACAAACGTTCAAGTGTTGCGATTAAAATTCAATCTGTGAAGTTGGCTGATCAAGAGGATACTACTGTTATGATTTCCACTGAAAGAAACAAAAATTATCAGTTTACAAAAGTATTGGTACCAACAATAGGTCCTGAAATGACTCAACCCTATTGGCTTCGTAAACCGAGAGAAAATGATGGAATGTTTGTCGTAGAGGATCAGCTTGAGGTGGGTAAGTTCTGGAATGATCCATTGTACCATTCTGTTTTTACGGTAGATATTGAGGGCACTCTTTTTGAGTTCAAAAAACCGGTCATGTATAAATATGTGGATGCGGAGCGAGGAGAACTGTATCAGCCTTTCATTATTGTTCCTCATGTGGAATTGTATATGAATCCATCTGTGGTATTATTGAATGTGAAGGATGAAAATGGAAAAAATCGTTCAGACTCCATGTTACATGTGGTATATAGATCCAATTTTACTCATCCGGGTTTGGTGACTGATTTGAATATTCGACAAGAAGCTGTGAAGTCAGTGATAGCCGGAGAGAAAAGAAGTTTCATAAAAGGACAAAGGCAAATCATAGATGTTCCCATATCTAAAGTATATAATGCAAAAGCTCCTGTAAAGTATTTGGAAGCAACTATGCGTATTCTGATGCCGGAAGGAAAAGCCTTGAATTTTTCAGACTATTTCAAATCCATTCGTTATGATCATATTCCTAACATACATTATGCTTTCAGAGACTATGTAAAAGTGATTGATGCTGAAATCAAAGTAAGGGGTAAGAAAATAGGTTTTATTCCGGGCTCGGGAGATGTGATGCCGGAAGCCCTGAAACAAATGGGCTATGAAGTGAAGATTTTAGATGATGCATCTGTAACAGATGAAGGTTTGAAAGAGCTTGATGCCATTGTAACAGGTGTGAGGGCTTACAATATTCATGAGTGGCTTACAGGCAAGTATGATGTGATGATGCGTTATGTGCAAAATGGGGGTAATCTGATTGTACAATACAACAGAAATCAAGGTGGCGTATTAAATCCTAAGATTGGTCCATATCCTTTTCAGATCAGTAGTACACGTGTAACAGAGGAAGATGCTGTTGTGAAATTTGTACAGCCACAACATTCGGTGCTCAATTATCCTAATATAATTACGCAAGCAGATTTTAATGATTGGGTACAGGAAAGAAGTACGTATCAAGCCGATCAGTTTATTGGAAAATATGAAGCACCTTTAGGCATGAATGATAAAGGGGAAAGAGAAAGTACAGGTAGTCTCATTACAACAAAATATGGGAAAGGTAATTTTGCATACCTAAGCCTTGTGATGTTCAGACAACTACCAGCCGGAAATCCGGGAGCTTTCAAAATATTGGCAAACCTCATTGCAATGCCTAAGCAACCATAACCATGAAGCAGAGAAGAAAGATCGGTATATTGACATTGGTTTTAATCGGTATTGCTATTGGTTTTGTGATCAAAAATGTTCGTGTAGGTTTATTGATCGGATTAGCATTAGGATTATTAAGTGGAAGTCTCATTCATAATAGAAACAAATAAAGGATATGAGTACCAAAGAAAAAATACCCTTATTCAAATCTTGGCGAAGCTGGTATTGGTTTGTATTACTGGTGTTATTGGGATTGATTGTTTTTTTTCAATGGCTCACTAAAACTTATGCATGAGTAAGGCAGATTGGATAGTATTGGTGATTACACTTGTAGGGATCATTACTTATGGACTGTATAAAAGCAGAACAAGTAAGGATCTGGAAGGATATTTTCTGAGTAACAGAAGTATGCCATGGTATCTTGTATTATTGAGTATCATGGGTACGCAGGCTAGTGCGATTACTTTTTTATCCGCACCCGGACAAGCATTTACGGATGGAATGCGTTTTGTGCAATATTACTTTGGTCTCCCCATCGCCATGGTGATATTATGTGTGACCTTCGTTCCCTTATTCAATAAACTCAAGCTTTTTACAGCCTACGAATTTTTAGAAAAAAGATTTGATCTAAAGACAAGAACATTTACTTCCTTTTTGTTCTTACTCTCAAGAGGTCTGTCAACAGGTATTAGTATTTATGCTCCTTCCATTATTTTATCTTCTTTAATGGGATGGGATATCTTCTGGACAAACATTGTTATGGGAGGCATGCTGATCATTTATACGGTGAGTGGAGGCGCGAAAGCAGTTGCTTATACACAACAGTTACAACTGATCATCATATTTGCCGGGATGTTTGTTGCAGGTTATTTGATCGTTGATTATTTACCGGAAGGTGTAGGTTTTAATGATGCATTAAAAGTGAGTGGAGCAACTGGGAAGCTCAATGTTATTACAACCGGGATCACAGAAAATGGATTTGATTGGAAAGACCGTTACAATTTGATCAGTGGTGTGATTGGTGGATTCTTTTTGGCACTTTCTTATTTCGGAACCGATCAATCTCAGGTTGGTCGTTATTTGACTGCAAAAGACAATACAGAGAGTAGACTAGGATTACTGATGAATGGATTGGTAAAAGTCCCTATGCAATTCTTGATCTTGTTATTGGGTGCTTTGTTGTTTACCTTCTATCAATTTACTCCGTCACCTGTTTTCTTTAATAAAGCGGTGGAAGAAAAAGCGATGAAAACATCGTATCAACAGGAACTCTCATCTATTCAAAATCAATTCAATACTTATCAGATCAAACAACAAGAGTGGAGTAGGCTGTATACGGTAGAAAAGCAAGAACAGTATAAAGATAGTATTGGATTGGGGGCTCAGCAATTAGCAGGGTTACAAAAGGAGTATAAAGCTGTACTAACAAAAGCTGTACCCGGTGCGGATACCAATGATACCAACTATATCTTTTTAAGATTTGTGGTTGATTTTCTACCGAAAGGCTTAGTAGGGTTATTGATCGCGATTATCTTTTTGGCAGCATGGGGTTCTATTGCGGCAGCGTTGAATTCATTGGCATCATGTACCATGATCGATTTTCATCAACGATTGCAAGGAATTAAAACAGACAGTACCGATCCTGATCAATGTGCAAAAGAATATAGACAGTCGAAATATTATACGCTAGGCTGGGGGATCTTTTGTGTGATCACGGCTCAGTTTGCATCAGGTATGGGAAGTTTGATTGAGGCAGTCAATGTTTTGGGTTCCCTTTTCTATGGTGTGATCTTGGGTATTTTCCTGGTGGCCTTTTATATGAAAAAAGTGCAAGCAAATGCAGTGTTTGCAGCAGCTATTATTGGTGAGTTGGTGGTGATCGGCTTCTTTTTATTGGATCGATATAATATTATTGGTTTAGGCTTTCTATGGTTGAATGTAGTGGGAGCTTTGGCAGTGGTTTTATTGAGTTTTATTTTCCAATTGTTTCAGAGAAGGGTTGTTGAGTAAGGATTTCATTTGTTGGATAGCTGTTTTATTTAATTCAGATAAGCGTTGTTGTTGGGGCAATCCATTTCTAATCAATAAGGCATTGATACTTTCAAGATTGCTTAAAATGATAAGTTGCTCCAAAGTAGCATGATCTCTTATGTTTCCTGAATGATGTTCTTTCCACTGTTTTGCTGTCTTCCCGAATACAGCCATATTGATGACCTCAGCTTCTGATGCATACACTACTCCAATTTGTCTCTTAGTGAGGGTAGGAGGGATCAACACGTCTATAATAGCGTCTGTATGAATTTTGTGATTGATTTTAGCAACCGTTCTATGGATGTTCCACTCTAGTTGATGGGTAGATGATTCTTGCTCTTTTAATCTTTGAACTTCCTTGATCAGGTATAATTTGAATTCAGCACTGATCCATGAGGCAAATTCAAAAGCAATGTCTTTATGCGCAAAGGTGCCGCCTGAATTACCGGCTTTTACAATGATGCCTTTTGCATTGACGAGGGTTATCCATTTTAAAGGCGAAAGAATAAAACTATTGCTACCGGCTTCCCTCAGTAAGGGGTCGATTTCGACCCCTTTGAAATCAGGATTATGTAATAATTCCCAGATACCTAAAAACTCAATGGTAGACTTAGTTCTCATCCAGTTTTTGATAATATCCTTCGGCTCAGACGGATTCTTATACCTAGCGATATCTGTCAGCGAAATAAAGTCGATAGATCCACTCTTGAGTAATTCAATTCGCTTGTCTTTAACGATGATGATTTGCTTCTTAGATGTCATTTTGATGAGTTATAGCTGTAAAACTAATTGGACCTTTATAGCCAGACAATACGTATAAATACCTGATTTATGGAAAAATCAGTAACATCGTAGCATGAGCAATCGATTTACCGTTACACCTTGGGCGAAGCATGCTTCCGTTTATGAGGTGAATATCAGACAGTACACTCCGGAAGGAACTTTTCTTGCTTTCATGGAACATCTGCCACGATTAAAAAGAATGGGTATTGATATTCTATGGTTAATGCCCATTACGCCTATCAGCGTGGAGAAGCGTCAGGGTACACTGGGTAGTTATTATGCCTGTAGTAGTTACACAGATATTAATCCTGAGTTTGGAACTGCAGCGGATTTCAAAATGTTGGTTGATCAGGTACACACACTCGATATGAAATTGATCATTGATTGGGTGGCCAATCATACCGGGGCAGATCATCATTGGACACAAACCCATCCCGACTGGTTTATCAAAGATGAAGCAGGGAATTTTACTGAACGCAATGGATGGAAAGATGTGATCGACCTAAATTTCGATAGCCAAGAAATGCGTTCTGCATTGGTCGATGCAATGAAGTATTGGATCAAAGAGTTTAATATTGATGGATTTCGTTGTGATATGGCTCACCTTGTTCCGCTTGATTTTTGGATCCATGCAAGAACAGAATGTGATGCACTCAAACCCTGCTTCTGGTTAGCCGAATGTGAAGTAGTAGAATACCACAATGCTTTTGATGCCACTTATGCATGGTGGTGGATGCATGTGTCAGAAAAATTCATGAAGGGTGAAACAGGATTACATGAGGTGATAGAAGTGTTACACGCTTATTCACAATATCCATCAGGCGCCATCAAACTTTTCTTCACAAGTAACCATGACGAAAATAGCTGGAATGGGACTGAGTATGAAAAGTATGGTATCGCTGCAAAAGCATGGGCTGTATTTGCTTGTACTTGGCAGGGAATGCCTTTAGTATACAGCGGACAAGAAAATCCCAATCTCAAAAGATTGGCCTTCTTTGACAAAGATCAGATCGACTGGAAAGAAAGTCCATCATTGGATGGATTTTATCAGCAACTGTTACAATTTCGAAAACAGTCTTCCGCCATCTTAGAAGGAGAGACGTTTATTCTACCTTCAGAACAGCAAGGCATCATGGCTTATCTTAGAAAGAAGGGTACGGAGACAGTATTGGTATTATTGAATCTTTCCGATAAAGAAAGAGCCACCATCGAAGTACATCATGAATGGTTGCAAGGACATTTTATCAATTTATTCTCGTCATTGACGTACACATTTTCACCAAAAGAACATTTTGAATTAATGCCGGGTGATCACCTTGTGTACATAAAAAAAGGCAACTGATTCAGTTGCCTTTTTTATATGCTATGCTTTTCATTATTCTTTTGAAAGCGTGAGCGGATAAGTATAGTTTCCTTCAAATCCAGGATAAATACCTTCCAGACGAATGACGCCACTTCCCTTCAATGAAGACAGTATTTCCTGAAACTCTTCCAGGTTCTTTACTTCACGTCCATTTACACCAGTGATCACAAATCCATCTTGCATTCTGCTTTTGCTTAAGAGGCCACTTCCTACTTTTCTCACCCTAACACCACCTTTGATATCATTAGCAGTAGCAAGACTTTTATCGATGTTTTCCAGTTCACCACCAATTTGTTCCATGATGGAAGTGGTCTTAACGATATCTGTCGTGCCTACTTTATTTTTCAAGGTAATACCAACCGTGTTTTCTTTTCCGCCACGTTTGTAAGCTAAGGTGATTTTATCGCCGGGCTTGTACAAAGCAACTTGCTCTTGTAATTCAGGTCCGCTGGTAACAGGGTTGCCATTTACTTTCGTAACAATATCACCTTTCTTTAATCCGGCAGCTGCAGCAGCACCTCCTTCAGGAACACCGGTGATATATACACCTTCACCTTCTTTGATCGCAACACCGATTTCTTTTTCCAATTCGCGTTTTTGATCGTCGGAAAGATTTTCATTCGGATAGTTGATACCGATATATGCACGCTGTACTGTGCCAAATTTCACAATGTCAGTAACGATCTTTTTCACGATGTTCACAGGGATCGCATAAGAATAACCTGCGTAAGAACCGGTAGGAGAAGCGATCGCTGAATTAATACCGATCAATTCGCCGGAAGTATTGATCAATGCACCACCGCTATTACCTGAGTTAACCGCAGCATCGGTTTGGATGAATGATTCAACCGGACTTTGACTCTGACGGCTATTGATCCCAATAGATCTTGATTTAGCACTTACGATTCCGGCAGTAACGGTAGCATCTAAATTCAGAGGATAACCAATGGCCAGTACCCACTGCCCAAGTTTTACTTCATCACTGTTGCCATAAACAAGGTAAGGGAGTGATTTTCCTTCGATCTTGATCACAGCAATATCACTGCTAGGGTCAGTACCGATCACAGTACCCTTATAAGATTTTTTATTGGCTAGTGTTACATTGATCTCATCAGCACCATCTACCACATGGTTATTGGTAATGATGTATCCATCTTCAGTGATCAATACACCGCTACCGCTGGCGCGTTGTTCAGGAATGACGCGTGGACCACCAAAGAAATCGCCGAAATCATCACCAAACATATCAGCAAAAGGATTGCGTTGGCGATTACTCACCTGACGTGCTTTTGTTTTTGTTTTGATGTGTACTACGGCTGGTGTTGCAGAAGTTGCAGCAGGGGTAAAATCTACTGCTGAGCCTAGATTATTGTTTTTATCAAAAAAACCGGCATAGTTCACAGGCAGTTTTCCTTCTTCCTGCATTCCTGCACGTTGATAATTGTTGTACTTACTAAAGCCCCAAACACTAAGTACAGCAGTGGTGGCGCTGATGGCAACCACGGCTAAAATGTTCTTGAGATTCATATGCATGGTCTTTTATGATTTTAATCTGATCAAAAAATATGCCTTTCCAATAACAAATAAAACAAAGCTGTTGTAATGACAGTTCACCACTGACAGTATTTAACAAATGTTTTACGGCAATCCTCGTAGATCAATTACCTGCCAGTAAAACCTGCTTAAAGTTACGATGATCACACTAGATGAAAAATGCTTGGGATAAACGGAAAAATAGACCATTATATAGGTTCTTGAGGAGTCTTTCCTACAGAGACTTTAAAAAAGCCATGGTATCTACACCATCCGCATAATCTGTCAAAGTAGGGAATTGCGCCTGCCCAAAAGGAATTTGTCCATGACCAACAACACATTGTATATCCTGATCGTTTCTTAGTTGGTTTTCTGCCTCCTTTTTATCGGTGTAATAATGATAGTGAACCTGACTCACGGGTGAAAATGGAGAGCTATTTTCCGTCAGAATAATAGAGTCATTATTCATATAATATTTGTTCCCCATGATCAAAAGTGCCAGGTGGTAATCATAGTTGTGTTTGTATTTGTGATAATCCATCAACTCGGCATATTTTCTCAGTTTATCGAGTAAAGGGAGAAAATCGTAGCCTTCCGGTACATAAAGCTGTGTGATGTTTCTACAACCCAATCCAAAGTATAATTGAATATCATCTGTCAACAAATCCAACTCCTCTTCAGTTTCGCTTCCATCCAGTATCGCAACAGAAGTTCTGTTCCTGCGAATGATATGGGGGTACTTGCCGAAATAATAATCAAAGTAACGACCTGAATTATTGGATCCGGTTGCTATGTAGGCATCACAACCTTTGAGTTGCTCCGCAAAAGAAACTTGGTTCTGTATGGTATTCTCCCATTCATACATCTTTTTGATCAGGTGTTTGATGAGAAACTCATCTTTTGAAGATGTTTTGATCGTCATGGCATGTCCGGATACAAAAACAGACAAAAAATCATGAAAGCCCACCAATGGGATATTACCTGCCATCACAACACCTACATTCTTAATCTGAGAAGGTTGGTCTTGTATATTGTATTGTTGGGCCCAATGCAACAGTAATTCCGGTTGTAGGAATCGGGTTGCGATTTGGGTAACGGCTTTGTCAATGAATTCAGGGATGAACCAAGCATTTTCGCGATAGGCACGGGCTTGTACAGCCATCCATTCTTCTTCTTTGTTCAACATATATTCCCCTAATCGGGTCAGTAACTGAATTCGTTCTTGTAAAATCATTTGTCAACCGTATTTTTGGAACAGCAAATGTAAAATCACTAACCCAACAAACCATTTTTAATATGGCGATCAAAATAACTGAAGAGTGTATCAATTGTGGAGCCTGTGAGCCCGAATGTCCCAATAATGCCATCTATGAAGGCGGTGTAGAATGGGCAATCTCTGATGGAACAACCATTAAAGGGTCATTTACCCTTATGGATGGTAGCGTTGTAGACGCCGACCAACGTTTCGAGCCCATCAGCGTTGATACTTACTACATTACACCTAATAAGTGTACCGAATGTCAAGGTTTTCATGAAGAACCACAGTGTGCTGCAGTTTGTCCGGTTGACTGTTGTGTGCCCGATGAAATGTATCAGGAAACAGTAGAAGAGCTATTGGCAAAGAAGGACAAAATGCACATCTAATGCACAAATACATGTGCTAAACTTTTCCTTGAAATGCTTGCAAATACTGGGAAAAGTGAGTAGATTAGTGTTATCAATCATTGTTGTACATAAACCTACGACAACTAGTAACGGCGGGTGATATTTCCCGTCAACGTGAGGTGAAGAGACGGGTAGTTTCTTCACCTTTTTTATGGCATATATCAGATCGCAGAAGTCGGATTTATTTTTCAGATCTGCGATCTGACATCTTACATCCCTCTTCCTATCTTTGTCTCACAACCAAGTCAATATGAAGAAAAAACTGGCCTTAGTTACGGGTGGATTGAGTGGAGAAGCACAAATCAGCTATAAGAGTGCTGTTACCGTCGGAAACAATTTGGATCGATCACTTTTTGATGTCTATAAAATTGATATCAATCCGGACGGATGGTGGTATGAAAATGAGCAAGGTGAAAAGTCAAAAGTAAATAGAGATGACTTCTCAATAACTGAGCAGGGACAGGTCATTCATTTTGATGTAGTATTACTTTGTATTCATGGTACACCTGGTGAAGATGGAAAGCTGCAGGGATATTTTGATATGCTCAAACTGCCCTATACCAGTTGTGATGCGGCTACATCTGCACTTACTTTCAATAAAAGATATACGGTTGCGGTGGCTGCATTTGGCGGAGTAAATGTTGCCAAATCCATGCATCTTTTTAAACATACACCGGTAGCAACTTCTCATATACTTGCCGAATTAAAATTGCCTGTATTTGTAAAGCCTAACAACGGCGGTAGCAGTATCGGGATGAGTAAAGTCAATCAGCCTGATGAATTGGCCGGTGCATTGGAAAAGGCATTCAAAGAAGATGATCAGGTATTGGTAGAGGAGTTCATCAGTGGCAGAGAATTTACGATCGGAGTATTTAAGTCGAATGGAAATATTCAGGTATTGCCCATAACAGAGATCGAAACAAAAAATGAATTCTTTGACTTTGAAGCCAAATACCAAGGTAAAAGTATTGAGACCACACCTGCAATCATTGATAGTGAAATGAAAGTGCAATTGGAAACAGCTGCTAAGCGGGTTTATGAAGTATTGAATTGTAGGGGAGTAGTGCGTATCGATTTTATTTATAACACTGAACTTCGTCAACCTTATATGTTGGAGGTGAATACGGTACCCGGACAAAGCGAGGCTAGCGTTATTCCTCAGCAAGTAAGGGCTATGGGGATGTCTTTAACTGATTTTTATTCAGCAGTAGTAGCAGAAGCACTTCGTTAAAATTTAAAAAATCAGTTCCTAGAAAGGATAGTGACTGTAGGGAATCTGTATCTTGTTTCCTAAAGTCAATCATCAAGCGTAATAACACATGAAGGAATTCATTCAGAAAATAACAGCAAAGCCCTTGTGGGTGAATATCCTTGCCGGATTAGGCATCGTTTTGATATTGATCATTTTGTTTTTTTCATTGTTGGGCTGGATCACCAATTACGGTAAGGTAACAACTGTACCTTCTGTGACCGGACAAGAAGTAACTGCTGCCATTCAGGTGTTGGAGCAGGCAGGATTTGAAGTGGAGATTCAGGATTCTGTTTATGTGGATAGCCTACCAAAACTTGCAGTAGTTCGTCAGACCCCCGAAGCAGATGCAGCTGTTAAATCGGGGCGTACCATTTATTTAACGGTGAATCGTCAAGTATCTCCTCAGGTTGAAATGCCAAGTTTGATCGGTTACTCCGTAAAGAGTGCAGAATTGTATTTGCAAAGTCTACAATTGAAACTGGGTACCATTACCTATAAACCTGATATTGCCCGAAACTCAGTATTAGAGCAGTTGTACAATGGCATACCTATCAAAGCCGGTGATAAAGTGCCACTGGGTGCTACCATTAGTTTTGTTTTGGGAAGTGGATTGGGTGGTACTGAAATGGATGTTCCTAATCTCATTGGCATGACATTAAATGAAGCAAGATCTTATCTATCAACACTGAGCATTAATCCCGGTGCTATTGTAGGATTAGGTGCTATCAAAGACTCTGCATCTGCATTTGTTGTTAGACAATCGCCAGAATATTTATCTGAATTACTGGATCCATCGGGGAACAGAGTGCCGAATAAAATTCGTCAAGGACAAGTGATGGATCTATACATTAGCAGTGTTGCACCTATCAGAGATACGGGAAGAATTATTCCTCCGGATCAATACTAATCAATTTATATATCAATGATGCAAACAATTACCGTACAAGAACTCAAATCAAAAATAGACAGTGGTGAATCATTACATCTGGTGGATGTACGTGAACCTCATGAACATGCTGAATTCAATATCGGTGGAATTTTATTACCACTTGGTAAAGTACAAACCATGCAGGTAGATGAAATCGAGGAACTGAAAGATGAAACAGTATATGTTTATTGCAGAAGTGGTAACAGAAGTGGACAAGCATGTTTGATCCTAGGTACCATGGGTTTCAGCAATGTGATCAATGTTACAGGTGGGATGTTGGCATGGCAAGAAATGAAATAAGAAATAAGAAATAAGAAACAGAGCGATTAGCAAGTTAAGGTGTTTCTCTATCACTTTCTCTGTTTCTTATTTCCTATTCCTTATTTCTCAGTTATCACAGTCTTATATTCAGTGCAATCATAAAGTTTCTTCCAGCCATAGGATAAAAACCATTATCTGTGTACTGAGTACCACCGCTGATATAAGTGTAACTATATCCATTCGGTGCATAGAGTGTATTGAAGACATTGTTGATTTGTCCAATTACTTGTAACGATTTAAATTTCTTGTTTGAGAAGTTGTAGATGACGCGTAGATCTTGTGTACTAAATCCATCCAATAAACTTCTGTCAAGTCCGCTATTGTCCATGTATTGTTTGCCTACATATTTTCCGAGTAAACCGATCTCCCATTGTTTTGCAGGGAAGAATAATAGTTGAGTACCTCCAACAACGGAAGGAGAGAAGGCAATATCTGTATTTGTTCTTTCAACAGAATTTTGTCCGTTAGTATCAAAATTGTCGATGTATTCTCTAAATGCCTTGATCTTGTTTCTACTCAATGTTAGGTTACCACCAGCTGTGAACCATGAAGTAGGTTTCCAACTTGTTTGTAATTCAATGCCCAGTCGATAACTTCTTGGAACATTGAAACGGGTATAGGCACCCACATCATTGATCTGACCTGTCAATACAAGTTGATTGATATAGTTCATGTAATAGATATTGGCCCCAAATTGGAGGTTGCTTTTTTTGTAATCAAATCCTATCTCGAGGTCTTGTAATTTTTCTGAAGTGGGTTGATTGGTGGCACTTACTTCAAAATCATCTCTATTCGGTTCTTTTTGTCCAATTGCATAACTCACGTAAGCCTGTATGTTATTCTTGCGGTAGGTTACTCCCAATTTTGGATTGAAGAAGCCAAAATTTCTATCTACCAACAAACTTGGATTTCCCTGAAAACCATTCATTGTATGTGATACATTTCTGTATTGCACATCAATAAATCCAAAGAAGTTGCCTGCAAATTGTTGTTGCCATTTAGCAAAAAAGTTGGCATCTTTTTTTGTTGCAGGATGATTGTAGTATTTATATCCTGCAGGTGCCGATCCTCTTTGTAACCATGGTAGAGTACCATAGTGATCTCCTGTGTATGTACTCCATCCACCACCCAAGGTAAACTCATTACCTCCTTTACGATATTGTAATGAAGCATTTTGGCCATAGAAATAATTGTTGAGCCAACGTTGACGCACGAGATCAGTAGAAGTAATGGTTGGACTCACGTTTGCTAATCCATAATCTGCAAAATCTTCATTGCTTTTATATTCTTCATAATAGCCATAGCCCCTGGTCAGGAAAGCTGCTGTTTGTAAAGACCAATAACTATTGAATGCATGATTAAAGAATAATTGATAATGGGTTTGTGTATAGTTATCGGTCTGATTATCGTAAGGAGTACCGGGCTTTTCTGTACCTGCCGGATTGAAAGTGCGATTGCTTTCAAGGGTGGCTTTATCGATACCATACCAAGCCTGATAAGTTTTTTCTTTGCCGGAGAATACATTGAAGCGTAACGATGATTTTTGGTTCAGCCATGCGCCACTGATATAAAAGGAGCGAAGGTCGCTGGAGGCACGGTCTACATAACCATCGCTTTGAATGCTACTGACACGAGCATCCAACGTAAAATGTTTATTGATCAACCCTGTTCCTGCACGTAATGTGTGTTTACGGGTATTGAAAGAACCAAAACTATTATTCAGTTCTGTATAGGCTTTCTCATTGAATTCATTGGTTGATAGATTGATGGTTGCACCGAATGCAGCCGCGCCGTTAGAAGATGTACCAACACCACGCTGGATTTGTACGCTATTAACAGATGAACTAAAATCGGGTAGGTTGACAAAAAAAGCACCCATACTTTCTGCATCGTTGTAAGGGATACCATTCAAAGTAATATTGATACGTGTTGCATCAGTACCACGGATACGAATACCGGTATATCCAACACCATTCCCTGCATCTGCACTTACTACAACAGAAGGTGTTTGGTTCAAAAGGAAAGGAATGTCTTGTCCCAAATTGTTCTTGACGATCTCTTCTTTGGCCAAGTTTGTTTTGGCAAAAGGGGCTTTGTCGGTAGCTCGGATCGATCTCACTTCCAGTGGTTGTAAAAAGAGAGAACCGGGTTCTAATTCAATGATCAACTCTTTCGAAAGAGAAAGCTTGTTTACCGGAATGGATTGTTCACGATAACCCAGACTCATGATTTTTACGGAAGCATTTTCATTGCCCGACCATTTTAAGTTGAAGCCGCCATTGTCGTCTGTTACAACTTGTAGGTTATTAAGGCTAACCAAGGCTCCACTGATGGGTTGTTTAGTTGTGCGGTCAGTGATTTTTCCGCGCAAGGAATTGTTGTTTTGCCCGAATGCGAGCAGGATTAGGAATGTCAGTGACATTGTTCCCAAAAACTTTTTCATTGTAAATGATTTAAAAAGTTAATAATGGGAACAGGGAAACAGCTAATGGAGAGGTACGACCAAAAATGTACGCCTTCCCTTCGCAGGAATTACCCTGTTCAGGTTCAACGGGTATTATCTCAGCCTCCCGATTAAATCTGGAAGCACCCCGAGGAATGATCTGCTGCAAAGCTATGAAATAGCTAAATTGCTCCCAACTGTAACTTTATCTTCCATGATTCGTTACATTCAAAACACTCGTATGAAACGATTTATACTTTTGATCATGTTAGTGTCTACCGCTATGGTAGGACTTGCTCAGGTAGAAAAGAACCTGGTCTATGATGGTAATGCAGAGGTAAGAAAGCATCAAGGATTTACTGCGATAGAAGTATCCAGTGCCATTGATCTATATATTTCTCAAGGTTCTGAGGAAGCAGTAGCCGTAAGTGCCAATGATGATGAAATATTGAAACGTATCCGTACAGAAATGCGTGGTAGCGTTTTGCGTATCTATTTCGATGGAAAAGGATTGAACTGGCGTAAGTGGAACAATAATAAGATGAAGGCGTATGTTACATTCAAGTCTATAACAGGTGTCGAAGCCTCAGGTGCTTGTAATGTAAAAGTATCCGGTAAGATCAAAG
>JBDKEH010000056.1:0-4276 GCA_039795345.1 Bacteroidota bacterium
TTGAGTTGAACAAAACCAATAAGAAACTAAAATTCTCGATACTCTTTGAATCCTATAAAGACAGTATCCAGAAAATGTGGACTATGAAGCGTGATAGCACAGATGCGGTTGTGACCGATAAAGTATTTGTTGGTTATACTACACCATATGCTTATCAAGCTAAATTTGAAAATACCAATGCCTATGTGTTTGGTAAAATGCAAATGCAAATAGGAGGATCTTTACTGGTATTGCTTTTAGTAGCAGGTTCTTTTATTGTTTTATACAGAAATCTCCTAGCACAACAAAGACTTGCTGAGATCAAGAACGATTTTATCAGCAATATTACACATGAGCTGAAAACGCCTATTGCAACAGTAGGTGTAGCAATCGAAGCACTTAGAAATTTCAATGCCATTCAAAGTCCGGAAAAAACAAAGGAATACCTTGATATTTCCGCTGCTGAACTACAAAGGTTAAGTCTGTTGGTAGATAAGGTGTTGAAATTATCCATGTTTGAAAAACAACAGATCGAACTGAATAAAGAACCTTTTGATCTGAAAGAATTAATGGAGGAAACACTGAAGATCATGAAGCTTCAGTTTGATAAGCAAAAAGCAAAGGTATCATTTACTACGTCAGATCATAGTTTTATGCTAGAGGCAGATAAGCTACATATTACGAGTGTTATATACAACTTACTGGATAATGCCCTGAAATACAGCAAAAACAATGCTTTGATCGATGTGAGCTTAGATATGGCAGATCATAATCAAGTATTGTTAAGGGTATCTGATAATGGTATGGGGATTGCGCCAGAATATCAAGGAAAGATCTTTGATAAATTCTTCCGTGTTCCTACAGGAGATAAACACAACATCAAAGGCTACGGTTTAGGACTCAGTTATGTTGCTGAAGTGGTCAAAAGTCATAAAGGTTCTATCGTAGTTGATAGTGAACCTGGTAAAGGCAGTACATTTATAGTAAGACTACCGGTTAGGGATAAATAATCATCTATGGCAATCAAAGTATTATATGTAGAAGACGAATTGTTTTTGGGGAAGATCGTGAAAGAGACCCTTGAAACAAGAGGCTTTGAAGTGATCATGGAATCGGATGGCGCCGATGTAATACGCACTTATGAAGATGAAAATCCCGATATCTGTATTTTGGATGTCATGTTGCCCAATAAAAGCGGATTTGAGCTGGCAGAAGATATTCGTAAGTTGAATGATGATGTACCCATTATTTTTCTGACTGCCAAAACACAAACCGAAGACGTTGTCCAAGGGTTTAAACTTGGCGGAAATGATTACATCAGAAAGCCCTTCAGTATGGAGGAGCTGATCGTTCGTATTGAAAATGCCTTACGTGTAAAAAAAGAAGTATTGATCCCTGAAGTGGGTGATACCATTACAATGGGGAAATACCAGTTTCATTTGAATAAGCAAGTGCTTGCTAATGGAACCGGTGAACGAAAATTATCCTATCGCGAAGCAGAATTGGTAAAATATCTCTACCATCATAAAAATGATGTGATCGATCGAAGGGATTTGTTAAACCATATCTGGGGTAACGACTCTTTTTTTAACAGCCGCAATCTGGATGTCTACATCACCAAAATCCGAGGTTATCTGAAAGAAGACCCGTCACTGGAGATCATTACCATCAAAGGGGTAGGGTATCGGTTTGTCGTTTAATTTTTTAGTTGGCAGTTGATAGTTGACAGTTGACAGAAGTAATTCTTTTTCCGGTCAACTGTCAACTATCAACTGCCAACTCCACCCAACTTTTCCTACCTTCGCCTTCCATAATTGCCAAGCTATGAATGAAAAGTTTGTAACCCGTATCAAGGAAGAATTACAGGAAATTGATGCAGCAGGATTATTTAAAAAGGAGCGTATCATTACCAGTGAGCAAGGCCCCGAAATAATAGTGAACGGAAAGACCGTTTTGAACTTTTGTGCGAACAATTATCTGGGTCTTTCTTCTCACCCAAAAGTGATTGAAGCAGCGCATAAAGCCATTGATACACATGGCTATGGTATGAGTAGTGTTCGTTTTATCTGTGGAACACAAGACATTCATAAAGAATTGGAAAAAAAGCTGGCCGATTTTCTCGGTACTGAAGATACTATCTTATATGCTGCGGCATTTGATGCCAACGGTGGTGTATTTGAACCTTTATTCAATGAACAAGATGCGATCATCAGTGATGCTTTGAATCATGCGTCTATCATTGATGGTGTTCGTTTATGTAAGGCTCAGCGTTTTCGTTATGAGCACAATAATATGGATGACCTGGAAGCAAAGCTGAAAGAAAGTGCCGGTTGTCGTAGTCGCATCATTGTAACGGATGGCTCATTTAGTATGGATGGAACCATTGCTCAATTGGATAAGATCTGTGACTTGGCAGATCAATATGATGCCATCGTTATGATCGATGAATGTCACTCATCCGGATTTTTAGGAAAGACAGGAAGAGGTACTCATGAATATAGAGGGGTGATGGGAAGAATAGATATTATCACGGGAACTTTAGGAAAAGCATTGGGTGGTGCCAGTGGTGGATTTACATCCGGCAGAAAAGAGATCATTGAAATGTTACGTCAGCGAAGCAGGCCTTATTTATTTTCCAACACGGTAGCACCTTCTATTGTAGGTGCGTCTATTGCGGTATTAGATATGCTTACTGAAACAACACAACTAAGAGACCAACTAGAGTTCAACACAAAATATTTCCGTACAAAGATGACCGAGGCAGGATTTGATATCAAACCCGGAGATCATCCTATTGTACCCATCATGTTGTATGATGCAGTTGTAGCACAACAATTTGCTGCCAAACTATTGGAAGAAGAAGTGTATGTGATCGGATTCTTTTATCCTGTTGTTGCTAAAGGTCTGGCACGTATTCGTGTTCAACTGAGTGCAGCACATCAGCAACACCATCTTGATAAAGCAATCGCCGCTTTCATCAAGGTTGGAAAAGAATTGAATGTATTGAAATAAAGGCCACAGCTGTGGTTAAATCAGCTTGTATGAAATTATCAAAAATAATATTAGGTATTATTACAGTTATTGGAGTAAGTATGATGGCTTGCTCGCCTAATAACGTAACAGTTGAAAATGGATATAAGAAATATTTTGATGAAGAGAAAGTAACAGGAACTTTCGGACTCTTTGATAATGGTACCGGACAGTTTACTATCTATAACTTATCAAGATTTAAAGATTCTTCTTATTTACCTGCGTCTACATTTAAGATCGTGAACTCACTCATTGCTATTGAGACGGGTAGGGTCAGCAATGAAAAAATGGTGATCAACTGGGATGGCGTTGTTCGTGTAATGCCGGGGGGTGATACTGCGCATGGATGGAATAAGGATTTAACTATGGAAGAAGCATTTGCTGTATCTGCATTGCCTTATTATCAAGAAGTAGCAAGAAGAATTGGAAAAGACACGATGCAGCGTTGGATCGATAGTTTGCAGTATGGAAATAAACAAATCGGTACAGCAGTTGATTCTTTCTGGATCAATAATACCCTAAAAATTTCTCCCGATGAGCAGTTAGGTCTTGTAAAGCGTTTGTATTTTGGTCAATTGCCTTTCCAAAAGAGAACACAAGATATTGTGAAGCGGATGATGATCAGAGAAAACAATGCCAATTATCAGTTAGCTTATAAAACAGGATTAGGGTTCAAGGAAAATGGCAATCTGATCGGCTGGATCGTTGGATGGATTGAAGAAAATAAACATCCTTATTTCTTTGTCTTGAATGCCGAAGGGCCTGCTGATGCTAAGATGATGGATGCACGGATGAATATTCTGAAAGGTATCTTAAAAGAGCAAGGTTTCTTCGAAGGCAAACGATAATCATTATTCATAGCAATGACAAAACGACAAGATTATATTTCCTGGGATGAATATTTTATGGGTGTTGCTTTATTGTCGGCTAAACGTAGTAAAGACCCCAATACCCAGGTGGGTGCCTGTATTGTGAATGATAAAAATAAAATTGTTGGTGCCGGATACAATGGATTGCCTATTGGATGTAGTGATGATGAATTTCCATGGAGTAAGCAAGGTGATTTTCTGGAAACCAAATATCCCTATGTCTGTCATGCAGAACTCAATGCTATCCTGAATAATATCGGAATGGATCTGAAAGGATGTAAGATCTATACTGCATTGTTTCCCTGTAATGAATGTACCAAGGCCATTATTCAATCGGGTATTAGTGAAGTGATTTTTTTATCTGATAAGTACAATGGGTCTGACACCTCAGTAGCTTC
>JBDKEH010000094.1:0-20160 GCA_039795345.1 Bacteroidota bacterium
CAGGCGTAAACGTACAGGCTTTGATGAAAAAAGAAGAAGTACTGTCCTATGCACAAAAAGCAAAAGAAGCCGGTTCAACGCGTTTCTGTATGGGTGCTGCATGGAGAGAAGTAAGAGATAATCGTGATTTTGATCGTGTATTGGATATGGTGAAGGGAGTGAATGAAATGGGAATGGAAGTATGTTGTACGCTTGGAATGCTAACTGAAGATCAGGCTAAGAAATTGGCAGATGCAGGTTTGTATGCTTATAATCACAATTTGGATACCAGTAAAGAACATTACGGAGAGATCATTACTACCCGTACTTATGAAGATAGACTGGAAACTTTAGAGAATGTACGCAAAGCCGGTGTTACTGTTTGTTGCGGTGGTATCATTGGATTAGGAGAAACACATGAAGATCGAATAGGTATGCTACATACATTGGCTACTATGCCTGAACATCCGGAAAGTGTACCCATCAATTCATTAGTAGCCATTCCGGGAACACCGCTTGAACACAATACCAAAGTAGATGTATGGGATATGGTACGTATGATTGCGACTGCAAGAATATTAATGCCTAAGACCATGGTACGTTTGAGTGCAGGTAGAACAGAGATGAGTGTATCCGACCAAGCATTGTGTTTTATGGCGGGCGCTAATTCGATTTTTGCAGGAGATAAGTTATTGACCACTCCAAATCCTTCTTTTGATGAGGACAATCAAATGTTCCAATTATTAGGCTTGAAACCAAGAAAGGCATTCAAAGAAGAGAGCAAGCAATATTTGCATGAGATGATCGAGTCATAAGACTTATGGTTCATAAAAACAATAAGAATGTTTCGCACACAATACTGCGGAACATTTTTATTTTATAACGCTTCTGCAAAACAGTATCTTGTTACAACATGATTCAAAAGTTACGAAAACTAATACCAGTCATCATCATTGATCGAGCTATTTTTTACTGGCAACGATTTTGTCATGCTCGTTCCAATTATTTTTTCCGACGAACAAACCCGCAGATAACATTCCCTAATGCTTATACCCTGTACGAATCTTATCAACTTGATTATAAAAAATACTGGGAAGATGGTGAACAAACGGCTAAAGAGATAGTTGAATCAATTGATCCATACCTGACGAATAAAAATACCATTTTAGATTGGGGCTGCGGCCCTTCCAGGATAACGAGACATCTCCAAAAATTTGCTGCATCAGCAAGTATTTACGCCTGCGATCCAAACATAGAAACCATCTTATGGAATCAAAAAAACATACCGAATATTCGTTTTGAGGCTCAAGAAAAATATCCGCCACTACCCTTTCAAGACAACTATTTTGATCTGTTGATCGGCTTCTCAGTGTTGACACATATCCCTAGTCAGGAACAAAGAAAATGGCTTCATGAGATCCATAGGATTCTAAAACCCAATGGTGTAGCTTGGCTCACCACACATGGCCATTATTTTATCAAACGATTATCCAAAAAAGAGAAGCGAGAAATTGAATCATCCGGCGTGTATAACACCCGCTATCATCAAACCGGCCACAGGATGATGTCTACCTATCATCTACCTGAAAAATGGAAAAGAGTACTGGAAGAGAAATTTGAAATATTAGAATACCGGGATGGAGAAAGATATCCAAACAAAGCAGGCAAGCAAGACCTTTGGATACTTAGAAAGAGGAAAGTTTGATTTTTTGATCTTTGATTTTTTGACTTGGAGTAAATACTAAATCAAAAAATCAAAGATCAAAAAATCAAACTTCAATTGAATTATTTCTTCTTTGCAAGCTTACGCAACTCATCCAATTTAGCGATGTACAAACTGCGTCCGTGGGTACCCACTACAATTTCACCATCTCTCGGATGAACAACTACATCATGAACCGGAACACTGCTAGGCATGCCTTTATTCCATAACATGGAACTATTGCCTCCATTCACACTTACATACAAACCACCATCAGTTCCTACATAGATAATATTACCATCTTCTGTATCTTCTTTCACTACATTCACAGGCTCAGCCGGTAAATCAGTCATGATTTGTCTCCAGGTATTACCATAATCATCACTCACATACACATAAGCAGTGAAGTGATCGTTACGGTATCCATTCAATGATACATATACACGTGACTCATTGAAAGCACTGGCTGTTACTCGGCTTACATACAATCCCTTTGGTAATTTCTTATTGATGAGTGTCCATGTATAGCCACCATCTTTAGATACTTGAATATTACCATCATCAGAGCCCACATAGATCAGTCCGAAACGAAGTGGGCTTTCACTGATAGATGTTAGTGTTCCAAAAGGCACATCCCCTTGCTTTGGATTGGTGGTCAAATCAGCACTCATGGTCACCAAACTATCTCCACGATTCATACTACGATGAAACTTATTACTACCATAATAAAATACATCCTGATTATGACGACTCAATAAAATCGGCGTCTGCCAGTTATAACGCAAAGGAGTTTCACCCAAATCTCTCGCCGGACGAACACTTCTTCTATCTCTGGTACCAATGGTTTGTCTGCTATAAGCACCAAACTGTGAACCACTATATACTGTTTTATTATCTCTCCAATCTACCTGCACCTGCATACCATCGCCACCACCAATAGATGTATACGGATTATGACCGCTATCATACCAATCATAATTCTCTCTGGTAGTGCTTGCACCAAACCATGTTCCATTATCCTGCAAACCACCATACACATTGTACGGACGAGCCATATCTACTGCAATATTGTAGAATTGTCCAACCGGCGGCGTATTTGCTTTGAACCAATGTTCACCATTATCATAAGTAATATTGCAACCTCCATCATTACCATTGATAATATGACTATCACGTTTAGGATTGATCCAAACATAGTGATGATCTGAGTGTACGTTTTCTTTACCGATTTGTTTAAATGTTGCCCCACCATCAGTACTCATCAATAGTCCTACACCTGTAAGAATGATCTTTTTATCATCCACAGGACTCACCCACACTTTACCAAAATAATAGCCATAAGTACTGTACAAATTCGGGATCGCATCTTTGTGTGTCATCTTCCAACTAACACCGCCATCATCACTACGGTATAATTGTGCCCCATAGATAGGAGTTTCAAACAAAGCTGTATTAGCATCATACAAATAATCCCAAATGGCAGTTGGAGCAAGTGTTCCATTTGTTACAGCTTCTTTCAGTGAAGCAGCTGTATATTTTTGAGGAATACCGTTTCTGGGTGAACGTATGAAAGCGTTGAGTTTATTATCATTCAATGCAAGGAATTGATCTTTGCTCAAGTCTTTGAAATCAGCCAACACATAGCGACTGGTATCTCCCTGGTTTTGTCTCGCATTTGCAGGTTGACGGAAATTATTATCTACTACTGCGAAAATGGTAGATGGATTGGAAGGATACACCATCAATCCAATTCTTCCCACACCATCTCCAAAAGGAAATCCTGAACCATCTTTCGACATCAATTGCCAGTTTTCGCCACCATCAGTGCTCTTATAGATACCACTGGTTTTACCGCCCTCTTCAAAGTTGGAAGCAGAACGAGTACGATACCACATGGCTGCAAACAATTCATTCGGGTTTTTGGGGTTGATATCAATGTCAACAGCACCGGTATTGTTATCTACATACAAAGTCTGTTTCCAGTTTTTACCGCCATCCGTTGTTTTGTAAACTCCTCTTTCCTTATTGGGAGAATACAGGTGTCCGAGTACAGCTACCCATGCTGTATTGGCATCAGTTGGGTGTAATTTGATTTCTCCAATATGATGACTTTCAGGAAGTCCTAAGTACTCCCATGATTTACCATTATTATTTGACTTGTACACTCCAATACCCGCATAGCTTGAACGGCTACTATTCACCTCACCTGTTCCTACCCAAAGTGTACGGCTTTTCCAGTCCATGGCAATATCACCAATGGTCATAATGTCTTCAGAGTCGAAAATTGAGTTAAAGCTGATACCATTGTTAGTGGTGTGCCATAAACCGCCGGAAGCATACGCAACATAGAACTCTGTTGGATCTTCCGGATTCACTTCCATATCCACAACCCTTCCGCTCATGACACTTGGTCCGATATTACGGAAACTGGTGTTGTTAATGGGCGACTGTTGTTGCAAAGTTTTTCTTTGCTGAACGCCTTTCATACGTTCATCAGCTGATGTTGGCTTCACCTGCGCCAGTCCGATAATAGACCATAACAGGAAGCAAGCAGTTGTTAATTTTCTCATACTAAAATAAATAGTTGGTAATTTGGGATGCTCAATTTAGTGAATATGCGTTTTCTGACCTTGCCATTGTTCATTTTCTTTTCGCTGGCTTCTACAGCTCAGTGTGTGACTTTTAAGCTCACTTCCAAACGCGATACGATCAATTGTACTGACAAAAACGGACTAAAACAAGGGCGTTGGAAAGTAGAAATGCCTCCTTTAAGAGGTGAGCGTGGTTATGAAGAAGAGGGTGTTTTTGTGAATGGAAAAAAGGAAGGCACTTGGCGAAAATTTAACCTCATGGGTGATCTCTTAGCAGTTGAAAATTACAAATGGGGGCTTAAAGACGGCATATGCAAATACTATACAATTGCAGGCCTGGAGCGGGAAGAAGGCTGGAGAGCAGTAAATCCTGCCAAACAATTTGATACGATAAACGTACAAGATGTGATCGATCCAAATAAGAATGAAACTGTGATCATTAAAACCAGTGGCAACTCTCTCAAACATGGCCGTTGGCGTTTTTATTATCCAATGACAGGTGAAATCATCAAAACAGAGAACTGGTTCCTTGATCAAATTGTTGAGCCGGGAAAAGAACCCGGGAATCCTGAAAAAGGTCCTAAAAAAGTGGACAGCACGTCGGTGAAAAAGGACACTTCATCGGTAAAAAGTAAGCCTAAAGAGGTGTTAGAATTCGAAAAAAAGAACTCCGGCAAGAAAAAAATACAAGTAAGGGATGGTAGAACCGGAGGATAACCTTCTGTTTTAATTATTTCTTACATCTGAGGCAACCTCTATAACACAGATTGCGTATTCCATTCGTTTATTGTAGTTTAACAGAAAGGCCAAAGCCTTATACTGCCCGTTTTGCCAACCCAGACTGCGTCCATAATAACCCTGATCAACGGTTGTTCTCGGAATGACCGTATCTCACAACGTATGTTGTATGAGGGGTTATTCGATTATGCCATGAAGATCGCATTTCGTTATATCCATCAACAGGAAGAGGCAGAAGAATTGGTTCATGAATCCTTCATCAAACTTTTTAAAAATATTGATCGGTTCGATATTCGACGCGATGGTGATACAGAAGCATTATTCAAAGGCTGGTTCAAACGCATCATCGTTAACACATGTATCGATCAATTGAGAAAGGTTCAATTGAATATCATTCATCCGGAAAAAGACTCTGATTATGACCATATTGGAGATGCGCAAGAAAATGGATTGGATAAACTGGCCTATCAGGAGATCATTGAAGCGATCCGGCAATTGACACCCGTATATAGAACTGTTTTCAATCTTTTTGTCATAGAAGGATTTAGTCATGATGAAATTGCTAAGACACTAGATATCAGCGTAGGTGCATCAAAATCAAATTTGTCAAAAGCCAAGAGTAATCTGAGAAAAATTATTTCACAAAGAAACATTCATACCAATTATGTCTAACCCGGAAAACGATAGCAGACTTGAGCAGCTGAGCCGTGAAGCAGCAGATCGCTATACGGTGAAGGCTTCTCCTTCCTGGGATAAAATGGAAAGAGAGCTTAATAAGATATTGCCTACCGAGAAGAAAAGAAGAATTTTCTTTTTCTGGTGGATCATTCCTGCCATATTACTTGGCGGAAGTATCCTATGGTACACACAGAACCCATCAGAAGAAAATCAGATAAACAATAATTTGTCAGTTACGCAAAGCAAGGCAGATCAAAATCAAACTTCTCATAAAGCAACTTCTATAAACGACAATTCGAAAAAAGAAGAAATCGTTTCTGCTAATCCAATCAAAAAAACGATTCAAGAAAAGAAACCCTCTACTGATATTCTTAAGAGCCCATCATTATCCTCATCTAAACAACCGAAACCGAGATTGTTTAGTTCGGTATCAGTTCAACAAAAAACATCCAAAGAATCTGTATTGATCACAGAAGATGAAAACAAAGCGAAGCAATTTGCTCAACCATCAATCAATCATACCACCAAAGTCGAAAGCACAGTATCAGAAAATACCCATTTTATTCGTCCAACTGTTGATTCAGGCAGCAACTTAACCACTACCGGTATCAATACGAGAACTGATACCTCATCGATTATGGAAAACGTTTTATCGGAACAGCCAATTAAAAATTCTACAGACTCTCTCCTATCCAAAAACAAAAAGGCGAAAAATACTTTCAGCTTTGCGATAACAGCGGGTATGGATGCTACAACTGTTAAGTTCAGGTATGCAGATAAAGCAAATGCATCAGGAGGAATCATGATCGGGTATCATTTAAACAATAACTGGTCTATTCATACCGGTGGATTGTATACCAGAAAAAATTATAAAATGGATGGCTCTGATTTTAAAGCTCCGGCAGGTAGTTGGGTAGCGAATTATAAATTGGAAACGGTAGATGGCTTTTGCAATATGTGGGAAATACCTTTATTGCTTCGTTACACATTTGATTCCAAAACAAAAACAAGTGCATTTGTAAGCAGTGGACTCTCCTCTTATCTGATGACGCGAGAAAATTATAATTACTTCTACTACTATAATGGCAACCCTGTAAGAAGAAATGCCAACTATCCAAATGGAAATACACATATGTTTTCCATTTGGAAATTATCAGGTGGCTGGGTACGTAATACAGGAAAGAACTCATCCTTTATTGTTGAACCCTTTGCTAATATACCGCTCAGTGGATTGGGATTTGGCAGTGTAAGACTCAGTAGTTTCGGGGTAAATTTTTCTTATCAGTTTAGGCAACCAAACAAAAGGAAGTAACGTATATAGGTTAAATCTAAAGCCAATTTATGAATCAAGTTCGCAAAACAATATTCGGATTAATGATGGTAGTAGGTACTGCCAGCATTATTGTTGCCTGTAGTAAAGGAGGTGATAGTCCGTCCCCCAACCCTCCTGCCACAAATACCTGTGCCAATAAAAATATTACGGTAACGCTTGCTCCTACCAATGCAGCAGGTTGTACCGGAGGCACTGTTACAGTAACAGCAGCCGGAAGTACCGGCTTTACCTACAATATTGATGGTGGCACTTTTCAAGCTTCAAATGTATTCAGTAATGTAGCTGCAGGAGAACACACCATCATTGCAAAAGATGGTGAAGGTTGTACCAAATCAGCTACAGTTACCGTTACCTCATCTTCTAGCGGCGTTTTATTTGCAGCTGTGAAAGCTGTTATCAATACCAATTGCGTAAGTTGTCATGCAGGTGCAGCCGCTCAGGGAGGTATTTCGTTGAGTACTGATTGTAATATCATCAACGCCTCTGCTCGAATCAAAGCAAGAGCAGTAGATGGCAACCCTTCATTTATGCCACAGGGCGGACAATTAAGCGCTACTGATAAAAAGAAAATAACAGACTGGATTACGGCAGGTGGTAAGTTTACAGACTGATAACGGGCAAACTGTATATCTGATGCAGTAAGAAGCAACCTCAGGCAAGGAGGTTGCTTTCTTTTTTTTATTTCAACATCTTATCAAAATGTTTTCTGAAGAATAGCAGTTGATAATCTATTGCGGTTCTCCAATAAGGCCAATCATGCCCACCGGGTCTTTCAATATAATCATGTGGGACATTTAACTTCATCAATTTATCATGTGCAGCACGGCTCATGCCGATGATCCTGTCTTGTATACCACAATCAATAATAATCGATAAAGAATCTTTAGGGTATTGTTCAATTACTTTCAATACACTCCAATCCTGCCAATACTTTTTATTCAATGCTGTATCACCTAATCTTTTTTCTACATCATATCCATTTGTGATCACAGATACATGTAAAGCCCCACTCATACTGCCACAACCACTAAAACGGTCTGCATGTCTGAAGCCTATGAACATGCCCCCATGTCCACCCATACTCAGCCCTGTGATCACCCTTCCTTTTCTTTCAGGAATGGTATGATAAATTCCATCAATAAAATCAGGCACTTCTTTACTCACAAAAGTTTCATAACGATAGCTACTGTCTATTGGACTATCAAAATACCAACTCCCAATAGCGCCATCCGGACAAACGATCATCATCTGATGTTGATCTGCCAATGCCTGGATCTGAGGCACTCTAGTGATCCAATTTCTATAATTACCACCGTAGCCATGCAGCAAATACACTACAGGATATTTTTTAGTTCCTTGTGGTTCATATCCTTCCGGTTTCACTACAACCGTCTTGATATTTTTTCGCATCGCCTTGCTATAGATCGTTATGGTATCTACAGAGGCAGCTACTACATTGATCGACACCAGTAAAAAAAGAAAAGCAAAAATGACTCTCATGGATCAAAAGTGTTTTACATAAAAAAGCCGTTTCTACTACTAGGGTAAGAAACGGCTTTATAACAAATCAGTTTAAATTAGTTTTTCTTTTGTTGTGCATTCTGCATAGGATTCACACCTTGTGATTGTCCACGAGCAGCAGCACGCATTTTGAACAACTGGAATTTAGATGGTTCAGCTACTGAAGGCCATTTGTTGTTGGCTTCATTGATGTCAGCCGTCTCACGCATTGGATCCTGCTTGATACTCACAGCCTTTTTCTTCGTCATGAATAAACGTGTAACCTTGTTTTCATTCTTTCTCCAGATCTGAGCTGAAATACGCTCAGTTTCTTTAGTGCCATCTTCAAATGTAAATTCAACGATCAATGGCATTACCAATCCACCTTTATTGCTAAAAGTGATCTCATACAAATGCAAGTCCTTGTATTTAGCTTTTTCAGCATCGCTTAATGCTTCCGGCGTTCCAAAAGATGGAACAGGCACTCTGGTTACGGAATCATAAGGTTCTAATCCACGTGCATATCTCCAATAGAAATCACGCAATGAAGTATCTGCATCTGTTTGGAATACGATGCTTTTATCTTCTCTATTGCGAATCTTGGAGATATCTTCAAAAGCATTCAATGCAGGTCTGTCGATTGGCATCGTACGACCTTCTGTTGATGGACGCTGTTGTGGTTGTGCATTTGGATCAAATACCGCGTAACGTACAGTATCAATCGCAATATCACAAGCATCAATGCTGTAGAACCATCCTCTCCAGAACCAATCCAGATCTACTGCACTGGCATCTTCCATCGTACGGAAGAGATCAGCAGGTGTTGGATGTTTAAAAGCCCAACGACGTGCATACTCACGGAAAGCAAAATCAAATAACTCTCTACCCATGATGGTTTCACGGAGAATATTCAAACCGGTAGCAGGTTTTGAATATGCATTGGGACCAAACTGAATGATGTTTTCGCTGTTGGTCATGATCGGCTCCAACTGCTCTTTGGGAGATCTCATATAATCAGTGATCGCCCAGGCCGGCCCACGACGTGAAGGATATTTATTATCCCACAACTCTTCCGATAAGTATTGAACAAAAGTATTCAATCCCTCATCCATCCATGACCACTGACGCTCATCGCTGTTAACGATCATTGGGAAGAAGTTATGTCCTACTTCATGGATGATCACACCTAACATGCCATATTTGGTTGCTTCGCTGTAAGTACCATCAGGATTGGTTCTTCCATAGTTAAAGCAGATCATTGGATATTCCATACCATTCGATGCTTCAATACTTTGAGCCACCGGATATGGATATGGAATAGAGAATTTAGAATAGGTTTTGATGGTATGCGCTACCGCTTTGGTAGAATATTTTCTGTACAGACCATACGCTTCTTTACCATAACCGCTCATACACATCACTTTCTTACCCTCAATATATACCGGCATTGCATCCCATACATATTTGCGGCTGGAAGTCCAGGCGAAATCACGAACATTATCTGCTTTGTAAATCCAGGTTTTCTTTTGTGTGCTCTTACCCTGTTCTGCTTTTTTAGCTTCTTCCAGTGTAACGATCTCAACTGGTTCTTTGGCAGTTTGAGCCTGATTCCAGCGAGCCATTTGTGCTGGGGTCAATACTTGTGCATAGTTCTGACACTCTCCTGTACTCAATACAATATGATCAGCAGGAACAGTGATCTGTACATTGTAATTACCAAATGTCAATGCAAATTCCCCTCTACCTGTAAACTGATGGTTTTGCCATCCCTGAAAATCACTGTACACACAAAGACGAGGGAACCACTGAGCCATCGTAAAAAGATTATTACCATCTACTGTCTCATAACCACCACGACCGTTCTTAACCATGCGATCAGAGATCTTATAACTCCAATCTAAATTGAAGACAAATTTTTGTCCCGGCTTCAAAGGTGTAGGTAGATCAATACGCATCATGGTGCGATTGATGGTGTATTTTAAGTTCTTACCGGTTGCATCGGTGAGTTTACTGATGATGTGACCATATCCATTGTCAGATTTACGCTCTTGCATATTTTCCAATGCATTCACGCTTACCTGGCGTAATGAGCTGGCATCTTCATACCCTGCATTGTTAACAGAACTATGTTCATTTTCATCCAACTGCAGCCAGATATAGGTCAATACATCCGGAGAGTTGTTATAATAAGTTACCGTTTCACTTCCTTTGAGTTTGAGGTTGGCTTCATCCAACTCTGCTTTGATATTGTAGTCTGCGCGTTGTTGCCAGTATTTAGGCCCTGGAGCACCACTTGCAGTACGATACTCATTCGGAGTCGGTAAAATAGTTCCCAACTGCTCAAATTTGTTTCCATGATTGGATGTGGGATTGTTCATGATGTTTTGTGCCTGAGCAGACAACAACATTCCAAAAGCCACAACCAGCGAAGCAATTTTTTTCATCGTTTGGTTTTTATTGAGGTAGTCTTTCTAATGCCATTTGAAGTGCAATCGCAAAAACGCCTCCGGTAATAAACAAGAGAAATTCCCTTCGATTCCATTTCAAAAGTTGAACGAATATAAATGAAATGAGTAAAATAGCGAGCACGATCACAATCTGACCAGCTTCTAGTCCCAAATTAAACGCCAATAGCTGCCCAAAGATGCTTTCATCCTTCCCCATCATGCTTTTCAGGTAGTTACTGAACCCTAAACCATGTATTAATCCGAAAAACAAAGCAAAAAAATAGATCAGCGGAAAGCGGCTCTTAAAGGTAAATTTGGTTACGAACACATTACTAATAGCTGTAATAAGAATTGTTACCGGAATCAAAAACTCGATCCAAGCAATGGAATAATTCACCACATTGAATACACTGAGCGCAAGCGTAATGGAATGCCCAATCGTAAAAGAAGTGATCAAGATCAATAGCTTCTTCCAATCTGAAAATTGGTACCGAATACACAGTGCCATTACAAATAAAATATGGTCAATGCCTCTGAGATCTGCGATATGTTCAAATCCGGTTTCGAAATAGACTAAAAACTGATCCATAGGTGAATTGTAATTTTATCGTGACCTTTGTGTTTGAAAAGCAAGTTTTGAGATGGTAAATATAATGATTCAATGGATGCTGATCGGATTGCTCAATGTAGCTCATCCATTTTTTATGTCGGTTATTGACATCAATCATAACCAGAAAGAGGCCACCTTAGAAATCAGTGTGCGGGTATTTAGTGACGATCTTGAAAAAACCTTACAGCAGTTCAGCAAACAAAAGATAGACATACTGAACCCTTCCCAAAAGGAACTGATCGAAAAGCAATTACAGGCTTATGTTTCTCAACGATTGAAGCTTACTGTAAATGGGAAGCCGGTCAATTTCCATATTCTCGGATATGAACAGCAAATGGAAAGCACTTGGTGTTATTTTGAGGTAGAGAACCAATCTGTAGTGAATACCGTTTCTGTGGATTGCAGCTTATTATACGACTATGAAACCAATCAGGTTAATATCGTTCATATGAAAACAAAAGGGATTCAAAAAACATATAAGCTAGACTACCCAAAAAGAGAAACCACATTCAAATTCTAAGATCTTAATGAATAATGGTCACCAGTATCTTATCAACTCGGTGCTGATCCATATCAATGATCTCAAAACGGAACATTTTCCATTCCATCGTATCTCCGGTAACAGGGATCTTCTCCAATTCATGGATGATAAAACCCGCGAGTGTATCAAAATCTCGATCTCCTTCCATCATCCATTCTGTCTTATCAAAATGAGTAAGGAAATCGTAGAAAGGTATTTGTGCATCAACCAGAAAGCTACCATCGGCACGTTCTAAGATCTCATAAGTTTCATCTTCTTCTTGTGGTATATCACCAACAATGGCTTCCAAAATGTCATTGAGCGTGATCAATCCAAGTACAGAACCATATTCATCCACAATAAAGCAGTGATGAATTTTGGTCTGCTTGAATTTTTCCAATACCTGATAAGCTGTATTGTTTTCGGGTACATACATAGCATCTTTCATAAGACTGCTTATCGTAGCATCTGAATGTGCTGCAAACAAATCTTTGAGAGATACTACCCCTTTGATATGATCAATATCTTTTTCACAAACTGGATAGACAGAGTGCATGTTTTCCATTACTTCTCCTCTCACTTTGTTGACTGTATCATCTACCTCTAACCAAACAATATCACTTCTATGTGTCATCAGTGAAGTGATGTTACGGTCACTTAAATGAAACACACGTTCTATAATTTCCTGCTCGGCTTCTTCAATGGTTCCTTGCTCTGTTCCTTCACTAATGATTGCTTTGATCTCTTCTTCTGTTACCTGATTGTCATTCGGTTTCATATTCAGCAACCGAATAATGATATGTGAAGACTTACTCAATAGCCAAATAAAAGGGAATGTGATCCACGAAACCACACGCATAGGACCCGCTACTGATTTTGCAATGCCTTCAGGGTTACTTAATCCAATACGCTTAGGCACCAACTCTCCCAATACTAATGAGAGATAGGTTACGATGATCACAATGATGATGGTAGCTACTGTACTTGCGTATTCCCCGAATGTCCCATATTGAGAAAGCCATTCTTTCAGAGGCTCTTTAAAAGTATCTCCGGAATAAATACCGGTCAACACCCCTACAAGAGTGATACCAATTTGGATCGTTGATAAAAAAGTATCTGGATGATTCGCAAGATCCAATGCTCTTTTAGCATCTGCATCCCCCTTCGCAGCTTGTGCTTCCAACCTAGCTTTTCTGGCAGACACTAATGCGATTTCTGCCATGGAGAAAAATCCATTCAGAATAATTAACCCGAGTATGATTAAAACTTCAGTCATGTTATTGTTTCTTATTTTTTTTGTCCATCCAGATCTACCAGGACATAAGAAACGGTTTCTTTTGATCTTGTTTTTGGATTCAAAAAAGGCAAGGTTAGCATACTTACCCCAAAATATTCACCCTCAAATATAGTATTCAGGTTGGGAAAGCGCTCTTGAAGTGCGGAAACTGTTGATTTCTTTGTCAATACGACCTGATCAGCTTGTAGGGAATCCAGTGTTTTTTTCTCTTGGAAAATATGTTGTCCATAAAAGTGTAATGCCCTACTGTTATCGATTTCATACATCACGACTTTGTCTTTGTCAAGAGAAGATTGGTTGATAAACGCTGCTGCTGTGTTACCCAACTGGTATTTCAATAATTGCGGATAAAATCCGGTTACCAATAAGAAATTCACGCCAATCACCGTGTAAACAGCCCATTGAAAAAGTGGAGGTACGGATGCTCTTGGTCGAAAAAATAAGTATACCGCTCCCAATAAGCCTACAACAGACAAGCTTTTCAGTACCAAGGTATTTTCAGGAAAAGGCCACCATATCAATACTACAGCAGCGATCCACAATAAAAGGAAAATAAACCCATGCAGACCATTGAATATCCGATGTAGGAAGGTTTTGCTTGTTTGAAATAAAAGATGATGCAGAAAACGAGCTGATACAATGGCCGCGAGTGGTAATACGACAAAAATATAATGCGGCAATTGCGCCTGACTTCTTGCCAGAATACAATATGTAATGATAAAACCACCGGCACTGATCCACTCTTGTTTACCTATGAGTTTCCATTTTTGTTGAATGAGTTGTTTCATAGCATAGACCAAGCCTGCTAAAAAGAAAAATATCCAGGGTAGAAAACTCCAAAGCATGTTTTCCAGCAAAAAAGTAAAATGGTTCATTTCATTGTACACATTTTCACCGGTGTATCTCCCAAAACTTTGTGTCCAATAATAGAAACGCAGACCTGAGTTGACGGGTCTACCATGAAAAATTTTACCGGGTTCCAGATCATATTGTTGATACAATCCGATACTCATAGGAATAAGCAGTACAGCAACAATCAATAGCCCGATCAGGTATTCCCACCTAATAAATTGTTTCCACTCTCTGCGCAAAGCAAAATGTGGAACAAAAGCAAAAGCAGGTACCATTAATGCGATGGGGCCTTTTGTCATCATACCACATGCGATGGCTATGAATGCCACAATAAAATGTTTCCATCGATTGGTTTCATACCATGCTGCCAATTGCCATAAACTGAGAGTAACCCATCCCAATAACATGGTATCACAACGAACATCATGTGCTATTAAAAAAACTGCCTGTGAAGTGGCTAAAATAATAGCAGCTAACTGAGCAATAACTTTTTCGTAGTACAATAATGAAAAACGATAAGTAGCATAAATGGCTACAAGTAATAATAGAACAGATGGAATACGATAAGCCCAATCATGCACACCAAACAGACGTATACTTTGTGATGATAGCCAGAATAACATCGGGGGCTTATCCAGATAGTCTTTACCGAGATCATACAATTTGAGATAATTTCCATTCTCCAACATCTCTCTACTCATCGATGCATATTGCGCGGCATCAATATCAATGACAGGAATATTCCACATGGCGATGATATACACTATCAGGCAGGCTAGTAAAACTCCTTTGAATAATCGATCATTCATGATGAAAGAGATGTTTCATGGTGCTGTAAAGTAATCGGCCCTATTTTACGATTGTAATAACCCGCAGTTAGTGCACCAATACCGGATCCTAATAATGCGCCAAAGAAGATATCCATTGGATAATGTACACCTACATAAACTTGTCCATAACTAATGGTAGCTGCCCAAACAAAAAGCCATCTACCCCATTTACCCAATATGTTTTTGGTGGTCAGGAATACAAACATGGCAAATCCAAAATGATTGGTTGCATGTGAAGAAGTGAAGCTGAATCCGCCGGAGCAATGCTCTAATAATAATCGCATCTTTCCATACAATAATTCTTCATTACATGGACGAACCCTAGCAAACCAGTTTTTAATCAGTGAGCTACTTGCCTGATCTGTTAAAGTCACATTGATGATCGCAAATAAGATCCATGACCATGCTTTTTTACCAAAATTCACAATGGCTAATACGATCAGAAATAAATAAAAAGGCACCCATAATTCAGAGTCGCGCCAAAGGGGAAAGGCTTTATCCAATAAAGGGTGGGTAAATACAGTATTGATTTTCAGGAACAACCAACTATCCCACTCCAAAATGGTTTGAAGTAAGCGTTGAAAAAAAGATTGTAACAAATAGTAGTCAACCATGAGCGGATAAAGTTACTGTATGTGTCGTTAATAAACCTTTAACAAAATTTCTATCGAAAATGCAAGCACCCATTTCAAAAATGATTAATTTAAAGTATGAAAAAAGTACTACTGCTATCTATCCTGATGATGTCGTATGTAGCATCTTTTTCTCAACAAAATGAAAAGAAGACCGTTCATGTATTGGCGAACAAGCATATGAGAAAATTTCTAGCTAGCAAGAATCAACAGAAGCCGGCTATTTTATTGGAACCATTGACCGTGAAAGAATATCCTCAACAAATCACATTATCAGACTCACTAAGAAAGGGGCTTACCCGAATCAACCATCATATAGTTTTTACAAATAGTATGCCTGTTTGGTCTCCCGGGAGTGATTATGTTTTTAATATGCCCGGCACATTTGCATATGATAAAACTCAGGTTAAAATACATACACCCAGATTTGTAACAGTTGTAAATCGCAACAAGGAGGCTTCTTCAGAAAAGAGCATCCCCGCAAATAAAGAGTAGCTAAACATTAAGATTTCTTAGCTAGGATAATCATTCTGGGAGATTTACGCACATCATACCTGCCCAATTGGTAATCGCCAAAGACTTCCTGTATTTGCATACCTTGATAAGCCATCATATCTGTAAAATCACCCAAAGAAAATTTAGCCACACGTTCTGTGTAAAGATGATGTGGCGAAGTATGGGTTGGGTCTGTGATTTGTATTTGTTTGAAGAAATGATCTTCATCGTGCCATTTGGTGATATGAAAAACCACATCTCCTGCCGTAACAGTTACGGCTTTCTCGAGATGATCTTCAGCAAAGTGAACATTGAGATAATCAATCACAAAGTATCCGCCATGTTTTAAGCTTTGTGCAATGGTTCTGATAGCACTATCATGTTCTCTTTTGGTACGGAAATAACCAAAGCTGGTAAAAAAATTGAACGCATAATCATAATAGTTCACCCAAAAAGGCAAACGCATATCATGTTTGTAAAAGTGGAGATTGTCCGATGCCTGTTGATTGGCAGCAATAATGGAGGCCTCTGACAGATCAATACCCGTCACATCAAAACCCATATCAGCGAGTGCTTTGCTATGGCGACCTTTTCCACAAGCAACATCCAGCATTCGGCATTTTTTTTCAGGATGCAGATGATGGATCAATGTTTGTATAAAATCCATGGCCTCACGGTCATCCCTGTGCTGGTATAATAAATGATAATAATGAGAATTGAACCAATCCCTGAACCACGCTTTGTCCGGCATAAAATCACATTGATAGCGCAAAATTACATGAAGCTGCGCTACAAAAATTGAATTATGTTTGCAGCCGCAAAATTCAGGCATTATGGCACTCATCAAAAGTATTTCAGGCATTAGAGGAACGATTGGAGGAAAACCAGGCGATACATTAAGTCCATTGGATGTGGTGCGTTTTACCGCAGCCTATGGAACATGGCTTGCGAAAAGAGCAGGGGGCAATCAGAAAGTCGTGATAGGTCGTGATGGACGAATCAGCGGCGAAATGGTTCAACGTTTGGTAGTTAGTACCTTAAATGCTTTAGGATTGGATGTAGTGGATCTTGGACTTAGTACCACCCCTACTGTTGAAATGGCGGTTGTTTTCGAGAAAGCTGCTGGGGGTATCATTCTAACTGCTAGCCATAATCCAAAAGAATGGAATGCTTTGAAATTACTGAATGAAAAAGGTGAATTTATCAGTGGAGAAGATGGCGCTGCATTATTAGAGATCGCTGCTAAAGATGATTTTACATTTGCTTCCGTTGATAAACTGGGTAGCTATACGGTAAACGAAACAGCGCTTCAACAACATATTGACGCGGTACTGGCTTATCCGTTGGTGGATGTAGCTGCCATCAAAAAAGCAAAATTCAATGTTGTACTGGATGCCATTAACAGTACCGGTGCCATTGCGGTTCCGGCTTTGTTAAAAGCATTGGGGGTAAAAGATATTACTGTTCTGAATGGTGAGGTCAATGGGAAATTTGCCCATAATCCCGAACCATTACCCGAACACTTACGCGAATTATGCAATGAAGTCAATAAGCAAAAAGCCGATATCGGTATCGCAGTAGATCCAGATGTGGATCGTTTATGTTTTGTATGTGAAGATGGCTCTTTATTTGGAGAAGAATATACCCTGGTTGCTGTCGCTGATTATGTATTAAAAAACAGAAAAGGAAACACCGTCAGCAATATGTCTTCAACCCGTGCTTTGAAAGATGTAACGATCAAACATGGCGGAACTTATACGCCAAGTGCTGTTGGGGAAGTAAACGTTGTAAATAAAATGAAAGCCGTTAATGCAGTGATCGGTGGTGAAGGGAATGGAGGTATCATTGTTCCAGATCTGCATTATGGTCGTGATGCATTGATCGGTATTGCTTTGTTCCTATCGCATATGGCATTGGAGAAGAAATCAGCCAAGCAATTAAGAAATAGTTATCCTGATTATTTCATGAGTAAGAATAAGATCGAACTCACTGCAGGATTCGATCTCAAGAAAATCTTCGAACACATCAAAAAGAAGTACAAACAACATCCTATTAATACCGAAGACGGTTTAAAGATCGAATTCGAAACAGATTGGGTGCATCTTCGTACAAGCAATACTGAACCTATCATTCGTATCTACGCTGAAAGCAATTCTGAAACAGTTGCGGCTAATATTGCCAACAAATTGATCAAAGATATTCAGGAAGTAATGTGATTATAGGTTGATAGATGTTAGTTGATAGTTGACAGAAGGAAAAGGCGGGTAAATATTTCAGGTCTATCAACTATCAACTAATATCTGTCAACTCATCTTGACTATTCTTTTCCCTACCTTTGTCCCATGGAAAGGATATATCTCGACAATGCGGCCACTACCCCGCTGGATCCTGTTGTTTTGGAGGCTATGATGCCTTATCTGACCAGTCAATTTGGAAACCCTTCTTCTATTTACAGTTATGGAAGAGAAAGCAGATTGGCGATTGAGAATGCGCGCAAAACAGTGGCAAAAATTCTGAACGCACATCCCGCTGAGATATTCTTTACAAGCGGTGGTACTGAAAGTAGCAACACAGCTATTACTGCTGCTGTTCGTGATCTCGGTTGCAAGCATATCATTTCTTCTGTGATAGAGCACCATGCCACTACCCATACAGTGGAATACCTTTATCATACGGGCGAAGCAGCTTTGAGTTATGTAAAATTGCTTCCAAATGGACATGTCGATCTAGAAGATCTTGAACGTTTATTAGCGGAAAGTGAAGAGAAATGTTTGGTAACCTTGATGCATGCCAATAATGAGATCGGTAATATTCTAGACATTCATGCCGTAGGTGAGCTTTGTAAATTGTACGGCGCGATTTTTCATAGTGACACTGTTCAAACCGTTGGTCATTTTCCATTCGACCTTCGAAATACACCTGTACACTTTATTACGGGCGCCAGTCACAAATTTCACGGACCGAAAGGAGTTGGATTACTGTACATCAATGAAAATGTAAAGATCAAACCTTTTGTGCATGGAGGTAGCCAGGAAAGAAATATGCGTGCGGGGACAGAAAACCTGTATGGTATTGTAGGCTTTGCAAAAGCATTGGAACTGGCAACTGCAAACTATGAGCAAGACAGTACGTATATCAAAGGGCTGAAAGTATACATGATGGAGCAATTGAAGAAAAACATTAAAGGCATTGCGTTTAATGGTGATACTTTAGGTCGTTCTTTATATACTGTTCTGAGTGTAAGTTTTCCCAAAACAGAAAAAAGTGAGATGATCCTTTTCAATTTGGATATCAACAATATCTGCGCTAGTGGCGGTAGTGCATGTACCAGTGGCGCTGATCAAGGTTCTCATGTCATCAGAGCGATCAATAATAACCCCAATCAAGTAACAGTTCGTTTCTCTTTCTCCAAACACAATACAAAGGAAGAAATTGATCGTGTAGTGGAGCAACTCAAGGAAATGATTTAAGTCATTCACACATAAATATGTGATGTTGATGAACGGTCAATAGAACTAAGCAACCTTGGTTTAGCTTCGTGTGTCTTAAGCAATAAATTAAACCATGAAGCAAGCAGTTATCTTTTTACTCGGATTCCTTTTATTGACAACAACCCAGACTTTCGCTCAAAAAAACAGCGATGATATTCCTCAACCTCCTGCCAGAAATATTTATGGTGAGATCGGCGGACCCGGTATTCTTTCGCTGAACTATGATCAGCGTTTCAAAGGACAAAAAGGCCTTGGTTTTCGTGTGGGCGCAGGCGGGATAGGTTTTTTGTCCTCAGGAGTATTCGCAATTCCTGTTGGCATCAATTATTTGTCAGGTAGTAAAGGACATTACCTTGAACTGGGCGCCGGCGCCAGTGCCATCACCATTACAGATGGAGAAGACTTTTTTGAAAACAGTTCATCAGGATTTTTTGGATATGTGAATTTTGGTTACAGATATCAACC
>JBDKEH010000141.1:0-10660 GCA_039795345.1 Bacteroidota bacterium
ACTTCTTTGATAGAGCGTCGAACATTTTTGGTTTGATCAATGAGAGGCGTTAATTCAAAATCACCTTTTTGACTTTTTTGAATGGCTTCAACGCGTTTATAAAATTCATCGGCAATTTTAATATAGTTGGCACCGGGTTGTGGAATGATGGCCAGACCCACCGCATTCACACCATTCAATCGCCAGCTGAATTCTTCATTCTCCGGACCGATCTCTACTTTAGCAACATCACTCAAACGAATGATACCTCTGTTGTCTTCGAAGATGATGAGATCACGAAAATCTTTTTCGGTTTGCAATCGTCCCAATGCACGAATCGTCATTTCAGTATTCTGCCCATAAATCTTCCCCGAAGGAATTTCTACATTCTCTCTGTTCAGTGCATTACGTAAATCTGCGAAAGTGATGTTGTATGCATTCAGTTTATCCGGATCGATCCAGATTCGCATCGCAGGACGCTTTTGTCCGAATATGTTGATAGAACTTACTTCCGGAATGGTCTGCAATCTTTCCACGAGTACATTCTCTGCATAGTCACTCAGTTCGAGCAATCCTTTGGTGCGGCTTTGAACAGCCATCAAAAGAATGAAATCACTGTTTGCATCTGCTTTACTCACCACAGGTGGTGCATCAATATCTTGAGGAAGGTTTCTGGCTGCCTGACTCACTTTATCACGCACATCATTGGCTGCAGCTTCGAGGTCTTCATTGATATTGAACTCAACGGTGATATTACTGGAACCATTAGAGCTGGAAGAAGTGATGGTTCTAATACCCGGAATACCATTGATGGATTTCTCCAATGGTTCTGTGATCTGACTCTCTACGATATCTGAGTTGGCACCGGCATAGGAAGTACGCACATTCACAATGGGCGGGTCAATAGCAGGGTACTCACGTACAGAAAGAAAAGTATATCCAACCACTCCAAACAACACAATGAGAATGTTCATCACTGTTGCGAGGATGGGCCGTTTTAATGATAGTTCTGAAATATTCATAAGATCAAGTGATTAAAGAAATGAAAACAGGGTTCAGTGAATGGGATCTTATTGTTGTCCCATGAATTCTGAGATCTGTTTTACACTTCTCACTTTTATTTGAGAGTTAGGACGCACAAACAATACGCCTGATACAGCAATACTATCGCCTTCATTAAGTCCACTCACCACTTCTGCAGCACCATTGGCACGTAAGCCTGTTACGATATCAGTTAGTTTACCTTTTCCATCTTTCACTACCACTACTTTTTTTGCTTTTGCATCAGGAATGATAGCATTGGTAGGAACCAGAATGCTATTATTTTTTCCACCTGCGTCTAGCAATACTTTTACGAATGCACCCGGATTAATATTAGCTCCATCCAATACTGCTCTCACTTTGAGATTACGGGTAGTAGCATCAATCTGAGGTTCTGTAGCAATGATGGTGGCTTTTCTAACAGATGCACTGGCCGTAGTTTTCACATGCACTGTTCTTCCTTTACCAATCACATCCGTATACATTTCAGGAACGGTGAAATCGATCTTTACTTTATCGGTTTGTTGTAAAGTAGCAAGAATAGTAGCAGGAGTTACATAAGCACCCGGACTGATCATACGTAAACCAAGGATACCTGTGAAAGGTGCTTTGAGTACAGTTTTATCGATCTGTGCTTGTGTGATATCCAGATCTGCTTTTAATGTGTTGACCTGATTGAGTACTGCATCATAATCAGCCTGATTGATACCATTGATGTCGAGCAATTTTTTGAGTCGAGCTTCATTTTTTTGTGCCAGATCTAACTGAACGCGGATCTTCTGCATATTGGCTTGAAGATCTGCATCATTGATCCTGGCCAGAACAGTTCCTTGAGATACTTTCGCTCCTTCAGGCAGATTGAGATAGGTCAAACGACCGCTCACTTCCGGTTGCAAATTGGCAGCTTCATTAGCTACTACGGTACCATTCACTTCGATGGTATTGGCAATACTGTTCTTTCCTGCGATGATCACATCTACGATCACTGCTTGTGGACCTCCATTCTGTTGACGTGGTTCTTCTTTTTTGCTTTTGCAGGCAACCATAACAATGGCTGCAAAAGCCAAAGGATACATTCTTTTCAAGACTTGAGATTTAAGACCGATAAAGATAGAATTATTTAATGTCTATTGTTGCAACATTGGATGAATGGCCGGGGTATGCTCTACATCGGCGATTCTTCGCTTTGCTCAGAACGCTTTGCTCAGAACAATCGGCTCATAAATTAACAGCTATTCAGCCTGTTTGTTGGATACTTTTCGGCGAATGACCCAGTCTGCTTGGCCAAATCGGAACAAAACCAGGTTATACTTCATCTGAATATCATTGAACTCGAAATTCAGGTGAATGCCGGCTCCTTTTTCTTTGCCTTCATTTTTACATCGTACGGTGAGATAATTCCATTCCTGATCACCTAGATTGGCCCTGAAGAAAAATCGTTTTTCACTAGGTACAATATTGTCTTCCAATAATTTTCCATTGAACCAAATACTGAGTGTGTCTTGATCTTTAAGACCATTCTCTACCAGATTACCATATACTGCAATAGCCTCTGTTCGAATCGTATCATGAATAACAGGAGATGGGATAGGATTTATTAAACTATTTTCATCCAGTTTATTTTTTTTCAGAAAAGAATAGACCAGCTCCGGATTGATGGCAATATTCTCTTTGACTTTTTCAAAAAAGAAAGTACCAAATCTTTTTCCTGTAAATGGATCTTCCCAAACACCCCAGAATACAAAAGAAGAATCTGTTTCCTGAAAAGTACCACGCATATCAAACAGGTCTGCACGCCTATCGCTTTCTTTGACCAACAAAGATTTTCCTTGCAAATGAAATTTATAAAACTCTTTCGGTGTTGGTCGCGCATGAAACTGATACATGGTAACCAATTTGTTATCGACACTATAAGAAGTCAGCTGTACCACAGAACGATCATCGATTTGCAGCCATTCTAATTTTGCATGTGTATCGACCTCCGAATTGGTGATGGTGCTTGTTGCGAAGCTGCTGGTGCCAGCTCTTCCCATTCTGCTTTGCGGATCATTGGGGGGCATGATCGATCTTGGTGTAGGATTGAAATTGGGATCAAAACCATATTGACTAAACCTTACTACGCCACGCCATACGCCTGTTTTTTCTTGTGCATATAAAAAAGTACAACTGCACATCAAGGTCAGCAAGAAAAAGAATATGCGCATAGATCGATTTTATAAGCTTTAATCTTCTCTTCGCCTCAAACCGCCTCTCCAACCATATCGAAATGTTCTATATTGATCATAACACCTGTTGATATAGTATCCCAATTCCAGATCATTCATTTGTGTCAGTAATTCATACGAAGGCCTGTATCGGTTCATGAATGAATCTAATTCGGGCGAGTTCAACAAGGTGAGTTCACGCACAAATTTTTTACTGAACCTTCTATCAATATATTTCTGCTGCTCTTCATCCAATAAACGATTCTGCAAAAATTCCATGTTACGATTTCGACGTGTACGGAACATGTTAATGAGTTCAGTCAGATCAAATCCTGCCGTCAATCCACCGGGATTATAATTTGGATTGGTACTTAAACGAACCGTTGGCTTTCTAAAATTGAAAGCTTTTGCATAATCCTGTCTATTTTGTATAGAATCTAATTTATAATAGTTGTTACGCACTTTTACCTCAGGAAGATCCGCTGCACGAACATGGATCATGACATTGAAATTGTCTATGTTAATGATGGTATCTACCGGATATTTCATTGTCGACTTTCCAATCATCGAAAACCAGATCGAATCAGTTCTTGGAACGGTGATAAGATAGCGACCTAACGAATCCGTAATAGTACCCCTACCGGAATTACTCAATACTGCTACTGCTTCCAAAGGTCTTCTGGCTGTAATATCATATACATTACCGGAGATGGTCACAAACTGCGCAACAGCTTGTTCTTTCACACAGCCTAGAGCAATCAATAAAAGAAGGAATAGTAGCTTTTTTCTCAAACCCATCAATTGAGCTGTAATATTAAATCACGATTACCAGAAAGCATGAACTGTAGAGGGAATTAACGTGGATTTTGCAGAGTAGTCGATGGTCCATAGTCGATGGTCCATAGTAAAAACCATGAAGCATGATCAATAAACTTTCTTGCCATGGACCATCGACTATGGACCATGGACTAAAATTTCACATCCACAATATACGGCAACATCGTACGCCAGGTGGGCCAATCGTGGGTGATGTCTTGTCCCCATACGTCAAGATCATACCAAATGCCTTTGCTGTATAAGATGCCTGCAAACTTTTTAGAGGCTTCCGGATCTTCATACGAGCCACTTCCGGTATAAATATGAATATGATGGCTGGCTTTGATCTTATCAAGATACCAAGGATCTGTAAGGGTGGGCAGGTAATGTGCCGGACTGTTATAAAACACCTGATCATCCCAATAACCTTTGGTATATTCTGTAAGATCATAAACACCACTCATGCTAATAGCACCATTGATGATATCGGGGCGTTTCAAAAACAAGTTCATGGCATGTAATGCTCCGAATGATGCACCACATGTATAGATCATTGTTTCATTACTGGTATTGTTTCTGATAAAAGGAATTACCTCATTAAAGACATATTCATTGAACTGGTTATGGCGAATAGCTTTATGTGCAGGCTCCATTTCATTGTTCATCCAGCTTTCTTTATTCATGCTGTCAATACTGAATACACGAATCTTTCCACTATTGATATGAGGAGCCAATGCATCAATCAACTGAAAACGTTCATACTCCAGATAATCAGCTGCTGCTGTAGGAATCAATAACAATACAAAACCATAATGCCCATAAGATGCGATCGGCATTTCTTTTCCCAATGCCGGGCTATACCACGACGATAAATGTCTTTCCATAAACCACTATTTAACAACTAAACAAGAAAAATATTACTGAATACAGTTCTTTCTGATCTCTTTCCAAAGATCGCGATAGCATTGTGCGGCATAACTGCTGGCAGCATAGGTTTCAATAGGTGCTTCATGTACACCCATTTTCTCTACATCACTTAAATAAGGAATATAGCTTTTCAGGAAATACTTGTCTTTATAAAATTCATTCATTACTTCATGATGAAGATTTTTGCGATGGTCTACCATGCTAAAGAAACACTTGATCTTAGAGCGATCCAGATCATTTTCTTTGAAATAATCGTTCACCGTTTCAAATGAACGAATAGAAAGTGTGGTCGGAATATTTGGCATCAGTACCCAGTCAGCAGCCACAAAAACAGCATCATGTAATACGGAAATGCCGGGTGGACTATCCAGTATCACGATATCATAATCGTTTTTGAGTGCTGATAAGAGTGAAAGGAGTTTTCGTTTGGATTGTTTCATTTCATTCAACAGAATATCTGCATGACGCGCAGAAATATCTGCCGGAATAATATCCAGGTTCTCGTATGCAGTAGCTTGAATGGCATCTTTCAGATCCATTTCACTGTTGAGAATTTTTCTGGACTCATTTTTTATGGTGGCTTTGGCACCCAAATAAAAAGAGGAAGAGCCTTGCGGATCTAAATCCCATACCAGTGTTTTGAATCCTTCTTTGGCAGATGCATATGCCAGATTAATGGACGCAGCAGTTTTGCCTACGCCACCCTTGAGGTTGTAGATAGCTAATGTGACCATGCTCTAATATACGCCTTTTGTGGAAAACAAAGGAGATGAGTTGGGGGCTGCAGGCTACAAGCTACAGGCCACAAGCAATTATGTATTGTCTGATAGATCATTCATGTAAGCTAACTTACATCCTTATTATTCATCATACTCACTACTCACTACTTGTAGCTTGCAGCGTGAAGCCTGAACCCAAATCTCAATGAACCAAATACCCCAATAGCAGACAGCCCATCACAATCAATGGAGCAGGGATCTTATTGAGTTTGAGTAACAAGAAGGTGCCAATAATGATGAAAATATCCCAAATAGCGATCCATCTACCTTCAAATAAGGAGATCAGAAAAGTATCTTTCATTAAATAAAAAGTAGCACCGGTCATAATACCTACCACCGCGGCATTGATGCCCTCCAGTGACCGGAAGATCACAGCATAACGTTTCAGATTATGCCATACAGGGAAAAAGAAGAGTACCAATAAGGCGCTGGGAAGAAAGATGGCAATGGCACCGATCAAACAGCCCATCAATTGCCACCAGGCTCCTTGATCTTTTAGTACCATTCCTCCTGCAAATGCACCAATGGAAAATACCGGTCCGGGTATTGCTCTTACCATACCTGATCCGGTCAGAAAGTCTTCTTTGGACATTTTCAATACATCTCTTCCGGTTTCACGAATTCGTTTGGATTCAGGACGGGTGACATATTGTTCATACATGAGAGGCATCATCACATCACCTCCTCCGAAAACAAGACTACCAAAACGATAGGCGTTTTCAAATAGGTTGATGGCTTTACGATTCTCCCAATTGTTACGAGTTGCGGTTTCTGAGATATAACCTGCAGTACCAAAGAGTAGGAAGAAGATGATGATATTACCCCATTTGATCTTTTTAGGTGGTACATCTTTTTGCGGAATACGCTTATCACTGAAATTAGTGGCGATACCAGCTGCCACGATCAATGCAGGAAAAATCCAAGGTGTTTTGAATAACAAAAAAGTAGCGAATGCCGCTACCGTCATGATCACACGTGTGATCGTATTGTGTACGGCAATATTAAAGATGCGATACGTTGAATAAGCAATAAACCCAATGGCCATCGGCTGAATGAACATGAAGAAATCCGGGCGAACATCTTTACTGCTGAAATACTGCAACAAAAAAGATAAGCCTCCCATCAATATACAGGCCGGTGTAATCCATATCAAGAGTGTAAGAATCGCCAATGGGATGCCGCCTCTTTTGTATCCGATCAGTGTGAGTGTTTGTGTGGAAGAAGCGCCGGGCAGTAATTGACAAAATGCATTGTATTCCATCAATTCAGTCTCTGAAACATCACGACGCTGTTGAACAAAGGTCTTCATCATCATCCCCAGATGCCCTTGCGGACCACCAAACGCAGTCAGACTATGCCACAAAACGGCTCTCAGGAATGGGATATGGCGTAATAGTATCAAGGGTTAATAGAAGCAACTATTGAAGTTGGAAATTACTGAAATCCTTGAAACTGGAGAAAATCGGCTGTGAGCTTTGAGCTACAAGGAATTTTATAGGCAGATCTTTGAACCCTTCTTATTTCCTTTTTTCACGCCGGAGTAAACTCCGGCGCTATTTAAACTTGATTACCTGTTTCTTGTTCCTTCCTTGTTCCCTGTTTCTTCTTTCTTGTTCCTCACTTCTTTATTCAATATTCCACATTCATCATTTCTTCAACCCGATTTCTCTCAATCTTTCATCCAAATACTCTCCGGCAGTAGCATCCGGGTATGCTTTTGGATGCGCTGTATCGATACAGCTTTCTAAACATGCCAGACTCATTTCACTTCTTGGATGCAGGAAGAAAGGCATAGAGAAGCGGCTGGTATGCCAGTGTTCTCTTGGCGGATTTACCACACGGTGGGTGGTACTGCGTAATTTATTATTGGTAAGACGTTGCAACATATCACCCACATTCACCACGATCTGTTCAGGCAAAGAAGTTACGTTCACCCACTCGCCCTGCTTTGTAAGGATCTGCAAACCATCTGCAGAAGCGCCTACCAACAAAGTGATTAGGTTGATGTCTTCATGTTGTTCTGCACGAATGGCACTTTTCGGTTCAGAAGTAATGGGTGGATAATGGATACAACGAAGAATAGAGTTCCCATTTTCGATATGTGCATCAAAATAATGTTCATCCAATCCTAAATACAATGCAATGGCTTGCAATAGAGCACGACCGCTTTTCTCAAAATTTCTATACGCGTTAAATAAGGTTTTATTCAATGGTTCTACTTCTTTCACAACCACATTATCCGGATATTCATTTTTGATCGGATCACCATTTTCAACGGTTTGCCCATATTGAAAAAATTCTTTCAGATCCGGTGCTTCACTGCCCTTGGCATGCTCACGACCAAAGCTGGTGTACCCTCTTTGTCCGGCCAAGCCCGGTATTTCATACTGCAATTTTTTCTCCAGTGGCAGCGCAAAGAACTGCTGTACATACTCATATTGTTCAGCGATCAGTTGATCGGGTATACCATGGTTTTTTACTGCAACAAAACCTACTTCTTCATAGGCTTTCCCCAATTGTTGTACAAAAGCGGATTTGCGTGCAGGATCGCCACTTAAAAACTCTGCAAGGTCTACTACTGGTATGGACATAACAATCAATTTAGGATGAACAATAGCACGGTTTTCGAGAACCGTTTGGAAAAGTACAAAACTACTTTGATTTCCGTATATCTGTTGATAAGAGAGAGTTTCAGGTATTTTTATCAACTTTAGGAGATGAAAGGAATACTTTGGTTCTGCTGTTGTACACTGCTAGTGGCAGGTTGCAGTAATGGCTATCATAAATACGCCTCTCGTTATCAGTTTGCTCCATCGATAAACGCACCGGATTATGCAGATATGAATTTCTGGGCGGCACATCCTTACAAGCATGATCCTGCTGATAGCGTTCCCAAACCCTTGCGGAAAAATTTTAAGCCCGATTCTTTGGTAGATGTTTTCTTTATACATCCCACCACTTATACAGACGATCAGCTTCCATTCGGATGGAACGCTTCAATAACAGATGCTTTACTATCGGCTAAAACAGATTATAGTACCATTCTTTTTCAGGCCAGTATTTTTAATGAAGCAGGTAGGGTTTTTGCTCCGCGATACCGACAAGCCAATCTGGGCGCTTATTTCCCGAAATCAGCAGCAGATACTGCAGCAGCACTTCAGGCATTTGAATTGGCTTATGCAGATGTGAAAGCTGCCTTTGTTTATTATTTAGAAAAGTACAATCAAGGTAAGCCCATCATCATTGCAGCACATAGTCAGGGTACCACACATGGTAAGCGTTTGGTGAAAGAATTCTTTGATGGTAAGAATTTACAATCAAAACTTGTTGCCGCCTATCTCGTAGGTATTCCTGTTGAGCCTGATTGGTTTGCAAACATCAAGCCTTGTTCTACTCCTGAGCAAACGGGATGTTTATTGAGTTGGAGAACGTATAAAGAAGGGTATAAACCGGAGTACGTCTTGAAAGAAAATTATCATGCTGTGGTTACCAATCCACTAACATGGAGCAGTGTTGATACTGTTGCTGAGCGAAAAGAAAATAAAGGTGGTGTTGTTACAGGCTTTAATAGCATCGTAAAAAAAGTAGCAGCAGCAAAAAATGCATCGGGTGTATTATGGACCGGTAAGCCTCGCTTTTTTGGTAATGTATTTTTTAGAACGAAAAATTATCATGTTGGTGATTTTAATTTGTATTACATGAGTGTTCGTGAAAATATAAGACAAAGAGTAGATGCTTATAAAAAGAAAGGGACCCCATAAGTGGAGTCCCCTTTTATCGCAAAGAGTAAAGATTTATTGTTTGATGAATCTGATAGCTTTGATGAATACATCACCATTGAATGCATTTAGGATATAGTTACCACTACCCAGATCGCTAAGGTTCAATGCCAGTTGTTGTAATCCTTCTGCTACATCAGCAACTACGGTTTTGGCCATATGACCTTCCACATCCAGCACTTTCAATACCAGATTTCCGGTACGTTCCGACATGACTGTTAGATAGCTGTCGCTTTCGATAATATTTGGTTGTAGACTCTTGATGTACATAAACCCTCCTTTTTTCAATAAACGAAATAATGGCTCAGGGGGATGTACATATTTGACACCAAATTTGGTGCCAGTGCTGCATACTTGAAGTCTCTTTGAGAAGATTTTAATGTTAGAATTCTGTTATAGTGATTTATTGCCACTGAGGGCACTGAGAGACACTGAAAAAATCCTTCAGTGGGGTTCTGTGTTTTCAGTGGCAATAAAATGAATATGCTAAGGTGTCAGCAATAATCGAGTCATTGTTTCTTCATAATCGCGGATATCTTTAAACACCCCTTCTTTAATTAACCATATCACTTCTTTACGCTCATTTTTATCTTTCAATTTAAACCGATAATTCTCAGGAAGTTTGATACCAAACGCCCCTTTTATCATTTTCACCTTTTGAGATTTTTTATTAGACATACTGACTATAGTAACATGATTTAACTACTGCAAATTTCGGTGTCAGAATTATAACTATAATATACATCTTTTCCCGAAAAACTACTTTACCTAACCATATTCTATGGTGTTTAAGTTTAAACTCCGCTCTACGCGCAATTTTTTGAATATCCAAGAATGTAAGATCATGCGGAGGGTTTCTATGTATGTAGCTATGCATGATATGATCCGCATATTCAAAAGTGAGTTTCAGCTCTACTTTTCTGTTTCGAATTTTTATACTGGCGTTTTCTGTTCCCACAAATCATAAAAAGGGAAAGATAAAATGAGGGAAGATTACAAGAACAAAGAGACGAGAATCAAGTAATGATCTACTGTATTTATACTTGATCAAATCACAAACTCAAACTTACCACTCCAACACCACCAACACCGGTCGATGATCCGATGCCATCGCTTCATCTATCACCATCGATGA